>JAFVEQ010000010.1 GCA_017475895.1 Rickettsiales bacterium
ACCTATTTCAGATACCTAAACTAACCTACATTGATAATTATAATATTATTTTATTTAGATGTCAAGAGGAAAAGTTAAAGAAAGTTGAAAGAGAGATTGAATAGTAATTATGGGGATGAGGGGGAATTTTGGGAGGGGGAAAATTATTTTTTTTAAAAAAATTTGAAAATTTAAAACAATAAAAATACTAGTTTGTCACGACTGATATTTTTATACATCTTTAACATTTACCTAATAGGTTATCTTTACCAACCTATTTCCAATTCTGCTGCTGCCACCTCCACCAACACTATTTTTCAACCCCAATCCGTTCGCCCCAAACCAATGTTAAAATAAGTGGAAGGAATAAGAATGGAAATAATTCAGAGAAAACTAATAAAATATAAAAATTATGTAAAATAAATTTATTGATTTTATTTTTTATAAATGTATAATGAGTGAAAAGATATATAATAGGATAGCAAGCGTGTGGAATATAATTTTTTCTATAGTTAGTTTAAAAGTCGTATTAAAAATAGTTGTTCCGGTTCTGATAATAGCTTTAATAATACGTTTCATATCATCATATGCCGGTGCTGATCCTAATTCAGTAATGGGTATACTGGCCGGTGGAATGAATAATTTTACAAGTTACATATCCAGTTGTTTTGCACATTTAAAGAGCTTATTCATATGAGAAACAAAATGAACTTTAAAATTATATTTGCATTTCTGTTTTTGTTGTTTTGTGCCCTGTTTATCAACAGTTCCGGTGCTGTGTTTGCTACGGAAATCAAAAGCGATGACTATATGGACATGGTCAAAAAAATTGAAAATATAGATGAGGAAAAAGTTAAAAAAGGAATAGAGTTTATAACAGTAATAGTAAATATTTATCAAAAAGTTACAGCCTTTATGGCAAAAATAAAGAAAATGTTTATAGATATACTTAAAGCAATTTTCAATAAAAAAGACAATGGAAATAAAGCAAAAATTATATTTACATATAGACGCCTATAAAAATATACTTCTTGATAATAAAAAAATAGCTGTTGCTGTGTCCGGCGGAATGGATTCTCTGGCACTGATGTTTGTAGCAAAGGAATGGTGCGACAATAACACCGTTGAACTGGCGGCAATTACTGTAGATCATCAGCTGAGAGAAAAATCAAGAATGGAAGCGGAGTATGTTTCAGATTTATGTAGAAAGTACGAAATAGAACATCATATATTGACATGGAATGATGAAAAACCTGATACTAACGTGGAAGCAGCAGCCAGAGAGGCCAGATACAAGTTAATGGATGCCTTTTGTAGAGAAAATGATATTAAATTATTACTGGTGGCACATCATCTGCAGGATCAGGCAGAAACATTTTTTATAAGACTTTTTAGAGGCAGTGGTGTTGATGGTTTGTCAGCTATGAATGATATAGGTAATTTATATTCTTTAACCATTTTAAGACCATTTTTAAAAGCAAAAAAAGAGGATTTTAAAACATTGCTGGAGGATATGGGTATAAAATGGGTGGAGGATGAAAGCAACGGTGATGAAAAGTATCTTAGAAATAAAATAAGAAATTTTCTAAATGGTTTTGATAATAAAAATGAAATAATTGATAGAATCAATTCAGCAATAGAAAACATAAAGGACACAAAACGCTGTATTGATGTTTTAATTAATAAAATTGAAAAAAACATTGTCAGCTTTAACTCCTTTGGCTGTTGTTTTGTGGATAAAAACAAATTACTACAGCAGGATGATATTATAGCATTGAAAATACTGGCAACCATTTCAATGAAAATAAGTGGTAACATCTATAAACCACGACTAAAAAAACTAATTAAACTATTCGAAAATATAAAAAATAATGATGACGTAAAATATACATTCTATGGTTGTGTTTTTGAAACATATAAAGATAATTTACTTGTTGTATACAGAGAGTATAACTCCATTGGTGAAGATAAAAATTTAATATTTGGCAATGAAGTAACTTGGGATGGTAGATTTTCTATTAAGCTAAAAGAACAGGTTGACAATATAAAAATTACACACGTCAAAAAAGGTGAGTTTAAAAAAATTTTAAGAAATGTTAGGGAAACCAATGGGAAAAAGTACAAAGAAATGACAAACATAAGAAATGTTGAAAAGGACATTTTCTACACACTACCAGTTGTTCTTCTTAATGATGAATATGTTCTTGATTGTAACTTTGTTGAAATTAAATTGTTGTAGTCATTATCTTGATCGTATTATCGATATTTTGTATTTTATTTTGTAGCTTCTCGTCTAGTTCCCTTCTGAAATTAACTAACTCGTTTTGTTTATCTCTTTTAAAATTGTCCAGACTATCACCTAAAGCATTAATTATTTTATTATAATCTTGTTTATCGGTATTATTTTTGTTTGTTTTTCTTAGTATAAAATTATCAATGGGGCTCAAGAGTTTGTTTTTTCTCACAGTATTAATTTGTTTGTTTATTTCCCTTTCTTTCACTTCAATTTCCTTTGTTATTTTGTCCTTATAATCGCTAAAAAGTGCATCGTTTTTATTTACCTCATTCACTTTCATTTTTGCCACAATAATTTTTAAATGGTTATTCTTAATGTTATTTATTCCATCATTTACAACTTTTTCATTTTTGTTTCTGTACCTTATGATCTTTGTATTTTCATAAAAAATATTATGAATATTTACCCGTATTCCTTTACAAAATAGATACAAATTATATACAAAATCACTAATATTAAAACTATAAATACCACCTATGGCTTTTATCCTATTTTTTCTGTGTATATCTTCAGCGTATAGTACATAGTTAACTTTTTTTGTCAGCGATATTGCGTCGGTACCAACATCAGCTATACCGAACATTGTGGTTAAATTTGAAGCTGTTTTATTTTTAAAAATTCTTGAAATGGTATAGTATAATGTTGTTTTTCCTATTATTTTGCCTATTGGTAATAGAAAAGTCATCTTGTAATCGATATTGTCATATTTTTCAGCGTCTTTTTTTGCTAAAAAATACTTTAATTCTTCGTTGTTTAGATTGTTTATATTTTTTATTTTATCCGTGTCCAGATTGTATTTTTCAACCAATATACTCAAATATTGTCTATATATAATTTTGTACATATCCACCACAAAGCCATTTATATTATTTTTTTCACCTATCCCATAGTAATCATTGATGAAATCATTTATTATTTTTATTCCACTTTCCGCCACTGCCTCTAGAAAGTCAATTTCAAAATCCCTATTTTTTAACAGTTGGAAAAAAAATTTTAAAACACTAAAATATTCATCTATGTTTTTATAGTTAATTTTCGATATTTTTACTATTGTTTTGTGTAGCTCTATGTAGTTTTTTATGTTATCACTTGGATTTATTATTATTAAATTCATTAACAACTGTGCTTTATTTATCTGTGAATATAAATTGTTTTTTGATAACAATATTTTACTTTCTATAACATCTTGTACTTTATTTATCTTAGTTATATTTTCAATGGTGTAAAATACGATTGAATCATAGTCTTCATTTAGAATGTACCTATCAAATAAAAAGGATAAGGATTCATTGTTTGTTTGACTACTACTTAGTTTACGTTTATATATGCAAATTTTTAAAAACAAGGCAGCTAAAACAATAAAAAATATTAGCGTAACCAATGTTTTACTTTTATTAACCTTTACCATAATAAATTTGCTCTTATACCAACATTATCGGACGAGTAATCTTTTGCGGTGAATTTTTCATAGGATAGCGAAACATTGAAAATTGAATTAATTTCAAAGTCAACATTAACTCCATATTCAACCGAATTTTCCTGTATTTTTCCAGCAGTTATTTCATATCTTGTGTCACCGTTTAATTTACCAGAAACATCCATACCATCGGTCACTATTCCCAGATTGAATTTTCCAAATATTTGCGGTGCAACCCTTAAAAAACCAACTCTAAAATCCAACAGATTCTTCAATGTTAATGACGCACTACCGACCAATGTATTATATTCATTATCACTTACATTATTATTATAATTATCAACATAGCTATCAACTTTTAGGAAATTGTGAGTTAATTCTATTTTTGGTACAAAATATCTACTTTCTATTCCAATACCAACATTTGTTGAAACTTGATTTGCTGCATATTTGGAATCAAATTGCAGATTTTCAACCTGTCCCTTTGTTTCACCACTTTCCTGATAGGTGTAGCTTAATTTATTTGCAGATTTTTCCTTATAATTGTTCATAATGTATGAAAGTACACCACTCAAGAACAGTCTATCCGTAAAGTTATATCTGAGATATAGAGAAGCACCACCGGATATAACATCTATCTTTTTATAGTCGGTATCAATTTTATTTTTGTTTCCGTATAAAAGTCCACCAAATACCATTTTTTTGTCATATTCTGTTTCTTTACCAAACATAAAGCTCTGTGATGTTGATTCGTTTGAATCTAAATTATTCTCCTGTTCGTGCCTAGAATTACCACTGTTAAGTTCAACCCAATTTTTAGAAATGCTTCTTTTTGACTTTAGCGGAGAATAATTATAGTCGAAAATATCGTAATTTTCAGTCATATTTTTTGCTATCAAATAATTGTAGGATGCTTTTCTGTTTCTATCTATATAGTTATTTTTATCAAACACTGTGTAGTTCATTAAACCATTCATTCTATAGTTAACCTTATTAACTATGGTGTTAAAATTGTTTCTAGCGGACATGTATAAAGCACCACTTAAGTCAGGTAGCCAACTTTTTAAAACTGTTTCTATAAACTTTGGATCGTTATGACTAATAGTTTCGTCATCAGTTATTACATCATTAAATATAAACAATAGGTTCTTAAGCAGTAAAAATTGTGTATCATTAGCATATGTGCTTCTATTTGCTGCGTCATACATGTAGTTGTGTGCATCTGTCATTGCTTTTGCAAAGGAATTTAGATGTTGTAAATGCTGTAGATTAGATGTGTCACCGATGATACCATCAAAACTCTTGTAGGTTTCTATTAAAATCTGATAGTTAGTAGTACTACCACTATCGTCTGTAACTGTATTTTCTTTAATGTTTCTCACATAATCATTTCCCTTTTCAAAATTGCTTTCTTTCAGATTAGAAAATTCATTTGTTGAATCTATTAATATGTACTCATCATATTTTCCTATTTTATCAAAATTAACTGTTATTTTTGATGTAGTATTTTCGTCTCCGGAAACAGTACCTGTTGTTTCTATTATTTTAGTTTCGTTTGTTATACTATCATTTATATTCACATCTAGAGTTATACCATCCTCCAGATAAAAATCCGATGAACCATAACTTGAGGAATTGCTAATTATTATGTTCGTATCGTCGTCATTAACAATACTGCTAACACTAGTATTTGTGGTTTTTAACAAATTTATTTTGTTATTGCCAGTCATAACATTGCCCGTCAGTAAAGGTATATCTTTACCGGTGAAAATTATACTACTGGAGTTTGTATCGCTACCGGCTATCACTTTATACGATGTTCCCTCCAAATTTGACAAATCTGTATTTACCACAATCGTACTTTCTGTTGCTAATGCTTTCAATGTTCCATCATCTTTATATGCACCACCATAAATATTTCCATTTACTGTTGTACCATTCAAAAGGTAAATATTTGAGGATATTGCATCCTCCGTAGTTGTTCCTTCATCTGTTACTGGTGCCACCCCATAGCCACCATAAATGCTACCATTAACCGTACTATTTTCTTTTATTGTTATCGTGTTTTTTGTGGTTGAACCCATCACTACACCAGGAGCTCCACTGCCGTTATATCCGGCATAAATGTTACCATTAACCGTATTATTTCCCTCTAGAGTTATGGTTGAGCCATCTACAGTTGTGCTACCAGTTACATAACCACCATAAATGTTTCCTGTAACCTTAGCTCCATCTTCTAAAACCACACCGTTTGAACTGCTGGCTAATGAAGAATAGGAGGCATAAATATCACTTGTTAAACTTCCACTCTGTACCGTAACGGTATTGCCACTACTATCGGCTCCTGTTGCATAAACTCCAAATATACCGCCAGTTATATTACTACTATCATTATTAAAACTGATTACAATATTGTTATTGCTTACTGTTCCAGTTCCATCGCTCAGAACACCATAAACCCCATCCTTTACCAAAATATAGTAATCTTCAGTATCTTTTATAGTTAAAGTGTTATTTTCGACTGCATTGCTATTTTCAGTATTTTCAATTCTTGAGTTAACAACCTTGCCGGAAATAGTAATGTCTCCAGATATATCACTAAAACTCACTTTATTACTACTAACAGTACTCTTCCCCTTTGTATAACCTCCATATACAGATCCTTTAATGCTACCGGATGATATGCTAACTAAGTTATTTTTTACAGCTCCATCGCCTGTTGTATAACAACCATATATAGATCCGGTATAGGTCGATGATTTATTTAATGCTATATTATTGACATATACTTTATTTTGTGATACTTCCGCACCATTGCTACCGCTATAACCACCGTAAATATCTGCCGTTAAAGTTATATCGTCTGTTCCGTCTACATTTAGATTTATTGTATTCCCTTGAACTTTACCACTTCCTTCCGTATAACCACCATAAACGCTTCCGGTTATGCCACCATAATTTATATTGACTATGTTTGATATAATTTGACTACTACTGCTATCACCACTACTATAACCACCGTAAATATTTCCGGTTACTTTTCCACCAGTATAGTTTATGGTGTTTGCTGATATTTCTTTTGAACCATTTTCTATATAACCACCATATACATTTCCCGTAAGTGTTCCACCACTATAGTTAATTATATTTTCTTTAACCGTTATACTGCTTTTAGCGTAAGTACCATAAATATTTCCACCTATGGTTCCAGCCATAATGTTAACAGTATTACTTGAAACATCTATAGTTCCCTCCGAGTAGGCGCCATATACATTACCGGATATATAGGAGGATGATTTTGTTAAATTTACAGTTGTTGTATTTTCCGTAATATCACCAAGGCCATTTCCCCATACATTGTAGACATTACCAGTTATTATTATTGTTCCAGTTCCATTATCAGCTATACTTAAAGCATTTTGATATAGATCGTTCGTATTATTCGTATTTTCTATTTTTGCAGTATACAGGTCTCCTGTTATGTTAATTAGACCATCAGAGGTTGAATTCAAAGAAATACTGTTGTTAGTATCTGTTCCGGTACCGACTGAACCTGAACCCATTTGTAAAGCGGCATAAATATCACCGGTTATGATTCCATTATTAATTGTTACATTATTTAGTGTAAGATCCGAACTACCAATGGAATTAGAAGCATAGATATTACCAGTCATACTGGAGCTACTGTTTGCTAAATTTATAACCACCGAGTTATTGCTTACATCACCACTACCGCTCGTATAGACAGTTCTTATATCGCCAGTAATGTTAACTTGTCCAATTCCATCACCATCTGAAACTGTTATACTGTTATCACTTGAACCACTCGAATTTGATGTATTCAGTATATAGGTTGAGTATATGTCGCCGGTTATATTAATCAGGTTACTGGAAGATATAATATTAACATCATTGCTGGTGACGATTCCGGTTCCGGTGGTGTAGGCGGATATTATACCAGCATCGGCCTTTATAACACCACCATTTATATTTATTATATTGTCCTGTAAATCAATGTTAACACCCTTTGAGTATGCAGCATAAATATTAGCATTTATATATGAATTACTGTTCATTAGGTTAATGGTTAGCGTATTGTCAGTATATGAACTACTTTGTATTCTTATGGCATTTTCATCTATATATGTTAAATAGATGTTATTTGTCGTAGTAGCAGTACTGCTACTACCCACATTAACATAATACGTATTGTTATCGCTTATATTCATAGCGTTGTTGCTTGCTTCTATATTATCTTTATTTAGTTTTATGTTATATATATTTTTATTTGCTGTTTTAAAATTAAAATTACCAGTATTGGCGTAAATATTTAAGCTATTACTATCTATAGTGTTACTGTTGGTTGAAACGTCAGTTTTACCACTAACGTAGATATTTGCTATAGTATCTTTAAAAGTTCCACCAGTTATTGTCATGACAGAATTTTCTACAGTGGCATCCGTCTGAACTGTATATAAACCATACACAGAACCACTTACAGTTGAACTATTTGTACCGTTTATTGTCGTGGTGATTGTATCAATTGTTGTGCTTGTGGCTCCGTCCAAATATGCTCCATATACATCTCCAGTTATTTTATTAAAATCAGCTAATGCTACCGTTAAATCTGTAATGGAAGAAACCGTTGATTTTGAATATATACCATATATTTGTCCAGCAAAATCACCATTTAACTTTTGTATATTCAAACTACTATCCGTTATACTGCTACTTTTTTCCACCGTATAGATTAAGTAAATATTGTTACTGGAATCACTATTTCCTAAAAGAGATGAACTATTTTGCAGTTTTATGTTCATCGCCGTCCCACTTATGCTGGCAATTGAACTATTCATATTCGTATCGGTATCGATTTTTACACCATATATGTTTTTTTGTACTTTAACAGAAGACGACGAACTATCGAAAATATTTACATAACTTCCCGAATAACTCAACGATTCGTTAGATGTACTTGACAATGAATTTTTTACATACAACGCATAGATGTTATCACTTATAACTATATTGCCCAATATACTTGTACCTATGTCGACATAGTTTCCATCTGCTGTTATGTTATTGTTCTGCGAGTATAAACCAGCTATACCATTTGTTGTTGTTACTGTACCACTATTTATAATAACGCCATTACCCGAATAGGTTGTTCCAATATTACCGTCACTAACTTTAGAACCGTATATTTCACTAGCTTCTACATAACTATTGCTGCTATTTTTATTTGATAACTGTATACTTACAGTATTATTTGATACTGTGTTACTTTTACTCTCGTTACTTGTACCACCATTTTCTACAATAGCTCCATATATTCCACCAGTAGTTTTTATTTGTATATTTTTTCCATAATCTTCCAATGAATCATTAAAACCATTTATCACAACACTATTACTAGCAGCATTTCCACTTCCTTTTGTGTAGGCTCCATACATTCCGCCGGTAACGGAAAATAAAATATTTCCAGATGCTGAACTTCCTGATGATGTAACTATATTTATAGAGTTTTCACTTATCTGACTATCATTACTACTATTGTCTATATTACCACCATAAATATTTGTAAAAGTATTTGAATTATTACTACTTACATCCAAAGATGTTATATTAATACTATTTTTTATCACACTACCACTTCCATCAGTTTTTCCACCGTAAACAGCAGTATTTGATATATAGGAATCATAATATTCTGTTGTTTCTTCGTCTGTACTGCTTGTAAGCACTAAACTAATATTAATATCATTACCGTGTCTATTAGAAGCTCCAGTTGAAGAGTCGCCGACCGTTTCTCCGGCATTTGTGTATGCACCATAAATACTAGAATCTTTTATAATTATATTTGCATTTCCTACATTTGTTTTGTTTGATATATTTACAACGTTTGCCTTAATTTCCCCCGTTACACTGGATGCTTGACCAGATTTATTTATATATGAGTAGGCGGAATATATATTTTTTGAATCAAAGCTAATTGATGTTCCTGAAGTACTATTAATTATATTTAGTACGTTTTCATTCATATTAACAGTGTTTCCAGTATTTCCACTTGAGGTGGTAAGTATCATTTGATTGCATACAACACATATATCAGAAGTTACGGTAATATCTTCATTAATATCTAATTCATTTTCTGAAAACGTTATTGTATTACCGGTTATGTGGCCAGAGGTTGTACTTGAATTATTAATTTTCAAGGTGTTATAAACCGTATATGCTAAATTTGTGGCGGTGTTGTCAATAAAATTGATGGTATTTTCGGTAATGTCACCACTCCTTCCACTTCCGGTATTGATGGTAGTCATTTTATCACTACCATCGGTAGTAGTAACTCTGGCACCAGCTTGAATAGTTGATTTTACAGAAGATATGTTGTTAGTAATATCTATACTGTTTTTATATATGTTACCACCAGCTCCTTCAGTACCACTACTACCGTTGCTTCCATTGCTACCACTTGAAGCACTTCCGCCTCCAGAACCACCACTAACACCAGATCCACCTTTTCCAGCATCACCACCGTTTCCTGCGGTTAATGTAAGGGTTCCACCATTTCCACCATCTATAGTAAATTCATTTTCACTTATACTTCCACCGGCACCACCATTTCCACCGGTACCACCGGCACCACCTGCGCCTCCTGTTCCACCACCTCCTCCGGTACCACCGGTTCCTCCGACACCGCCGGTTCCTCCGGTACCACCATCACCACCACTACCGGTTGTTAATTCAATTGTAAAATCATGAGTATCTGAATTTTGTATTGTAAATTTGTTTTTGCTTATGCTTCCACCAGCACCACCGGTACCACCGACACCTCCGGTACCTCCCGCACCTCCGGTACCACCTTTTCCATCATCTCCGGTACTTCCTCCATCACCACCTGCACCTCCACTACCACCTTTTCCTCCGGTACCTCCGGTACCTCCCGTTTTACCGTTTCCTGTGGTCATTTTTATACTTGTTTCGGAACTATCAGTTGCTGTATTTGTTACTACTATAGTTCCATCTGTTATATCTCCAGCATCACCTCCGTCACCTCCGTCACCACCAGCACCACCGGCACCACCATATCCACCATATCCGCCGTCCATAAGTCCATGTCCTTTAGCACCATTTCCACCGTTACCACCTGTACCACCATTACCACCAACACCTCCGTCAGCACCGTTACCTGAAAATATTGTGACGGTTGAATCTGTACTTGAATCTGTTACACTTGAATTTATATTAAAGATTACGCCTGCACCGCCCTCACTTTCTCCGGCACTCTGTCCTTTTCCTCCGGCACCGCCGTGACCACCATCACCAGCATTATAAACAGCCCTTTCAACGCCACCAAATTCATGACCATTTCCACCATTTCCACCATTTCCACCATTTGACACACTTGCAATATCTGTCCCATCGTCACCCGACGCGCTTCCTATACTGGTAACCTCTATATCGTCTTTTGGGTTTATGTCTTCAGACTTTTCTGTATAGCTGTAACCGGATCCACCATTTCCACCGTCTCTTTTACTGTTGTCACTACTATCTCCGTCCTTACCATTACCACCATTAGGACTACTTTCAGTTCCATTTGTTCCAGCTGTATTCTGATTATCCCACTTTCCCTGATCAGCCAAGGCACTACTGATACCAAAAAACTGGCTCCAGAATATGCTTTCTATGAGCATTAACACAACAACTTTATATAGAAAACTTTTCCGTTTTTTTTTCATCAGCAGGGCACGCTTATTTATTCATAAATATTAATTACCGTCAAAAGCATTTTAACTACAGTTAACAACTATAGTAATACATAAATATAATTTTTCAACAAAAATTAATTGACATTTTATAATTAAATAATATCATAAGGTAGTTTTTATAATGCGAGTATGGCGGAATTGGTAGACGCGCTAGACTTAGGATCTAGTGTCGCAAGACATAAGGGTTCGAGTCCCTTTACTCGCACCACTATGGTAGTTATTATAATATTAACAACAAAGTTAGAGATGGAAGTAGAAAAACAATTAATCGAAGATACAGAAGCAAAAAAAGTTTTTGATTTGAAAATATCATTGTCATTGTTAAACAACTCTATAGATAAAAAAGCAGAAGAGTTGAGAGAAACTTACAAACTTGATGGCTTCAGGGTTGGAAAAGTACCGGTTGAAGAAATAAAAAAGAGAGAGAAAGTTAATTTATTCTACAACACTGCTGAAAAACTCATAAATGATACTGTATCAAATATTATAAAAGATAATAACTACAAATTGGCAAGTCAGGCGGCCGTTGATATTAAAAAATTTGAAGTTGATAATGATGTTGAAGTGGTTGTGACAATTGAGCTGATGCCAAAGGTTGCTGATATTGATCTAAAAAAGATAAACGCTGACTACTACAAAGTAAATGTAACCGATGCTGATGTTAATAAGTCGATAGATAAATTGTTATCCTACTACAGCAAATGGAATAAAAAAGATGGTCAAGCACAGAATGGCGACATGGTAAAAATAAACTTTGTTGGTTACGTTGATGGCAACGAATTTAGTGGCAACAGAGGTGAAGAGTTTAATTTACAACTTGGCAGTGGTACATTTATAAAAGGCTTTGAGGAACAATTGATTAACTCAAAGGCTGGCGATAAGGTAAAAGTTAAAACAAGATTTCCGGATATGTACCACGCTACACACTTAGCTGGCAAAGATGTAGAATTTGATGTTGAGGTTTTAGAGGTATCCTCCGCAGCTAAAGTTGACCTAACGGATGAATTTGTTAAGAAAAATTTTGCAGTTGAAACTGTAGAGGCATTCAAAGAACAGATTAAAAAAGAGCTAGAGAAAGATTACGAAATGAGATCAAGAGAAATGATTAGAAGTGGTCTAGTGGACAAATTGAATGCTATGGTTAATTTTAAGTTACCAGAAAACGCATTAAAAACCAGAATGGAATTAATAAAAAAATATAAACAGGAAGAAAAAGGATCTATAGATCTGCTTGAAGATAACATTAAAGCTGAAGCTGAAAGAACTTTAAAGTGCGGCTACATAATTGAAAGCATAGCAGAAAAGAACAATATTGCTGTAAGCGATAGTGATATAACTGAAGCCATAATGAGAGACGCTCAGAGAATGGTAGGAAACGAACAGATGGTTATAGATTACTATAAAAATAATTCTAGTGCGGTTGATTCGTTGTCCGCAAGACTAATGGAAGACAAAGTTATGAATTATATAATTGATAACATAAATAAAAAAGAGATCAGCGTTTCCACCGACGAATTTAATAATATGTAGTTGTTTGTTTTTTATATTTTTATTTAGTTATACAATAAAGCCACAATCGCAAGACTGTGGCTTTATTATTTTGACATGTTAATAAATATGTATTTCAACAAAACATAAATTTTTTTATAAAATTTTATTTATCTAAATTTAATACATTTTTATAAATTATTATCAATAATTGTACCATTTATTGACGGTAAGCTTGTAATTTTGTATACCAACTGAAACTTTGATACAATATTAACATGTCAAATTCAATACTAATCATAAGTTTTGGTGGTAAATACAGTCATCTAATAGCTAAAAGAATAAGAAAACTTGGAGTATATTGTCTAGTTGTACCGCACACGGTTTCAATTGACCATATAAAAAACTTTAAACCAAATGGGATTATTCTTACCGACGATCCGAATGACGTTTGTGTAAATAATGCAAAAACTTTTGACACCGAAATATTTAATCTAAATGTACCAATTTTGGGTATAGGCTACGGTGCACTTTTCACAATAAAATCATTTGATGGTGAAGTGGAACCAAATGAAACGGCAGCAGGTTGCAAAATGGAAAAACTGGTAATAAACTGCAATAGTGTTTTATTTAATAACACAGCAAAAACCACCATATGCCCAATTAATAAACTGTACTCCGTACTAAATCCACCAGACAATTTTAAAACCACCTCAACAGTCGGCGGCTGCCATACAACATCTTTTGAAAATACAAGTAAAAATGTTTTTGCTCTGCAATTTTATCCAGATGTAGAACATACTGGCTTTGGTACAAAGGTAATTAGCAATTTTGTTTTTTCTGTGTGCAGATGCGACATTGATTGGTCACCAAAAAAGGTTTTAGAAAATAAAATTAACGATATAAAACGAAAAATCGGCGACAACATGGTTATATGTGGCGTTTCCAGTAATGTCGGTTCCGTAATTACTGCCATGATGTTGCATGAAGTCATTGGAGATAGCTTAACATGTGTTTTTATAGATCATGGTTTTCTAGAGACGGGAGAGCGTAATTATGTTGAGAAATTATTTAAAAATAAGCTAAAGATAAAAAATTTTACTACAGTAGATATGGGAGAGAGGTTTCTATCAAAACTCAAGGGAATTTCCGATCTGGAACAGAAGAAAACAATAATTGAGAGAGAATTTGCATTTGTTTTAGAGAAAGAAGCAGAAAAATCGAAGAAAATAGATTTTTTAGTAAAATGCGATGTGTTGCAGGATAATTTTATTGATAATTCACAGATTTATTTTGATGTAGATCGTCCGCAAAAAAGTAAAAAATTCGAAATAATTGAACCATTGATCGATTTATATAGAAGTGAAATTAAAACCATCGGGAAACTACTAAAAATACCCAATGAAATATTGAGTGCAACCTGTTATTCAAGTTTTGGCATCGCAACAAAAATAGTAGGTGAAATAACTTCCGAAAAGATTGATATTGTTAGAAATGTTGATGCTATTTTATCGAAAGAATTAGCCGAATATAATTATCACAACAAGGTGTATCAATTTTCTATAACACTCGACGATATAACATGTGCCAATTCCTGCAACAAAGATGTTGGCTATACGGTAATAATTAAAGCAACGCTCAACAATGCCTCTAAAATCAAAGAATGGATTGAAATGATAAAAAGTATTGCCGACACTGTAGCCACCCGCATAATTAACGAAGTGAATAGTGTAAATAAAATTCTGTTGGATATTACGCCGGAATCACCGGCGATATATGAAAGAAAGTAGTTACATATTACTAACAAAATCTTCTAAAGCCGTCTGATCTATGTTTTGCAGTCTTTTTGTGATTATAACCGATTTAACCTCTTCCATCGCCTTTTCTAGATCGTCATTTATAATCACAAAATCATATTCATTAAAGTGATTTATCTCGTCTTTTGCCTTCAACATTCTATGTTCTATAACTTCTTCGCTATCTGTGCCACGACCCTTTAATCTATTTTCTAATTCAGCTATGGATGGCGGTAAGATAAATATTCTCAATAGTCTTTTGGAATCAAAGTGGTTAGAAACATTTCTAGCCCCCTGCCAATCTATATCCAGTATAACATCATTATTATTTTTAAAATTTCTCTCAACTTCACTCAGTGGTGTTCCGTAATAGTTCTCAAACACCTTTGCGTATTCAATAAAACTATCTTTTTCTATTTCCGCTTCAAATTCTTCCTTACTCATAAAACGATAATTTACACCATCCACCTCTCCTTCTCTTGGTTCTCTGGTTGTTGCCGATACTGACAATTTTATGCTCTCATCCCATTCTAACAATTTTGAAACTATAGTTGATTTACCTGCTCCGGATGGTGCTGAAATTATTATAATAAAGTTGTCGTATTTTATCATATTTATGTCTAAAATTAGCTGTTACCATTGTAATTCAATTAAAAATAAAATACAAGAATAAAATTAAAAGTGATTATTTAATGCTTATTATTATTTTATTATTTTCTACAATTTAACTAGATTATTTCTGTAAAGTCAATGCTAATTACGCCAAAAATAATATACTCATCATATTTGGATGATATGATGAGTATAAAGTAATAATATTAAATGAATCAGATTGTAATACTTTCCTGTTTTGATTCTTTTTTATTTCCATTAAAAGTTATTACACCTACCTTAATATCATCGGTAATTTCTGCAGACTGTAGATGGTTTAACTGTTGTTCTAATTTTTTTTGATCGTCTTGTGTTTTTTGTAACCCTTGTTTAAGTTGTTCATTTTCTTCCTTTAACTCTTCTACTTGTTTTTGCAATCTCGAGTATTTTTCATTATCAAACAGCTGTCCACTTGCTTTAAATTGGTTAAAATTGTACTGTGGCGTTTGTGTATTAATAACAAGTTGTTGACCATTACAATTCACTCGCACTGGCAATCCATTCAGGTAAAAACTTATTGTATTATTACCCCGTCCATTATAATAATTTTGCTGAGGTTGCTGATAATAATTCTGATTTTGATCTTGATTATAATATTGGTTCTGTTGATTGTTTAACTCTTCTGTATTTATATTGCCTGAATTAAGGTCCACTTTCCGCTGATTTTCTTGCAATTTCTTTTTATCAAAGACTATATTGTTTTGATTAAGCTGTTGCTTTCTATGTTGATGTTGTACATTTTGTTGTTGTGCTTTTATCCGTTGTTGTTTATCTTCTTTCTTTTCAACTTTACTCTTTTGCTTATCGAGAATATATCCTTCTAATTCAGTTTTTAATTTACCTAAATCCTCTCTCTTGATACCATCAATTCCCTTACCTTCTTCCACTAAATCTAATATAGCTTCTGCAATAGCAGACCTCAGTTGCTCTAGATCTTCGTAATTATTTTTTTCTAATTTGTTGTTATTCAAAAGTTTATTGATTAAATTAATTTGGTCAATAGGTACAAAAAATTTTTCCTCTATTATGTTATTTGCAACATTATTTATAAATTTACTATATTCTACTTTTGTTTTTTCATCAGTACTATCCTTAAAACCTTCTATAAATCCTATTCTATCTTTATCATTTAGTGATTCTGTAGCTACTTTATTAAATTGGTTTTTTACAAAACTGTCATATTTCTCATTTATACTTGGTAAATTTGATTGTTTTTTGATGATACCTTCTATAAACTTTATCTTATTATCTACTTCCAATGAATCCGCAACAGTCAACACAAAATTAACGCTTGGTGTGGTACCATTATATTGTTCATCACTTATAAACGCGTCTGTTATTTTTTTTCTTTCAGTTTCTCCAATAAATTCAGCAATTTGTTTATTTGTTACTTCTGATGTTTGATACGGACTTCTTTCGCAAACCATTTTTATGAATTCTTCTTTATCTTTATCATTGTATTTACTAAAATCTCCTCCTTTATCATCAACAATATGTTGTATTATTTTATCCTTTACCGTAGGTTCTACTTCGTTTCCAGGTTTTGTAACGTAAGAATATAACTCTTCAAAAGCATCTTTATCCAAATCATTGAGATCTATTAAAGATATTGCAGCCGTGTCTACCTTTTTATCGTCTATAAAACTAATAAGTTGTTTTATTTGATCTTTATTTATTTGCTCGTTTTCAACGGGTTTAAGTGCTTTGTCAACATACTCTTTCGTTTTGGCAAAATTATTACAAATAGTCGCTGTATTGTTTATCTGTTCTAGTTTTGACGTAAAACCTTGTAATTTGCTAATTTTTAATCCCAAAACAGCTTCATTTTTATTAAACTCTTTCTCCTTTTCTTTTTTATTGATCGGCTTTAATTCACCCTCCAATCCTTTTACATAATTAAGGAGTTGTTCATATTTTTTATATAATTGGTCATTTTTAGGATCAAATCCTTTTTCTTCCGATGCTTTTATATTGTTTATATCCTTTTCAATAGCCTCTTCTAATTCTTTAAGTTGTTTTGTTATTGTTTCTCTGTTTTTGTTATTGTTTTTTAATTCATCTTTATTATTTGTTATATTATATAGTGTCTTTGAGTTAATATTTTCCAATATAGTCTTCATATCGCCTTTTTCCATTATCTCTTTTATAGTAGCAATTCTTTTTTCTACTATTTCTTGTAAATCTTGCTTCTGTCCTTTATCACCTACATAACTATAGTTTCTATGTTCAGTGTTAAAATTCGACATATTTTTGCTAACCAGTTTATTTTTTTCCTCATCTGTAAGAGTATTTCTATAGTAATCGTTTGGAAATTCTTTATTTTCGTTCATAGATTTATTACCATCGAAATCGTCTCCGTTATCGGCAAAATACAACAGATCACCTATAAAATTATCAGTGTTTATATTATATTTTTCATTGTGTTCTTTATTATATTTTTCAGCATATTTTGTAATATATTTTTCATCCATATCATCAGTTGTTCCATACTCAATTTTTAATCTAGCGTATTCAGCCGGAGTAAGATTTATAGAGTTCTTTTTAAAATTATTGATATATTCCTGTTTCTTTTCCTGTTTTTCATAATCATTTAGTTTTTCTTTATCTTCATTATTATTCATTAAATATTCTGATAATTTTGTGAATTCATTAACCGTTAGTGGTTGACTTTCCCTATACCAACGTTTTTTCTGTTCATCAAATTTCAATTCAGTATGTGCTTCACCTGTCTCAATTATTTTTTCAATACGCTTGTTAATTATCGTTTTATCAGCACTGTCATCAGTATATTCTCCTTTTTTTGTTATACTTTCTACAGCTCTGTTCGCTTTATCCAAAATATCAAATAACCCTTTGCTGTCTTCTTTAATATCCGTGTTTTCATTGATAACTATTTCTCCAGTATTAATAAAAATATCTTTAATATCATTTGTTATTTGTTGTTGTTGTTCTTTTTCTTTATTATTTCCATTAAAAATCCTTTCAATAAATGTTTTAGATTCCTCACTTTCAAAAAAAACTTTTTTGTGTTCATCATCCAGTAGCTTATATGTCTCAATTAAGCTTGTATTGGTAATTGATTTTGTTTCTTCTCTATTTTCGCACATTTTACCTAGCAACTTTAGGACACCATCCTGAATTTCATTATGTTTATCTCTAGTAACTTTAGTATATTCTGACAGCTGTTCAATGTACTGTGTTGGATCCACCTTTTGTATCTCATCAATCTTACTTTTAATATTATTAATTTTTGATTTGTACTCATCTGTTATTTTATCTGTTATTTTTTTATCCAATTTAGTTAACAGTCCATTTTCACCATCAATTATTTTATTTATGTAGTCAATGGTATCACCATCTAACATACTATTACCCACAGCATTCTTCTTGTTAAGCATTTCGGACATAATGTCAATATAATTACTTACTTGCTTTGCATCTAATTTTGGATCTATTTTTAAATTTCCTTCTTCGTCAACTGATATACCTTCAAACCTTATACTATTTATAAACTGTTTCTTTTCTTTATCATTATCTAGAAGATTATATAATTTCTCTATATTATCACTATTAAAACATGTTTTCTGGAAATTTTTGTCTTTTATGGAGGATACCAAATCCGTAAGCAAACGTGGTACCCAATATGGTAAAAAAGTCGCTGGAGCAGTAACCCCAAGAATTATTTCAGCCGTTACTTCACCTTTTGTCTTAACTTTTTTCTTTTTTGGTGTTGGACTTTCTTCTTCTGAAAAAATATTAAGTATTCGTTCTCGTAAACATTTCTCATATTCTTTTTTCTTTTCCTCTGTTAGTTTATCTTGCTCTAGTACTCTAGATCTTTTTTCTCTATAACTAGAACTATAAGCATATTTAAAGGCTCCCCCAATATTCGCAATAATTCCAGTATCATGCCATTTATCACGAAATGTTTGTGATTCATCTACATATTTTATCAATTCCGGAATGGTATTTATTTCTTGTATATGATCTTTTAATGATTGAAGTTCTTTGTTGTTTTCGGTCATACTCTAACATTTTGTTATAATTATGATTATTATAACAAGTTTTCAAATATAAGTCAATAAAAAAATTTAATAAATGTGATTATTATGAATTGTTTTATTGAAAAAAATGGTGCGAGTGACGCGACTCGAACGCGCGACCCCAACCTTGGCAAGGTTGTGCTCTACCAACTGAGCTACACTCGCTTACTTAGTAACAGGTTTATGTTATTATGTTATTTTTTAAAAAGCAAGAAAAATTTTATTTTTATGATTATTTTTTTAAAAAGTAGCCATTTATATAATATAAATATAATACAAGCAATCATGTGTTTTTATTTTTAGCTTGGAATTTAATTTTTTTATTCGAAAATAATTTTTTGTTTATTTTGTAATATTTGTATAAAATTTTTCGATAATTATAACAATACGGTTGACAATTAAAAAATAACTTCTACAATAAACGGAGTTTATTAGGCCCGTGTGATGGAATGGTAGACATAACAGACTTAAAATCTGTGGGGTTTCGGCCCTTGCCGGTTCAAGTCCGGCCACGGGTACCATATTCAGTATACTATGAGCGATAAAAAGAAAGATACTAGCGTTCAGGATTTTTTTAAAGATATACTCAACACTATTGTATCAGGACTTAAAAAGCTATTTTATGACATAGCTAAGTTTATTTTTAAATCCTTCATTAAAATGCTAATAGTGTTTATACTGATAATAATTGCAATAATAACACTCAATGGAACATTTTCCAAAAAACTAAAGGGTACCTGTATTGACGCCGATGAATTTGGAAAAAAGAAAAATCAGATTTTAGCAAAACCGCTTAATGATAGTACCGGCTATTTGGTTAATAACAATTATAAACATGAAAAGATAAGGCAAAAAGTTAGACACACCGATATTGGTTTATCACTTAATGGTGACCCAGTAACTATAAACATAACCGGACAATGGATACCATGGATAGGAGAGGATTATGTTAGTAAAATTAGTAGCGTAAACAATGGTAACGACGAAAAACTCATAACATTAAATTCCAAGCTTGAAAATGGCGGTTTGCCGGACAAGAGTTTCTTTTGTGCATTAAACAGATTTACCTTAAATAACTCGCATAAATTTAGTAACAAGGACGAAGAAAATGAATTCTACTATATAAGAAATTATTATAAACAAATAATTCAAGATGAAAATAAAACCGAAAATAACATTGATATAAAGGTTAATGGTACTGTTATAGATACCATTACTCCCGGGGATAAAATTATATACGGTGTTGAAGAGCTACCGGAAAGACAAAAGGAATGCTGGCTCACTGGAGGTGCTGGATTATATCTTGGATCCTATGGAGTTAATGGTAAAACTCAGCCGTCGGCATATCATCATCTTATGGCTCAAAAAATGGTTTGTAATAAACCCTATTGGTTTAATGGGGAAATTACCTCAACAAGCGACGTCATAACTAAGTACAATAAACCGACTGGTAAAAATTGGAGTAGCTGTAAGGACGCTAAAGGTGACAGTTGCACGTGCGATAGTGGTAGTAAAAATGAGGATTTAGGAACCTGTTCCAGTTATAACGGTTCCAGTCACAAAGTAATGACATACTGTGATTGTAAAACTTATTCAGAACAAAGTTATACCTATGGAAATTTTATAGAAAATTACTTTGATGTGAAATATCACCTGAGTAGTGGAAGTACAATAACAAATGAGGATCAAAACAACCAAATACTTGTGGATGATGGAACACAGGTTATCTATAATATGGAAATACATAGGAAATTGCTGGAAAACAACCTACCGGAAGCCGAAAAAGATAACATAGGATATATAATAGCAAGTTCTATGGAAAAATTTGCCACAGCCTGTTATTTAAAAACAAAAGACATTGAGGGTGGTGAAAAAAGAGAATATAAATCCTTTTTCCAGTTTGGACCAAAAGTACTTTATAAAAACGTATCCGAAAGTCAAAATATAAAATATGCCTACGGTGAAAAGGTAAGAATGTTTATACTTGACAAATACTATGATGATAATAGCGGATTTTACAACATAGAGGTTGTTTCGGGAGTTGAACTTGATGATGTTGGTTCTTTTGAGGGTAAAATACAGGAGGTCGAATTTTTCCTGTTAGGAACTCCACATGTTGGTAGCAGCAACGATAGAACCGATGGAATTGTTGCGATAATATTTAACAACATACTTAGTAGTGGATTTGTAAGAATTGCCAGAATTTTGATGGTGTTTATGGTCGTATTCTTTGGTTTTAGGGTAATATTTGGATTTAAAACCAAACAAGATGGTAAAGAGGGAGCATTAAACAGAAGACGAATTTTTAGTATGATAATAAAAACCGGTATACTGGTTGTTTTAATGTCCGAGAGTGCATTCCAATTTTTTACCACTATAGTCATAAACTTCTTTGTTAATGGTACAATAGGAATTATCGATTTAATCGCAAACATATTCCCTAATGGTCTAGTGGAAGATAATATGGTATCACTAATCAATGGAATGCAAAACAACACAAGCACAATGTCATTGGCAAAGAATTTTGCTGTGGTGGATGAAGTTTTGGCATTTTTTGATGGTCACACACTTACAGCAAAAGTTTTATCGTTTACATTCTTAGTTGGTAACAAATTCTTCATTGGATTTATTGTATCTGTAATGATATTTTTTGCCCTAATATTCTATTTATTTAAAATAGTTCAATCCATAATTCCGTTTATATTTGTTATATTGCAGTTAACTTTAGTACTGCCCTTGGCTCCGGTGTGTTTGGCTATTAGTTTAATAGATAATACTGCATTTGTGTTAACCGGATGGATTAAATTTGTTTTAAGTAAATGTATGGAGTTGATAGCATTCTTTACGGCGTTTTATCTATGTACATCCATAATAAGCAATTTTATAAAAACAATGTTATCGTTCAAGGTTTGCTTTATCGGACTAGGTAGTTACCTTATGCCTAATGTTGATGATGAAATTAGTGTTGATGGCTTTGTCGATTTCTTCAAAGGTAGCTGGCTAAAGGAATTAATAAAGAAGATACTAAATAATTTTATCGCAGCAAAAATAGATACATTGCCGAATAACTGGTTTTTATTCTACTGTATCAATATAACATTAACATTTTTGGCAGTTTATATGTTTGACATAATGACGAAGTCATTTATGGATATCATGAGTAAAATCATATCGATTGATGGTGCATCCACTAAAGCTGAAAAAAATCCTATGGGTGATGCAACCGGTGGTAAATTCGGTGTTAGTAATATGTTGGTTGACTTCGCAAAAACAACTGGGTTACAGCAAATGCAGAAGAAATCAGATTTGTTATCTTGGACAAGAAATATATATGATTTAGATAAAGGTGTTGGTGAAAATGCAAAACATATAACTAAAGCCGTTTTGGGCTTTGGAAACAAGCTTATGGATATACCACTTGATGCGGCCGTCGACGCCGCAACTGGTGCCGAAACACACGCTGGACAAGACTTTAAACGACTAATGGGTAGCACCGCTGAGGGTATTTTTGGAGAAAAATTAGTTACAGATTCTATCGCAAAAGGCTCTTCTCTTGACTATACCACGTGGGGTAAGGACGGTAGTCCTTCTGCTAAAACAGATCCGCATAGTTTGGCACTATCTAGAAGAAGAGATGAAAACAAAATTATCAACACTTCTGATCATGTTAGTGATGAGTATTCTGCGTTTGGTTCACCAAAAGAAGCGGCCAGAGTTCTAAGAAAAAGATTAGATGATTCAAAGACAAGAGCAGGCGAATTAAAACACCTGGGAAAATTATTGGATAAAGAATCCGTAGGTACATTAGAGGAAGCATTGAAGGCGTACGACGAAGGAAAAATAACTAGAGCAAGGCTTGATATGATGATTGATGCCACAACAGAAAGATTGAGAATGAAGAGAACTGATGTTGAGAGGGGTATGGCATCCGGTAAGCTAAAATCACTTGACGATAAATTTAAAGAAATAATAGGTGATAGGCTTGATAGAAAAGAAAACGATAAAACAGAAGAAGCTGAAGAAAAAACAGAAGAAGAATCAAAAGAAAAACAATTTGATTCAACCGCAGTAATGGGAGGAGAAGATTCTACGGTTTTAACTGAAGAAGATACAAAACATATAGTTAATGACGATTCTACAGTTTTAACTGAAGAAAACGCAGTTGACGTAGTTGCGCCAGAAAATCCAGCAGCTAAAAAAGAAGATGACGATGGTAGCGACAAACTACAAAATTTTAGACAACAGGTAAACGAAAGAATCAAGAAACAACAAGCCAGTAAAAAGAAACAAGAGGAAACAAAAGAAGACAAAGACTAATGATTGATTAATCATCAATCATTAGTCTTTCAATAATGGAGTCCAAAACAATAAAACCAGCTGGTTTTGCCGCTATGTTTGTTTCATCTACATGTACAAAATTATTCAAAGTTTGATGGTTTCTGTTTATAAGATCCCTAACATCATCAATAATCAAATAATTCTGTATATCATATAAATGAATACCGGCTTTTAATCTCAAGCCCATCAACAACACCTCCTCCATAAATTCCTGTTTTGTTAAATTTTCTCTTATCTCATAACCAAAACCACGCTTCATTACATTTTTTATCCAGAATTCCGGATTTTTTACATTTTCAAATGATGTTCTAGTTCTATAACCATCAACAAATTTTTCATATAGACACAATCTACCATGTGCTCCAGCTCCGGTCCCAATCCACTCTCCGCTTTTCCAATAGTTCAAATTATGTTGACATTCAAAACCATTTTGAGCATAATTTGACACCTCGTACATATTCATGTTATGATTTTCCAAAAAATCATTAGTGATTTTGTACATTTTAGCCGCATCTTTATCATTCAGACTTTTAACCTTATCTTCATAAAATTTTGTTCCCTCTTCAACTATCAACTGGTACAGTGACAAGTGAAAAGGTGATAATTTGACAGCCTTTTCCAACTCCTTCAACCATTCATCAATATTTTGCCTCGGTCTAGCATAAATTAAATCAATGGAATATCTGTCACCAAAAATATTTTTTGCTAACTCTATCGCCCTCACGGCCTCCCGTTCATTATGTGTTCTACCAAAAAATTTTAACCATTCGTCATCCAAAGACTGAACTCCTATTGATAATCGGTTAATTCCAATTTGTTTAAAATCATTAAATTTACTAATTTCAGCAGTTGTTGGGTTTGCCTCCATTGACACTTCAACATCATCACCTATTCCCCAAAGACTGTTAATTTGTGTCATAATTTTATCCAAAAAATTGCTGGACATTATGGACGGAGTACCACCACCGAAAAATATTGTTTTTATAGTTCTGTTTTTTGTTAACTCATAATAACTTTTTAATTCTGTCAGATAGGCGTTTAAAAAATCAACTTGATTAACACCATATAATTTATAGGAGTTAAAATCACAGTAGGGACATTTTGACACACAAAACGGGTAATGAATATATATTGACAGATTATTTTTAGACATTTTGTAGCTGTTTTATTATTCCATTTTTAAAAATTTTTATGGGTTTATATTTTGACAATATATTATTTTCTTTACAGAACTTATAAATAAAAAAATGTAAAATGTTTATGGCCTTTACTATTTCTTTTTTATCTAGACTATATTCCACAAAACACAACGGAACATCAAATAACTTGTTTTTATATTTTTCTCCAACATTTTTTGAAATACCGCTTCCGGTTTTTGGTGATATGTACTCCACTTTTTCACCATCTAAAACACACTCATCAAGATTAATATTTATCCCCAAAAACTCAACTATAGCAAATAAAAAATCCACATAATTCAACAGAATACTTTTGTTATTATCTCTAAAGGAAAACATTACATTTTTAAAAATTCTATACACAAAACCCACATCGTTTCTTTTAATCAATATACCATTTAATATTGAAATCATCGAATTAAACATCAACATGAAAATCTTGTTTTTAAAAAATATATCTAAAAAATTTTCGATAACCTCCACTTCAATGTTACCATATTTATCAACTCCATTAAACTCGCAGGAAAATCTAGAGAAAGCCCCCACTTGATTTTTATATTTATCCGACTTTATATTCTTATCTTTCAGGAACGAAGATATTACTCCATTGTTTTTACTAAACAATTCAACAATTGTACTTCTCTCATTATATTTTTTCAGATTTATTATAAAACCTTCATCTTCGATGATCGACATATTACATATGTTTTAACCCAACCATACAGTAGGCATAACCAGTTACAATGGTCAGTATAGCGGACACATTCAGAAGGATTGTTCCTATTTTTTCAATAACACCATTGAAAGATATTCTCAGAAGAGGTTCCACCTCAAAAAAATCCATTATACTTTCATAGGTATAGGATGAATTTTTACTGGCCAAAAGCAATGCTGTTATGGCTATCATCTGAAAGGTTGTTTTCCATTTTGCCAACTTTGTGACCGGTACTCCAACATTTATTGTTGCTAAAAATTCTCTTAATCCAGAAACAAGTACTTCCCTACATATTATTACAATGGACGGAATTAATATATAAACACTATTAGAAAAATTAACCAACATAATTAAAGACACAGACACCAAAAGCTTGTCGGCTATGGGATCAAAACATCTGCCAAAATTTGACTGAACTTTATATAGTCTAGCAAAATAGCCATCAAAGTAATCTGTTATGCTGGCCAACATAAACAGAAACGCCACCACTATATTTGTTATTTTCCAAGGAACATAAAAAGATACTATTATCAGTGGAATTAGTGCTATTCTGAATATTGTTAAAATATTAGGCAACTCCCTTCTATCTATACTCATAACATTTACACTTTGTGGATAACAACGTCAAGTGGAGGTAAACAACCCATCTTGGCAGACTTATAACTGCTGTTTTTCAACTCTGATTCGTTCGTAAGCAAAATGCCTGTCTACCTCCACGTTTATTTTATAAATACTTTCATAAAATTCAAGAAAATAATTTGTAAATTATAATGATTTACAAATATTAATAATTTCTATGTAATGGACTATGTTCATCATAATATCTCTATTATTTCTTACCAATCAACCACAGCATAGCCATTAGCCTTACCACTGGTTGGACTAGTAGGTCCACCACCCTTCGTAGTTGAACCGGAAAAATAGCTTGTATTTACAGCGTAGCCACTTCCGCCTCCGCCTCCACCACAATGGTTAGAACCCGTTCCTTTTCCACCGCCTCCGCCGTAGTAACCTCCGCCGCCTCCGCCGCCTTGTCCTCCAGCGCTTAATAGTGTAGTATTATTATAACTTTGCCCAACACAGCCATGGCCGTTACTACTACAGGAACATGAATAGGCACAGGAACCTCTGCTGGATTGAGTTCCGCCACCGGCAACTGTTCCGTCTCCACCTCCGCCATCTCCACCACTGGATCCACCACCGGCACCGCCAGCACCAGCTCTAGCGCCACCGCCACCGCCTCCGGCAATTAAAATTTTTGTTCCATTTACAATAACACATGAACAGGCACCGCCACTAGCACCATAATACTCATTATTACCGTTAGGTGATCCACCAGCACCACCATTACAAGCACATCCACCGGTTGATGTTCCGGCCGTTGAAGCAGAACCGCCAGATGTTTTTGTACCTCCGGAACCAATACCAATCACTACACTTGTTATATCGTCAGTTATTGTTAATGTTCCGGTTGCCGAACCACCTCTTCCACCTTGATGTTGATATGATGAACCGTAATAATATCCTCCAGCGGCACCATATAATTGTATTGTTACGCTTTTTCCAGTCAGTAAATATTCGCTGGCTGTAAAAGTCTGAGAATCTCCAGTGTAATCATATCGAATACTCCCAGTTAAGTCCCATGTTCCACTGCTGGTACAGGTTATTGTGGAACTTCTGGTGGTGGAACC
>JAFVEQ010000011.1 GCA_017475895.1 Rickettsiales bacterium
CTTGGTTTAGAATAAACAGATTGGGGTTGGGAAAATGGCGTAAAGGGAGTGTTGGTGAAGGGTGCTGATAAAGGAAAATAAAAGGGGGAAATTGGCGATATTTTTGTGAAAAATGGGAGTTAATTATGTCTATTAATGAATTTATTTGTAATAATTATGCAATAATTATCTTGATTTTTTTATAATAATTCATAATATACGGATATATAACAAAGCGTAGTAAATTAAATGAGAAAGTTAAAATACTTGGTTGCATTGTTTGCTGTCCTGACTCTGTCAAACTGTGCTTCCATAATCAAAGGTAGATATCAACAGGTTAACTTGGTAAGTAATACAGGAAAGGAAGCTAAAGTTGATGTTATTTCCGCCAGTGGTCAACAAACTGTTACATTGCCAGCTATTATTACTGTAAAAAGATCCGGTCAAAGTTTAAGCGTTTCTGTAAAGGAAACACAAACAGTTAAACCATCAACTATGGTTTATTCGTCAAAATTAGAATGGTTTTTCTTAGGAAACGTTGTAACTGGTGGTGTTATTGGTTCAACAACAGATGCTTTGACGGGAGCTATGTGGAGATATGACGACACAATAGTTGTTCCTTTAAACACAAAATAATATAAATAGTGAAATATAGATACCTATTTATATTTATACTTTTATTTACATCTTCATCTGGTTTTGCTGAATATAAATTTAATTGGCAAAAGGGTGAAGATGTTTTTTTTGTTTCAAAAACCGATGAGTGGAAAAAGCTTTTGCATTATCATGGCAACAAAAGTGTTGTAAATGACAAAAGATTTTTTTTAGCAAAAAATGGTAATAAAAATCCATATGATGAGCTTGTTGCTCTTTTGAATGAGTATAATGCACCAACATTTAATGGTGAAAATGATGTGGTTTGTAGATTTCCAGCTAGAATTAGATTCGTTAGAAAATATTTTAATCTCGGTGATGGAATGCGGGGAATAACATGTCCACAATATGAAGAATTTAGACAAAAGGTTCCGGCGGATACCATTTCAATTGCTTTTGCCGCTGAAAATAACTTTTCTCCGTCATCTATGATGGGACACATGTTCATTAAGATTTCTGGAAAAAATCATGGTGTTTTGAGGGAGCATTCATTTAGTTTTTTTGCAACTTTTGAGCAATCTAATGGACTATGGAATTATCTAAAGGTTTTGAGTAATAATGTGGATGGAAGCTATATTTTATCCCCTTATAGTGATAAAATTTCTCGCTATCTGGGTAAAGAACAAAGACCGATCTGGGAATTTGATTTAAATTTTACAGAGGAAGAAAAGAATATTCTTCTGGAACATATGTGGGAGTTGAAGGAGCAAACAATAAATTATGGTTTTATTACACATAATTGCGGTACGGCAGCTATAGATATACTGCAAATTGCTCGTCCAAACATTATTAAAGATACAAAAAAACATTGGCATACTCCAACGGAATATGTGAAAATGTTGTTGGATGACAAAAATATTGATAATATTTCGCTAATACCGAGTGATGAGTATAGGCATAAAATCGAAAAATATAATGAGATAAAAAATATTACTGACATATCACCATCTTCAAAATTGTCATTTAGCTATAGAAATTTTGGTGATAACTATTTTACCATTGACTTTAGGCCAATATATCTTGATTTGAATGATGTAAATACAATATACTATGATGATTTGGAAACAAAATTATTTTCATTTAGAGTGCAGTATAACATTGATGAACATAAACTGTTTGTTGATAATTTAACGGTGTGGAGAATAACGTCGATTATAGATTTTTTGCCGGATAAAATATTTTCTAAATATTTTAATTTGTCCTTTGAAAATGATTTGGATAAAAACAAAACTGAACTTAAACCAAATGTTGAAATAGGTATGGGTATTGGTTTTTCTTTGTATAAAAATTTAAAGGTATATTTTCTACCAAAATTTGGTTACAGACACAGTGGAATAAATAATACATACATTATACCCGAAGTGGGTATTGTATATCAGTTTGATAATAAATTAAAGACTATATTATCATATCAAAATTATATTGATAATAAACACAACAACAGGGGCTTTGATGAAAAAATTGCTATTTCAGGTAACTACAGAATAGATGAAATATACAGTCTGGAGATTGATTTTAATAGATACTATGGCACAACAACAAAACACAAAAACGAGCTTATGCTAAAATTTGGTTTGGCGTTTTAGTTAATGGTGTTGTTCATGTTTCCAGTTTTGTAGCCTCCTAAATCCAGTGAAACAAATTTAAAACCATTGTTCTTAAATGTTTCTAGTATTCTCTCACGGTTTAGAATAATTTTTTCAAAATCATCTGGTAAAACTTCAATTCTAGCATTATCGTTTTGTGCTCTAACTCTAAATTGTTTTACTCCTAGCTTAAATAGTAATTCTTCGCTATTTTCGACCATTCCTAGTTTTTGTTCTGTGATTTTATCTCCGGAGGCAAAACGAGTGGCTAAACAGGCAAAGGATGCTTTATTCCACGTTTTTAGATTCAGTTGTTTTGATAGGTTGCGGATGTCCTGTTTTGTTAAACCACAATCTTTTAGTGGACTTTTTATTTTTAATTCCTTCAGAGCTTTTAACCCTGGTCTGTAGTCTCCCAAATCGTCTAAATTGGTTCCATCAATAACATTTGTAAAACCGTTTTGTTCAGCTGTGTTTTTTATGTTGGTGAATAAACTTTTTTTACAGATGTAGCATCTATTTGGTGGATTATCACTGAAACCTTCAATATCAAGCGGATTAATGTTTAAAATAATATATTTGATGTTTTCGTTTGCGCAAAATTCTTTTGTTTCTTCAATTTCTCTTTTTGGATTAACGGCAGAACATATTGTAATTGCTATAGTTTTATCGCTCAACGTGTCCTTCGCTACCTTCAGTAAAAAAGTTGAATCTACTCCGCCGGAAAAGGCAACGGCAACATTATTCAGTTGCCTTAGGTAATCCTTTAAAGTTTCAAGTTTATTTTCTAGATTCATCGTAATAATCCCCGTTATAATCCAAACATTATTGCTAAACCGCAAACCATAATGGTGCCGGCGGCAATTTCGTGTGAGTATTTCTCAAAAAATTTCATTTTTAAACCATCGATACTCTTTAATCCAATAAAAACCATCAGTAACATACTAACTATGGTTACTATGGAAAAGGTAATGGTTGTTATGAAAATTACCGATGGACCCATAACACTTGCGGCGGTTAGAATTGGTAGCAGCGCCTCACATGGACCTAAAACAAAAATAATAAACATGATCCAAATAAAAATGTTTTTGTTTTCTTCATCCTGTGGCAGTATGTGGTGGTGTTTATGTTCTATTCCTTTTTTGTGCAGGTAATTATGTATCAGAGCCCAAATCATGTAGACCACACCAAGTCCAAATAGTAGGTATGATGCCAAAACACTTCTGTTATTTTCTAACCATTCAAATTTTGTTCTACTCAGTAAATTAGAAAAATATATAAACCCAATTGCCAACAGTAGAGCGCTACAAATATGTCCTATGCCACAGACAAAGGTCCAAATCAGTGTCTTCTTTATGCTGTAGTTTTTACTTTTTGCTATGGCAATAAATGGTAAATAGTGATCCGGTCCGGTTATTGTGTGAATAGATGCTGTTGAAATTGTCGCCGTCAGTAGTCCAAGTAAAGCTCCATCAATCATTTTTACTCCCGTTAATTATTAAATTTACTTCGTTGTGCACTGTGTTGAGATCAATATTTTTTTCATCTGCAATTTTTTTCATGGAATCATATTCTGATTTAAATCGAACTATGTCTTTGTAGCTTGATTTCTTAACTGATATGGTACCATATTTTGTATTAACATTGATGTTTTCTCTATCCATACAGGTTCTTTCTACTTTATACCTTCTAATTCCTATGGTTGATGTGTGGCGGAAAATTAAATCTTCAATCAAATCGAGTTTATCTTCAGTTGCCATTACCTTTAAAATGTAGGCCGGTCGATTTTTTTTCATAAAACAAGGTACAAAACAAACATCTAGAGCGCCGGCAGATAATAATTTTTCCATGGTATAACCCAGCTCCTCCGCCGTTGAATCATCGATGTTACTTTCAATCATGTAAACATTTTGTTTGTCGTCATAATCAATGACATCTTCGATAATCATAGTCCTTAGAAAATTGGCTCTACCAAAATCTCTTTTTCCAAGTCCTATTCCGGTTTTTAATACTCTATAGGTTTTTGGTAATTTATCGTCTGTTTTTAATGCGGCTACGGCGGCGATTCCGGTTGGGGTTGTCATTTCGCCATTTATATTTGTTGTTTTTAATACTATACCATATTTTCCAGCAATATTTAACACCGCTGGCACCGGAATCGGTAGTTCTCCGTGTTGACACATTATGGTTCCATATCCGTCCGCCAATTCATTTACAATGATTTTTTCAATGTTCAGGTCGTCCACCAGAACAGCAATGGAAATTATATCAACTATTGAATCTATTGCTCCAACCTCGTGGAAATGTACTTCTTCAATTGAACATCCGTGGGCTTTTGCCTCTGCCTCTGCAATGATCAAAAATATTTTTTTGGCAAGTTGCTTTGCTTTTTCTGTTATTTCTCCACGATCTATTATTTCGTATATATCCTTTAGATGCCTGTGTTCATGATGATGATCATGACTTTGTTCGTGTTTATGATTATGGTCGTGATTATGATTGTGTTCATGTTCGTGTCCATGATGATGTTCTAAATATTTTTCTTCATGATTTTCATTTTTATGATGTAAATGTACATCAAAATCACAACCGGCTATGCTGTATGATGTTTTTCTTGAAATGTGGTAGTGAAAATCTTCCAGATTAAGACTTTTTATTGCTGTTTCCAGTTTTTCTTGATTTGCTCCCAAATCTAACAAAGACGCCACTATCATGTCTCCGCTTAATCCATTTTTACCATCAAAATATAGGTATTTTTCATATTTTATTAATTTCGTTAATATTAATAGTTAATAGTTGTTATTGCCACAAATTAAACTTTTAAATTCAGTATTCTACAAGCCTGAACGGCCGCCCCAAAACCGTTGTCAATGTTTACAACCGATACACCTTCGGCACAGGAATTTAGCATAGTCAACAGGGGTGCTAAGCCACTAAAGGATGCTCCATAGCCCACCGACGTTGGAACTGCTATAACTGGCGCCTTTACAAGTCCTGCAATAACACCAGCCAAAGCTCCTTCCATTCCAGCAACGGCTATAATTACATCCACCTGTTTAATTTCATTTATTTTTGTCAATAAACGGTGCAGTGCTGCAACTCCTATGTCAAAAAATCTTTCAACTGTTGCCCCAAAGAATTCTGCCGCTTTAGCAGCCTCTTCCGCAACTGGTAGATCAGCTGTTCCGCCGGTACAAACAGCTATTTTTCCATTTATTTTTTTATTGTCTCCGTTGTGGAGCATCAAAACATGTGACAAACTGTCAAATTCCAGATTTAAAATACTTTTTTTAACAAAATTATACTGCTCTTCGCTATATCTTGTTCCTAAAACTGAAATTTTGTTTTTATTAAATGTTTCTAATATGCTCAGAAGCTGTTCGTTTGTTTTACCGGCACAATAGATTGTTTCCGCTGTGCCGGTTCTATTTTGTCTAGTTAAATCCAGTTTTGCAAAACCGATATCTGAAAAGCTATTTTTGTCACCGTTCATACTATTTTACTTCAACCAGCTTGTATTTTCTAGATCCCAGTTTCATTTCTTCTCCGTATTCCAGCTGGTGTAGACCTTCACGGCTTGTAATTCTTTCCTTCAGGTCGTGAGCTTCCTCCTCCGGTTGTGCCCAAACCAAATCAATGGATGCTTGGTCTACTGCCACTATATCCCTTGAAGCCAAAATGCCAATATCTCTTATTTTTGGCTCCTCTGCTCCAACACCAGCACAGTCACAGTCAACTGACATTCTTCTCAAAACATTAATAAATGTTATGTGTTTACCAAAGTGTTGAACTGTCGCCATAGCGGATTCCACCATGTTTTCCATGAAGGCACTTTTCCAAACAACTTTTGGATCATCTCCTCTGAAGGATGTTTCTATTTCACCCTGTGGAACACTGTGAACTTCAGCTTTACCTTTATGTCCGCTAGCGCAGCCGATGGCAATGTTTTTTATGGAGCCACCAAAACCACCCATAGCATGACCTTTAAAGTGTGTTAAAACAACCATAGAGTCATAATTTAGAATGTTTTTACCCATATGAATTTCTTTAAAGTGTTTTCCACCTTTTACCGGCAGTGGTGTATCTCCATCCTCATCCATAATGTTAACGGTTGTAAAATCTGTCCATCCGTTAATATTTAATGTTTCTCTGTGGTCTTCTGTGGTGTATCTGTTACCCTTGTACCATGTGTTTGTTTCAACTATTGTTGAATTGGGAACTATACTCATAAATTCCTTTACCCACTCTCTTGGTAATATATTTGGACCCTTTGGTTCACCGGTGTGAACTTTTATAGCAACTTTTCCCTCTATACCTTCGTTTACTTTTGCGTAAAGTTTTTTGATGCCTTCCGCCGACAAATCTTTGGTAAAATAAACAACGCGCAAATTTTCTTTTTCTTTAGAAATTGAATAGGTCATAAATCCTCCAAATATCAGTATTAATAATATTAACGTCAAAATATAATATCTATATTTTTTCATAATAAAAAATAATAATTAATTTTACTATAGAATAAAATACTATTTATATTTTTAAAGTAAAAAAATAAAAATGTTATAATTATGAACTATATGATGAAAAATATTTTGCTATTGAAAAAATATTTTAATAATTCTATCATATGCACAGAATAATTTTACAATAGCGATGTCATACATAATAAAGGGTAAAACTGGCGACTGGAAAGTTGTCATAGGTTTGGAAGTTCATTGTCAGATAAAAACAAAAAGTAAATTATTCTCCAGAAGTTCGACGGAATTTGGAGCGGAAGCAAACAAACACGTATCATTTTATGATTGTGCGATGCCAGGACAACTGCCTGTTATAAATAAATATTCAGTTGAACAGACCATTAAAACCGGATTGGGGTTAAACGCTGAATTTAATATGATATCGAGATTTGATAGAAAAAATTATTTTTATGCTGATTTACCATCCGGATATCAAATAACACAATTTTTTAGTCCCATAATCAAAAGCGGTTGGCTGAATATAAAACTTGAAAATGGTGATGATAAAAAAATAAGAATACATGAAGCTCATATTGAACAGGATGCTGGAAAATCAATTCATGATCAACATCCTCTATATACAATGATTGATTTAAATAGATCCGGTGTTACTCTATTAGAAATAGTTTCTGAACCGGACATGAACAGTCCATACGAGGCCATGACCTACCTGAGAGAGTTGCGTTCACTTGTTAGAGCTCTAGACACCTGTGATGGAAACATGGATGAAGGAAGTATGCGTTGCGATGCGAACATTTCAGTTATGAGGGTTGACGCAAAAGAATACGGAACCAGATGCGAAGTTAAAAATGTAAATTCCATAAAAAATGTTGGTGAAGCTATAGAATATGAAGCAAAAAGACAGGTGGAACTAATAGAAAATGGCGGAGAGGTGGAGCAGGAAACCAGAAAGTTTAATGCTCTGACCGGCACCACAAAAACGATGAGAAGTAAAGAAAATGCCATAGATTACAGATATTTTCCAGATCCGGATTTAGTTCCGCTGGTTATAACCGACGAAATGATAGAGAAGATTAAGGCCACAATGCCGGAGTTGCCGGAAGCTAAAAAAGCCAGATACATCAATGAGTACGGCTTTAGTGAGTATGATGCCAGTGTATTAACCTCCAATACCGAAATATCAACATATTTTGAAAAGCTAATAAAAAAACACAATCCCAAGACGGCTTGTAACTGGTTAACATCCGAGTTGTTCGGTAGATTGAACAAATTGGCCATAGGTATAACAGAAAGCCCAGTAACTGCTGAAATGCTATCGAATCTATTGGATTTAATCGAAAACAATACAATTTCCGGTAAAATTGCTAAAGAGGTTTTAGATTTGATGGTGGAAACCGGAAAAGAGGCTTCACAGATAGTTGAGGAGAAAGGTCTTAAGCAAACAACAAATATGGATGAAATCAATAAAATAATTGACGAGGTGGTGGCAAACAATCAAAAACAGGTGGAGCAGTACAAAGGTGGAAACGAAAGAATATTTAGCTTTTTTGTGGGGCAGGTTATGAAATTAAGTGGTGGAAAAATCAACCCGCAGTTGGCGAACGATTTACTAAAGGAAAAATTGAAGTAATTAATGACTGAAAATATTGATTTTGAAGATTTCCTATTTGGAAGCGATGCTAAACAGGATGATAAGGGCGGTGATGGTGATGCTAGTACAGGTAATGCAACAGCTGAAGCCGATGCAGTAACAGTAAAAAATGATGATGGTAATGGTGCCGACGTGACCACATCGGTGGATGAAAACATAAATAATGTAGAAAATCTTGATATTTCAACCGACACAACCATTGACACCGACGACATTGTCGCAAATGAAGATAATAATGCGGCTGTAGATTCAAATGTAGAATCGGATGACACCACCGAGGTCGAAAATACACCGCCCACCACCAATACAAATACCGATGCCAAGGATGATGACACAAATTTTGGTATAATGGATGACCTAGAGGCTCAAATACTGCAGGACCTAGAGAATTTACCACAGTTTGACACTGCCGAAGAGCCACAAAAGTACACCATTGAACAGCTTGCACAAATGAACGGTGGCAATGCGGCGGCACAAAATACCGAGGGTAACAGCGAAGAAAAAAAGGAAGAGGAGGCAAAAGAGGAGGAAAATAAACAAGAGGAGGAAGAAGAGGAACCCGAGCCGTAAGATGAAAAAAGTATAATAGAGAAAAAACGACAGGAAATTTTATCGAAAATTGAGCACAACAATGCTGAAGGAACAGAAGAAATAGATGAAAACGAAACCGAAGGTGGCGTAAAAAAAATAGAAGATCTAAACCTAGAAGACATCGACTATAAAGAATTTGAAAAGATAAATGAAGAACATATCGATTTATACTATCTACTCAATGATACAAAGGACAATCCAGAATTTTTGGATGAAGACCTATTGGCTCAAAGTAAAAAAGAAGACGAGGCCAGAGAGCTTAAAAAACAGGCTCGACAGGAGATGGATTTTGAACTTGAAGAATTGGTTGATGACGATAAGGTTAAAGTTGATCTGACCGATATTTTAAAGGACATAGAAAAAATTAAAGAGGAAAAGAAACATGAAAGTTGAAAATAACAACTCCGACATCGTAAAGAATCCAAACAAAAACGAACTGGATGCCAGCATTGAGAATTCCCTTAGACCTTTATATTTAGATGATTTTATAGGTCAAAAACAGGTCAAGGATAATTTAAAGGTATTCATAGAATCGGCAAAAATCAGAGGTGAAAGTCTAGATCATACGCTATTTTATGGCCCACCAGGATTAGGTAAAACAACCCTTTCCCATATAATAGCAAACGAAATCGGCGTAGGTTTCAAGAGTACATCAGGACCAATTCTATCAAAAGCCGGCGATCTGGCTGCAATACTCACAAATTTACAGTCAAATGATGTGCTGTTTATAGATGAAATACACAGGCTACACAGCACCGTAGAAGAAGTTTTATATTCGGCTATGGAGGACTTTAAACTTGATATTATAATCGGTGAAGGTCCGGCAGCAAGAACCATAAAAATAGATTTACCAAAATTTACATTGGTTGCCGCCACCACAAGGCTTGGACTCTTATCAAACCCACTGAGAGACAGGTTTGGAATTCCATTGAAATTGAATTTTTACGAGGTGGACGAATTAACGCAAATAGTCAAAAGAGACTGTAAAATACTAAACACCAAAATCACCGATGACGGCGCCACAGAAATTGCCAGAAGATCCAGAGGCACCGCAAGAATTGCTATAAGACTACTGAAGAGAATCAGAGATTTTGCCATAGTTGCTAGGAAAGAAGCCATAGATAGAGAAATAGTCAGCATGGGACTTAACAGATTAAACGTTGACAGTATGGGACTTGACAGCTCCGACATAAAATATTTGAACTTTATAATCAACAACTACAACGGCGGACCCGTTGGCATAGACACGATATCTGCTGGACTTTCTGAAGAAAGAGATTCCATAGAGGACACCATTGAACCCTATATGATTCAGTGTGGTTTTGTGAATAAAACCCCCAGAGGCAGAGTTATAACGGCAAATGCCTATAGGCATTTGGGTATCGATTATAACGCCAATTCTGGTGCTAATCATTCTGCGGATGGCGATCTTTTCGGCCGTGACTAGCGTATGATCATCATCATTTGTAATTATTTTAAAAAAGCAAATTTTTTGTGGTAATAAGTAAATATTTTGCTTGACTTATTGTCGTTTTATGATATACTTGTAGTAAGTATATTGTTTACTTGCAGGAGGGATGTTGGTATGACCGAAGGGCAACAAGAACAACAACAAGATCAGCAAAAACAAATAGAAGATATAAAGAAAGCAGTAGAAAACAATGAATATGAAAAAGCAAAAAACTTGATAAATAATATCAAGAATATTAACATGCTAGATACAGATGGTTATACCTTGCTTCATTGGGCTGTCAAAAACAAAAATGAAGAATTAGTTAAAATATTATTAGAAACAGGAAATATTAAAGTTGATACAGTAAACAAAAACAAAAAAACTGCACTCCACCTAGCGGTTATGCTTGGCGTTGATACTAAAATTATACAACTTCTATTGAATAACGGAGCTAATATTGATGCAGTAGACGAAAATAAAAAAACTGCACTCCATTTTGCGGCTTTTAAAGGTAATATTGAAATTGTAAAATTTTTAGTGAATAGCGGAGCTAATATTGATGCAGTAGATAAAAACGGACAAACTGCACTCCATTTTGCGGTTAGTGAGAAGAAGATTGAAATTATGAAATTTTTAGTGGATAAAGAAGCCAACATTGATATAAAAAACAAAAAACAACAAACTCCATATACTCTTGCACGTAAAATCGAAATTAAAGATACTAAAAAAGAAATGACAATGGCAAAATACCTTTTGCAAAAAAAATAGAAAAACAACAATCATTAATAGAAAGTATACTAAATAATGTACAAAAAATAAATGAATATCGCAACAAAACAAAAACAATAAAAGAAGACAACTTATATAATTTCCTTTTCCTGAAAGATAAAGCTCTAAACAATTTAATAGAGTTAAAAGAATTAGAAAAAAGTGGTGAGTTAAAAAAATATCTTAAGCCTGATGAAAATTATAAGTTGGACACTGAAGACTATATAAAATGTATTACCAATGATAATGATAGAGAGTTAAAGAAAATAATTAGAAATCAAGAACAAATACTACTTGTTCGAGAACTAAGACTGTCTTATGATAAAAATTTAGTTAACAAAGATGTAAGTAAGGATAATTTAGAACAACTAAAGGATAAGATAGAAGGATGTGAGCTTACTGAAGATAACTTGAATAAGTTAAATGGTAACCAATTGACAAAACTGGATACATATTCGAAATATTATAAGGTTTTAGCTAATATTGATTTACTGCTAGCTGAACAGAAAGTTTTATTGTTTAAAGCAAGGGGAGAAGGTAAAACCTTTGAGGAGATAGCAGAACCAAATGAACAACAAAATAACTTGGATGATATAGTAGAACAAAATAAAAAAAAAATGTAGTAGTCTAGATGTACTTTTAAAACAATTGAATGATTTAGAAAAACAACTAGAAATACAGGATGAAAGAAAAAAGTACAATGATAAATTAAATAAAGTTAAAGAAACCACAAAGGAAATACTTAGTATTAAAAAAGAACCACAAGAATTTGATAAATGTCAACAAGAATTAATAGAACAACAGCAACAACAACTAAATCCGGGGGGGATGAAGACTCATATAAAAGTTATGATAAACAGGTTAAAAAATTACAAAATAAACAAAAAGGAGAAGAAAATATGACAGATAAACAAAACACAGCACAAGATCTGAATAAACAACAACAGGAACAACAACAGGAACTGCAGCCGGAACAGATAAAGACGGAACAACAACAGGTTAAACAACAACCGGTTCAAGAAGTAACAGAAGTTCAAGAAGATGCAGGTCAAGTTTTAACGACCCAACAAAATCAAAGTCAAAATATAGCTGGTCAACAAACAGATAAAAAACAAGATCTAAACACTATAATACAAAGTCAAACACAAAACCAACAAGAAGAACAAGACGATAAACAGCAACAAGATATTCAAGTTGGTAAACAACAAAACAATATTTTTCTTCAACAATCGCAAGAGCAACAAAACCAAAGCAAAAAACCAGACCAACAAAATACTAAATCCATCACAGAAGAAGAAATGAGGAAAGCACAAGAAAACCTTGGCGCCTTTTTAAAACAACAAGAAGACCCATCACAAGGAAAAAAGGGTCAGAAACCGCAGGAACAGCAAGAACATTCAGAAGACCAAGTTAAAGATAAAGATCAACGAAAAGTTAATCAACAACCAGATCAAACCACGCAAGATACTAAAAAATCAATTAAAGATCAAAGCAGTAAAGTAGAAGATAAATCAGAAGATGATAAAACAAATAAACAAGCTATATTAGATTTTGTAGAGAAAATAAAGGAATTAAACAAACAAATAGAAACAATAAAAGAGGACGAAAACTATAAACTTGAGTCCAGGAGATGGAGGGCTATAAACTATTTAAGAGAGCAAAAATCACAAGATAATGATGCTAATTTACAAAAATATTCTGAAGACGATATAGATAAAGCTAATAGTGAAGATCTAGGCAAAATAATTGAAGATATTAAAGAGTCAGAAAAACAAAAAATTGTTCAAACATTATTAGAGTCTCACAAGAAAGGGTCAGTTGACGAAGGTATAACTGAGGATGATTTAGATCAGCTAAAGAATAGGATAAAAAAAGGTAAGCTTACTGAAGGTGATATTGAAAATTTAGATGCCACTAAATCAAAAGAACTGGTTGATTATGCGAAAAATTGTCAGGCTTTAGCTGGGATGGATTTATTGCTTACCCAAAAGAAAGCTTTATTGTTTAAAATGAAGAAAGACTATAATAATGAAGTAAAAGAACATTTAGAAAAATTGTATAGTTTAGAACAAGAGTTAAAGACAGAAACTAAAAAACAAGAGTACAATAATATAAATAGCAAAATAAATTCTCAACGTATTGATGAATTGGTGTTAGATGCCAAGTATAAAGAGATACATAACCTACAATCTAATACAAAAAGTCTTTTAGACAAATTAGGAAAGGCTGATACATCAGCAAAACAGTTATATTTAGAAAAAATTAATAAAACAAAAGTTGATGAAATTGATAAGTCTTTAGAAAGTAAAATGAATAATTCTAAGGAAAGAAGTGATGAAGATCAGAAAAAATTAAAAGAAATAAAGAAACAAATAAGAGAAGCAACAGAAGAGAAAATTGAATTTGGAACATTTGCAACTGAAGACGGTTACCATAACAAAGATGATAGTTATGTTAAAGATTATATGGATCTGGTGACGTATCAAAAACAATTGGAGAATGTTATAGCACAGTATATGTTGCAGGAATATTCATTATATACGCTAAATTATAATACTGTTTATGAAAGATATAATAAAACAGACTATGAAAACGTTAAAAAATTAATAGAAGAAGAAAAGAAACTTATAGATGAACTAGATTATACTAACAATGATTATAGTAGTAATTTACAAGAATTACAGAAAAAACAGAATGAAGTTAATAAATTAATAGAAGATCAAGAAAAACATAATAACTTTTTACAATATTACGATAAATTAGATCTATTGAAGGAACAAATTGACAGATCATTAAATGGTAATAAAATTACACTTAAACAATATAATAAATATAAAGAACAGCTTGAGAATACAAAAAACGATAATTATGATGATGACACGGCAGTACATATAGTTTATGGTAAAGAATATAATGTAGGAAAATTAAAAAATGAAATAAGTGATGCACTTGATGATATGTTAGGTAAAATACAAATATTAGTAGTAAAAGACGAAACACAAAATCAAGACTCAACTGACAGTGTTATACATAACAGTGTTATACATATGGATATAACCGAAAACAAAAACAATGAACAACACGATCAACAAGATATAGAACAACTAATACAAGAACAAGTGGTTCAACAGATTACAGGAAATGACACAGATAACCAAAATCTTAATGATAAGGATAAGAAAAAACAAATAGAAACAGATCCGCAACAAAAATTAAACGACACGCAACAACAAATAAATCAACAACAAGTTCAAAAAGGTACAATAAATCAAAATACGAATCAAGATCAAAAACAGCAGTTACAAAATGATCCTCAAAAACAAGAACAACAACCACAACAACCAAACCAACAGGAAGTAAAACAACAAGTTCAACTAGAACAAAAACAAAAAACACGACAACAAAACGATCAAGATCAAGAGATATATCTAAAAACTATAGAACGATTAACAGAACAAGAAGAAAAAAAACAACAACAACAACAAATTGATCTGATTAAGCCATTTTTTGAAGAAGATGAAAAAGATGATCAAGATGAACAACAAGACCTAAAAAAAGATAAAAAGATACAGACACAGGAAATAGAACAAACAGACGAAAACGACATACAAGAAGA
>JAFVEQ010000012.1 GCA_017475895.1 Rickettsiales bacterium
CCATATATCCGGCTGTGGGTGCAAGTGTTGATTGTACCAATGCCTACTTTGGTGGAGATCCTGCTTCCGGAGTTATAAAAGTATGTAGAGTTAAAGGCTTCAGATACTACAAAGAGGGAACCACATTCACTGTACAGGTTCCCACCACCTATACAGCTCATCAGTTCTGTCATGGTAGTTATATACCGAGGGATTTGGGTATGGGACTTGATGGCAATGCTTCTCCAACTGGATGGTGTTCTGACTTTGTGACTAAGACTACATATGCTACTGTTACTGATACAGCTGAGGGGACGATTACTGTGGAGAGGAGTGGTGGTAGCGCCTCATCCAAAGCTGTATTGACCTGTAGTAGCGGAAGCTATATAATAAGCAGTGGACAACTTAGTGTGACCAGCACCACCGGCTTTGCCGGAAGCTTCTGTCCGCAATATGGTTTATTTAGTGGTCTGATAAAACAGGGTAAGAGTGCAACATTTTATTTATACGGAGGAAATGGAGCTACTGTAGGTAGTTCTACTGCGGGTACAGGTGGTTACACAAAGGGAGTTATGGTTTCCGGTAAGATGTCATCATTTTTAAAGACGCTTTATTTTTATGTTGGTGGTAATGCTGTTGGTACAGGTGGCGGGTACAATGGTGGTGGAGCCGGTGGACTAGGTGCCGGAGGTGGTGGAGCCACTCACCTTGCTACTGCCAATGGCGAATTAAGTACCCTGTCTGGAAATAAGAGCGCTGTGCTATTAGTGGCCGGAGGTGGCGGAGGAGCTGCATATAACAAATACACAGCCGGAAATGGTGGAAAAGGAGGCGGTGGAAACAATAGTGGTAATGATGGTACATCATACGATTCCGGAAGATATGGAAGAGGTGGCTCGTTAAGTTCCGGTGGTACCGGAGGAAGCAGTTCAGCCTGCACCAGTGCCAGTGGTTCCTTTGGAAAGGGCGCCAGTGCCAGCTGTTACACCTCCAAAGATTATGGTTGTGGTGGAGGAGCTGGTTACTACGGTGGCGGTTCAGGTGGCCCTGGTGCCGCCGGTCAAGGTGGAGGAGGAGGTTCTGGCTACTGCAACACCAGCTATTTTACTTGTAGTGGAACAACCGGCGGTGGTGGTAGTATCTTTAAAGTTAGTTGGTAGTCACTTTTAATTGTTTGTTAAATAAAAGATACACTAATAAAACAAAATATAATATACGGTGGAATCAATGCTTATCAAAAAAAATTCTTCATATAAATAAATTGAATTTTATTTTTTTATGAATACCATTTTGTTATACATTTATCTTTTCTCTAGAAATTTATGGCTGAAAACGATAATTTAAACATTATGATGGATGAAACTTTCAATGACAGAGAAAGAGAAAAACTGTTTAAAGTCATATCGGACGGAAAAATAAAAAGAGTAAATATAAAGGTAAATGGAGATAATTTAGTGGTATTAGCAAAGACATTCAGAATAGTTGAACTGATAAAAGCAAAGAATATTGATGTGGATATTGATGGTCTGTCGGAAAGTGCAAAACAACTGATCAAAATAGCATTATCCAGCAGAAAGGAAGCTAAAAGTATTAAAACAAAAGAACAATCATTTTTTAAAAAGATTGGAGAAAAGGCGGTTGATTGCTTCGACAGTTTTATGAATGGTATTAACTTTCTACTGTTGGTTTTACAATCTCTAAAAAATTTGTTGCTTCTGAAGGCACAATATAGAAAAGTTGATTTGTATTCATCGCTGGAAAATGCAACGTTTAAGGCGTTACCTATAGTTTCATTGATAAACTTTATGATCGGTGTAATCCTAGCTCTGGTTGGAGCATTGGAGTTAAAAATTTTTGGAGCAGAGATATACATCGCCAGCTTGGTCTCAATTTCTATGGTTAGAATTGTTGGTGCCATTATGACCGGAATTGTTATGTCCGGTAGAATTGGTGCGTCCTATGCGGCTACAATAGGAACCATGAAAGTTAATGAAGAAATTGACGCTTTAAAAACAATGGGGGTATCTACGGTGGATTTTTTGTTGCTACCGCGAATTATAGCACTCATTATAGCGACACCGATGTTAACTATGTTTACTGAAATAATCGGTATTTTTGGTGGTGCCTTTGTTGGTATTTTTATTTTAAATTTACCACCCGTTGAGTATTTTAGAATGTCTGTAACAATATTATCTTTGAATCATTTTCTGGTGGGTCTGTTGCATAGTTTTGTTTTTGGTGTAATAATATCCCTGTGTGGCTGTTACTATGGGTTAAACTGTAGTAAAAATGCTGATGGTGTTGGAAAAGCTACAACGATGGCGGTTGTGTCCTCAACAGTGTGGATAATAATTGCCACCGGTGCAATAACTGGTATTTGTGAGGTATTTGGTATATGAAGGAAAACACAAAGGTACGAGTTAGAGATTTAAACATAAACTACGGCGACTTTGTGCTGATGAAAAATCTAAATTTCACCATCAACGAGAAGGATATATTTATTATAATGGGTGAGAGCGGTTGCGGTAAAAGTAGCCTGTTAAAAATATTGACCGGATTAAAAGAGCCTGATGTTGGTGATGTTTTTGTCAATGGAGTTAATTTTTACAAAACGGATGAAAACACCAGAGATGAAATAATGAGAAACAATGGCGTTTTGTATCAAAGTGGCGCTTTGTTTAGTTCCATGACTCTGGCTGAAAATGTTGCTATGCCACTGCAGCAGTGGACAAGTTATTCAAAGGATGAAATTGATGATATAACACACTTTAAACTGTCGCTGGTGGGATTGGGTAATTTTGAAAATTTCTATCCGGAGGAAATAAGTGGAGGTATGAAAAAAAGAGCTGGATTAGCTAGGGCTTTAGCTCTGGATCCGAAAATAGTGTATTTTGATGAACCTTCAGCCGGTCTGGATCCGGTTAGCTCTAGATCATTGGATGATTTAATATTAAAAATCAATGAAACGCTGGGGACCACTATGGTGGTGGTAACACATGAATTGAGCTCAATATTTACCGTTGGAACAAATTCTATATTTCTTGATGTTAACACCAAAAGTATATTAGCCACCGGCAACCCAAAGGAAATATTGAATAACACGAACAGTGAAACTGTTTTAAAATTTTTAACAAGGAGCAACAATGAGTAGAAAAGAACCAAATAAAACATTAATTGGTATTTTTATAACGGCAGGATTTATAATATTTTTATCAATATTTTTCTTTTTTGTAAAAAGCAAAATAATTGTGGACAAAAACAGCATGTTTGTTATGTTTTTTAGGGAATCCATACAGGGCTTAAAGGTTGGCTCTCCGGTTATGTTTAGGGGTGTCGAAATAGGTAAAGTGGTAAAAATAGATTTAGTGGTGGATAATGATACATTTGACATGTATATTCCGGTTTATGCCATTATAAATAAAAGTAACAGTAATAAAAATTCAATTGGCAACAGCGACATATTGGGCAGCGTATTTCTAGAAAAAGGTCTTAAGGCTAGATTAGCTACCTATAGCTTTATAACCGGACAACTGATGATTGAATTTGATTTCATTCCGGAGGCTAAAAATGTATTTGTGAACAAGTATGTTGACAAAAAAATTGTAGAAATACCAACGGTTTTGTCGTCAAAGGGTGAGCTATCCAGTGGTCTTAAGGATTTACCACTAAAACAAATGTTTGAAAATTTTAGTAATACTCTGCAATCCATCAATGATGACTTTTTACCACTAATCAGGGATACGGATAGACTTGTTAACAATATAGATGGTATGATAACCGTATATGATGGCAAAAGCGACAACATCGCCGTTAATTTGAATTCAGCTATTAGTAGTTTGAATAATCTTTTGAAATCAATGAAAAATTTTGTTGATTATCTGGAAAGACATCCGGAATCTTTAATAAAAGGAAAGGGTAATTAGTATGAAAAAAATTGTTGCTGTTTTATTCTTGTGTGTTTTGCAAAGCTGTATATATGGCAGAAGCAAGACATCAAGTTTCTATGGTTTTAGGGCTGTAGAAAATGAAGTTATGCATAAGTACAAACATATAAATAAAACCATTCTGGTTAACAATGTAAAAATACCAAGCTACATTGATAAACCACAGATTATAACAATGAAAGAAAATAGAGTCGAATATAACATAACCGAAACAAGTCGCTGGATTGAGCCTCTGGATACCATGGTTCAGGATACGCTATATAACAATTTAAAAACGTATCTACCAAGTTCAAATATTAAAAAGTTTACCATAGGTGAAAAATATTACGATTATTTAATTACAGTTGATGTTGTGAGAATTGACGCCATACTTAATAAAAATGTTAATTTTGAATGTTACTACTACATAAACGACAGCAAAGGTAACACAATTTTTAGTGACAATTTCAAAAAAACACTTGATTTAAATGATGGTTATGTTGACCTAGTTGATAAGGAGAGTTTTATAATTGCTGTTTTAGCTGAAGATATCGCCGGCAATCTTAGTACAATAATAGTAAAAAAGAACAGCAGATAGCAAAACAATTTAAATAATGAACATATTATTATTACGTAGTAAAATAATAAAATACAAAATGAATACAGACACAGAGATTGTAAATGCGATAAAAATTCGAGGAGCAAAGGTACACAATCTAAAAAATATCAACGTAGATGTTCCACTGAATAAAATTGTTGGAATTGCCGGCGTGTCTGGTTCAGGTAAATCCTCTTTGGCGCTTGGCGTTCTTTACGCTGAAGGTTCAAGACGTTATCTAGAGGCGCTTTCAACCTACACCAGAAGACGAATGACTCAGGCGTCAAAAGCTATGGTTGATGAAATTTTACATGTCCCAGCGGCTTTAGCCCTTCATCAGAGACCAAATGTTTCCGGTATACGTAGCACATTTGGTACAGGTACAGAACTTTTAAATAATTTACGTTTAATGTATTCACGTTTAGCCAATCACCGTTGCCCAAATGGTCACTATTCGCCGCCAACAATGGCGGTTGCCGCTGAAAAAGAAATCATTTGTCCCGAATGTGGTGTACATTTTTATGCTCAGAGTGCAGAGGAGTTAGCTTTTAACAGTCAAGGAGCCTGTAAAACCTGTGGTGGTACTGGTGTTATCAGGGCCGTTGATGAAACAACTCTTGTTCCTGACGAAAATTTAACAATAGATCAAGGCGCTATTGCTCCGTGGAATTCTCTAATGTGGTCACTAATGGTTGATGTTTGTCGTGAAATGGGCGTAAGAACAGATGTACCATTTAAAAACTTAACAGACAAAGAAAAAGAAATTGTATTTCACGGTCCAGCGGAAAAGAAACATATTTTTTACAAATCTAAAAACTCTAATCAAGCTGGAGAACTTGATTTCACATATTACAATGCTGTGTATACAGTTGAAAATGCTTTGGCAAAAGTCAAGGATGAAAAAGGTATGAAACGTGTTGAAAAGTTTTTGAAGGAAGGAATTTGTCCGGATTGTAATGGTACAAGACTTTCAGATAAGGCACGTTCTCCAAAACTAAGAGGTATATCTTTAGATGTTGCCTGCCAGATGACCCTGTCGGAATTAACTGAGTGGGTAAAAGGTGTTCCCAATTCATTACCAACGGAAATGAAACCCATGGCTGAAGCAATTTGCGAATCGTTTTTAGCAACCGCCAAAAGATTAATGGATTTAGGGCTTGGTTATTTATCTCTTGATCGATCATCATCCACGCTTTCCACCGGCGAAAGACAACGAATGCAACTGGCACGTTCCGTCCGTAACCGTACAACCGGAGTGTTATATGTTCTGGACGAGCCATCCATCGGTCTACATCCGGCGAACATTGTTGGTTTAAAAAGTGTTATACACGATCTTGTGGCGGACGGTAACTCTGTTATATTGATTGACCATGATACTGAAATTTTATCGGAATCCGATTGGTTAATTGAAATGGGACCAGATTCCGGAGCGGATGGTGGTGAAGTTATCGCAACGGGAACCATTTCCGAAATAAAAAATAATCCAGTGTCAAAAATAGGACCGTTTTTAAAAAAACATATGGAACGCGTTCGACCAAAAGTAGATAAAAACGATTTATTTAATAATGGTGTAATTCATTTATCAACCTCAGAAATTCACACCGTAAAACCACTTGAAGTTGATATTCCGAAGGGAAGATTAACCGCCATAACTGGTGTATCAGGCTCTGGAAAAACAACGCTGATACTAGAAAGTCTTATTCCGGCATTAGAATCAAAATTTTCTTGTAAAAAACCACCGGTTCATATTAAAAATATAACAGCAGATGGCATTAAACAAGTCAAATTAATCGATGCAACTCCAATCGGTATAAACGTTCGATCAACGGTGGCAACGTATGCCGGTGTTCATGATGAATTGCGTAAGGTATTTACTAAAAGTTCAGATGCCAGCAAAAATAAATACAATGCTGGTGATTTTTCCTATAACACCGGAAAACTAAGATGTCCAACCTGTGACGGAACCGGCACCATAAGTTTAGATGTCCAATTCCTACCGGATGTTGAAATTCCTTGTCCAGACTGTTGCGGTTCAAGATATTCTAAGGAAGCAGAAGAGGTAAAATACCTGTCAAAGTCCGGAAAAAGTTACTCACTACCAGAAATCATGGCAATGGATATTAATCACGCACTAGATGCCTGCACTGATCTAAAAGTTGTTAAACAAAGACTACAAATTCTGAAGAATTTAGGACTAGGATATTTAACACTTGGGGAAGCGACTCCCAGCCTGTCCGGCGGTGAAGCACAACGATTAAAGCTTGCCTCAGAAATGGGACATAAACAAGAGGATACGGTTTTTGTTTTTGATGAGCCAACAATAGGACTACATCCACTGGATGTTAGGGTTTTACTTGATGTATTTCAAAAGTTAATTGACAATAAAGCAACGGTAATTGTAATTGAACACGACCTAGATATTATTGGAAATGCCGACTATATTATAGATATGGGACCAGAAGGAGGCAAATTGGGAGGTGAAATTGTCGCCACCGGAACTCCCGAAGATATTATTAACAACGCAAATAGCAAAACCGGAAGGTTTTTGAAACAGCATTTATTAAGATAAATGTATTAAATTGAAAAATATTTAAATGCTATACAAACCACCCATAAACAAAAACCATTGAATTTTAGTAAAAACGTTCTACAATAAGTTCGAGTGGAACAGACAATCGCTTGCTTTGCAAGAGGAAAGTCCGGACTACATGAAGACATGTTGGTGGCTAACAACCACGGAGAGTAATCTCACGGATAGTGCAACAGAAAACAAACCGCCTAATGTAATTGTTTACATTCGGTAAGGGTGAAAAGGCGAGGTAAGAGCTCACCACAGACACAGAGATGTGTTCTGTTGGTAAACCCCAACAGTAGCAATACCAAATTAGATGTTGTTATTTTTAACAGTGCAGTCTTCACACAAAACATCATGGTGGGTAGCTTGAGATTATAAGTAATTATAATTCTAGATTAATGATTGTCAAAACAGAATTCGGCTTATGTTTCACTCCTGATTTTTATTTGTTATTTATCACTTTAAACTTGAAATTATAATAAACTATTTTACAATATTTGTAATAATAAAACAAATGAGTTTAAATAGATGCCGAAGGTTTCCGTACTGATGCCAGTATATAAAACAGATGAAATACACCTCAGAGGGGCGATAGAATCGATTTTAAACCAAACATTTACAGACTTTGAATTTCTTATTTTAGAAGACTGTCCAAATGACGATAGAGAAAATATCGTTAAAACCTACAATGATGATAGGATTGTATACTTTAAAAACGAAAAAAATTTAGGTATTACCCCATCCAGAAATAAACTTATTGAAGCAGCAAAAGGTGAATATTTGGCGGTAATGGATCACGATGATATATCTCTACCGGAAAGATTTGCAGAGGAGGTAAGATATTTGGATGAACATCCAGATGTTGGTGTTGTCAGCTGTTGGGCTGAATACTTTTCCAAAAGAAAGGCTGAAGGAGTAACATTCCCTGAAACCACAGATAAAATAGAAATGGCTTTAATGTATAACTGTAATGTTTTACATCCAGCTTCCATGATTAGAAAATCCGTGTTGGATAAATTTAACATAAGATACGAAGAACAATTTTCACCGGCAGAGGACTATGCTTTATGGTGTAGACTGATAGGAAAAACAAAATTTTATAATATACCAAAAATACTATTTAGATACAGAAAACACGAAAAAAATACAAGTAAACTGCAAAAGCAAAAAATGGATGATGTATCAATACAGATACGTAATTTTGTACAAAAAGATCATCCGGAGTTATTTGATTACGTAACAAAAAATTTAAAATATGTTGTTAGAATGAGGTTATTTGGTATTATACCGATTGGAAAATTCATACAAACCGGCAACAAGGTTTGTAAAATTTTTAAATATCTCCCCTTTATTAAATTAAAACTAAAAGTAAGATTATGATGAAAGGTATTATATTAGCTGGCGGATCTGGAAGTAGATTGTATCCATTGACAAAAACAATGTCAAAACAACTGCTTCCGGTATATGATAAACCAATGATTTACTATCCGTTATCAACTCTGATGCTTTTTGATATAAAGGATATTTTGATTATATCAACCCCCAGAGATACACCGAACATTAAAAATTTATTTGGTGATGGATCACATTTAGGACTAAATATTCAATATGCTATACAGGATAAACCTGAAGGTATAGCACAGGCATTTTTGATCGGAGCAGATTTTATAGGTAACAATAGTGTATGTTTAATACTTGGAGACAATGTATTCTATATGGGTGACCAATTTAGTAGTTTTAGAGAACAAGTTGATAAAAATGATGGTAAAAAGGCAACAATTTTTGCCTATCACGTATCCGATCCAGAAAGGTTTGGGGTTGTGGAATTTGATAGCAATAAAAACGCAATATCCATTGAAGAAAAACCAAAACAACCAAAATCTAACTATGCATCTGTAGGACTATATTTTTATCCAAATGATGTTGTGGAAAAGGCCAAAACTCTGAAACCATCCGCGAGAAACGAACTAGAAATTACAGACATAAACAATCTATATCTGAAAGAAAATCGACTGTCGGTTGTGCCCATGAAAAGAGGTAATGCTTGGCTGGATGCCGGTACACCGGAAAGTTTAATTGAAAGTAGTAATTTTGTTGAAATTATAGAAAAAAGACAGGGTTTAAAGATTGCTTGCCTTGAAGAGATTGCCTACCGTAAAGGCCTTATAGATGATGCACAGATGGAAAAATTAATAAATGAGTTGAAAAATTGTGACTATAAAAATTATCTGAAGAAGGTGCAGGAGGAAAATCATGAACTTTATTAAAACAGAAATTGATGGTGTAATTATTGTAGAACCAAAGATTTTTGAAGATAGTAGAGGTTATTTTTTTGAAAGTTACAACGAAGATGAATTTATAAAAAATGGCATAACAAATAAATTTGTTCAGGATAATCAGTCAAAATCAAGTTATGGTGTAATACGTGGACTTCATTGTCAATTGGGAAAACATGCACAGGCTAAACTAGTTAGAGTTTTACAGGGAAAAGTTTTAGATGTTGCTGTAGATATTCGTAAAAACTCAAAAACTTTTGGAAAACATGTAGCAGTAGAATTATCTGCAGAAAATCAAAGACAACTGTTTATTCCCAGAGGTTTTCTACACGGTTTTTCTGTTTTGAGTGATACAGCAGTTTTTGCCTATAAATGCGATAATTTCTACCACAAAGAAAGTGAATTTGGAATTCGCTACGACGATCCGGAAATTGCAATAAATTGGAAAATACCAGCCGAAAGCGTTATAACCAGTGAAAAAGATAGATTGGCAAATAAACTAAAGGATATTCCAGATGACAGATAAAATATTAATCACCGGAGCAGGCGGACAACTAGGAACTAGTTTGACAAAACTATTGCCAGAGGCAATTTTGACCGACAAGAACGAACTAGACATAACAAATGAGAACGATGTAAATAGTTTCGTAAAGAACAACAACATTAATATAATCATTAACTGTGCTGCCTATACAAATGTTGACAAAGCGGAGGAGGAAACTGATTTAGCTGAACAGATAAACACAGTTGGCGCTAAAAATTTAGCAGAAACCGGCCGCAAAATCATACACATATCAACAGACTATGTATTTGACGGACAAAATAATATTCCCTATAAAACTGAAGATAAACCATCACCAATATCAATTTATGGAAAAACAAAACTTGCTGGCGAAAAAGAAGTTTTAAAAAATCCACAATCTGTAGTAATCAGAACAGCTTGGCTATATTCCTCCTATGGCAAAAACTTCGTAAAAACAATGTTAAAACTTGGGAGTGAAAAAGAACAAATTACGGTTGTAAATGATCAAATAGGCACACCAACCTATGCTAGAGATTTAGCAAAAGCCATTGTTGATATATTACCACAGATAAATACAAAAACAAGCGGAATTTACCATTTCACCAACGAAGGTGTTTGTTCTTGGTATGATTTTGCCACTGAAATTATGCATATGGCAAATAAAAAATGTAAAGTATTACCAATATCAAGTTCCGAATACCCCACAAAAGCAACTCGTCCGAACTACAGCTTATTAGATAAAAGCAAAATAAAAAACACATTTAATATTAATATTCGTCACTGGAGACAGGCTCTGGTGGATTGTCTGAAGGAGTTAGAAAATGAATAAAACAATATTAATAACTGGAGGAGCTGGCTTTATTGGATCAAATTTTGTTCCATATTTTTGCCAGAAATATCAAAAAGAATATAACATACTTAATCTTGACAAATTAACCTATGCTGGAAATCTTGACAATCTGCAGGAGTGTGACTCAATGTCAAACTATAAGTTTGTACAGGGTGATATTTGTGATAAGGAATTAGTTAAAAATATTTTTGAAAAATATGATGTAAAAGGAGTAATACATTTTGCCGCCGAAAGTCATGTTGACAACTCAATAAAAAACCCTGAAATATTTATAAAAACAAATGTGGAAGGTACTTTTAATTTAATCAACTGTGCTTTCAATCATTGGATGAATGGACCAAACAAAGTTAAATACGGCTACGAAGAATGTCGTTTTCACCACATTTCAACCGATGAAGTTTATGGAACACTGGGTAAAGACGGATATTTTACAGAAACAACGCCATATGCTCCCAATAGCCCCTATTCCGCCAGTAAGGCAAGCTCAGATCTTATTGTAAGAGCATATCACCACACATTTGGTCTAAACACAACAATTTCCAATTGTTCAAATAACTATGGACCAAAACAACACGCTGAAAAATTAATTCCACACATGATCAAACAAGCCTTAAATGAACAACCCTTAACCATCTACGGAAAAGGCGAAAACATTAGAGATTGGCTTTATGTTTTGGACCATTGTAAGGCTGTGGATTTAATATTTCATAGAGGTAAAGCTGGAGAAACCTACAATATTGGAGGACACAACGAAAGAAATAACATAACCATTGTAAAAACAATATGTAAAATACTCAATGAAAAAAGACCTAGAAACAATGGAAAGAAATATGAAGAATTAATTACTTTTGTTGAGGACAGAGCCGGACACGATTTTCGCTATGCTATAGATGCTACAAAGCTAGAAAAAGAGTTAGGTTGGAAAGCTGACGAAACTTTTGATACTGGTATAGTAAAAACCGTTGAATGGTATCTGAATAAATAATAAAATGACAATAATTTGATTACTGTAAATAAGTAATTTATTTATTTTGCTACATCCTTATTGTCATTTTTAACTTTACTGAATTGAGAATTTAATTCTAGTAAGTTTTTCAACTCCTGTACTTTTTTATCTTTTTCCGATTTATTAAAGTCCAATCCGGCAGACATAAGCTTATCAAAAATTTTTTTCATTGTTTTGGTTTTATTTAAATCAAACATGTATTTTATTCACAGTTATTGTTTATAACGTAAGTATAATACTATTTTATAGCTTATACCAGCAAACAAACGATAATAATAAATATAAAATAAAAATAACAATTTACTAATATAAATATTAAAATTCAGAGAGCATATGTTATTGTATTTTTTTATTGACTATTTATTAATAGTTGGTACATTACGTAAGAAATCCAAAAAAAAATTACAAATAAATACAAATAAAAAAACAAAGATAAAAAATGGAGAAGAAATTCATAAAAAATATTTTAAACAAAAAAATAGCTATAGACAGGGGCTTAACAAAGATCAAAAAGGGGGCAACGCTAAAAATATGTAAAAAGTATATAGATTTTTCAGAAAGCTATAATGACAAGGTTTGTCAAATACCATTCAACGACAAAACCATTACCTACTCCTACCAAAGACATGATTTATTTATAAACTGCAACAACTGGTTAAAATTTTTGTACAATATACATAATAAAAAAAACAACTTAGGTTTATTTTTTAATAGTTGCATGGCAGCCATATCAACACTTCAATTGACTTTACAAAAAATAGGATATAAAAAATTTTTGTTTTCTAATTTACCTTATTTTGAATCCTATGATTTTGCTGAAAGTATATTCGGCACGGAAAATGTTGTGGAATATAAAAATTACAATGGCAAAGATGTAGATGTTTTATGGATATGTAGCGCCTCACCAAATTTTATGTCGGTGAACTACAAAAAAGTAAAAGCAAAAGCAATGGTTATGGATACTTCATGTATAGATTGTTCAAGCCAGTATATAGTTGATATAGTTAACTATTGTAATGAAAAAAATATGCCACTTTTCTTGGTTAGGTCACACATGAAACTTGATTGTTTTGGATTGGAGATAAATAGACTTGGTTCATTGGTTTGTGCAAACGATAATGATAACGTTTATGAAAAATGTAAACTAATGGAAATATATTTAGGAAACAATACAACAATTAAAAATATATACCCATGGCTTGGTGAAGAGGAATTTTTTAAATTGACAACAAAAGATATCGATAAAACTAAAAAAATAGTAGATTCTGCATCAAGCATGTGCAATAAACTCCTAGATAAGAATAGATATCAGGTTAATAAATTTGACAATAACATATATTTTGTAATAAAACTAAAGCATAATGTACCAAATCTTGATAAATTAAATAGAGATATAACTATACATTGTCAAAAACTAGGGTTACCAATATTAACGGTTGCTAGTTTTTATTTAGAAAAGGTTGGACTTGATAATTTTGCAAGAAGACTTGATGATAACAGCCAGTTTCTGAGAATATCTCCGTCTTTTCATATCTCCAAGAAAACAACAACGGAGATAGTAAGAACGATAGCAGAGTATCTAAATAATATGTAATTATAGATAAATGTTAATTATTTAACTTTTGTTCCAAAAAATATTATAACCACCATGAAAACAAAAAATATTATTCCTTTAGTGGTGTAGATGTGCGTATATCTTATTGCAAACCAATATGCAAGAACTCCAACCACAGTCATGTAAAGCATTTGTCTCATACACATTTTTACTATGACTACATTTTATTGTTTAAAAATAAATTGTAAAGAAAAACCATTATAGAAAAATCTGATAAGATTTTATATTGAATTTTAAATAATAAAGGCTACCATTATTCCAAAATTATTATGATGTTATGTTTAAAAAAATTAATAGGATCATATTTCATATTTTAATGTTGCTGTTTGTTGCGGGGACAGTATACATTGTTGAGGCTAAGGAAAATAGTAATAGTATATACATAATAAAAAACGTTCCGGTTAAAGCCACATCGACCAACGCCAATAAAGCAAAAGAAATAGCCATAAAAGATGGACAGAGAAAATCGTTAAAAGCGCTTTTTGAAAAAGCTGGGATAAATGTCGAGTATACAAAATTTATAAATGATTCATTAATATCTGAGATGGTGGAAACCATAAAAATAGACGACGAAATAATGACAAACAATTCCTATTCCAGCAGATTAACAATATTGTTTAATAAAGATTTTCTGAACTTTAATCTTAAAAAAATATCGATAGATGTTGGTAAAATAACAAACAACGTATTTTTATATATACCCGTTTTTAAAGACGAATATGGTAATATAGATATGCTTGACAGCAAAAACACGTGGTATGAGTCTGCCTATAATGAATATTTTGAAAACTCAAACAAATATGAAAATATATTTATAATTGATAACTATAGTTTATCAAATTCTGGTCTTTTATCAAAGAAAAATATAGACGACATGACCTATGAATTTTTCCAGACTCTTTTAAGTAAATATAATTCAAACACAGTCATGTTTTCTATAGCAAAATACAACAAAGAAGATGATGTTGTGGAAATAAAACTTTTGGAAATAGATGCCGAAAATAGAAATGAAAAAAATTTACAATTCTCCAATAAAAACGACTTACAAAAACATGAATTAATAAAAGAAGCATCAATAAAAACTCTAGAATTTTTAAACAACGAATCGAAACAAAGAGTTATAGACGCTAAAAATAACGACAAACATACCGCTGTAAAAAAAGAAAATTATATGGATGTTTTCTATATAATACCAAATATAAGGGAATATGTTTATATCAAAAGCCTGCTGGACAATTTAGATTTCGTTGTTAAGTATGATATTCTACAATTGACCACGAAGATGGCTAACATAAGAATTTACTATAAAGTTGAAGAAAGTGAAATAATTCCGCTATTTAACAATAAAGGCTTTTCCGTCAATAGAAAAAGTGGTAAGTTTTTTATAGATTATAAGGGTTTATAATGGTATTGAATATTGACAAAAAAAGATCTATAGGAGATGCGGCGAAAGAAATCGGGGTTCAGGCTTACGTTATAAGATTTTGGGAAACAAAATTTGCTGATTATATAAAGCCAACTGTCGGTGTCGGAGGACGTAGATATTTTTTTGATAAGGATATAAAAATATTAAATTTTATAAAAGATAATTTATACAATAAAGGATATACAATAAAGGGTCTGTTAAGTTTGTTACAGAATGAAGTTGTGGAATTAAACGACTACAATACATCTGAAAGTATTGACATAAAATTTAAAGAAAACGAGACTGTAAAACAAAATCAAAATATAGAAAACATGAATGATGTAAAAAATTTAAACAGCAATGTTATTAATAAAGATATGAAAGTACTTAGGGATAAATTAAACAACTTCTACGACAAATTAAAAAATGTTTGACAAATGTTAAAATATGTTATATAATAAAAAAAACTGCATAAAAAATGTTTAATGGTGATGACAGACATAAACATAAGTGAAAAAATGGAAAAAAGCTTAAAAAACAACGAAGTTGTTGAGATTATTGATAAGATGATTCTAATTACAGAATCACTCAAGAATGAAGTTAAGGCATATACCGTCATTGAAAAAGAAGGCGAAATTGAAAAAGCTAACAAAAAACACCAGAGCAAAAAAGAAAATAACCAAAGCAAAAAAGAGAATAATATTGGTCTCGTAAAAGCAGAAGAAGCAGGAACAACAACGGCAGCTTTGGATAAAAAAGAGAATAATATTGATCCAACAAAAAGCGATAACACCGGAAAGGAAATTAAACAGAACAAGGGTGGCAGATCTTTATAGTATAACATGAAAAACATTTTAAATTACACATTACAGGAACTGGAAAATATTTTAGTAAACGAATTACAAAGCAGAAGTTTTGTAGCTAAACAGCTTTGGAATTGGATTTATTGTAGGGGTGTGAAAGATTTTGATTCAATGTCAAATATATCAAAAAATTTAAGGGAAAAGCTTAAGGTAAATTACACCATTGATAGACCAAAGGTTTTAAGAACACAAAAATCTATAGATGAAACACAAAAGTGGCTTTTAGAATTGGATGATGGAGAAAAAATCGAACTAGTTTATATACCATCGGAAGATAGAGGAACATTGTGTATATCTTCACAGGTCGGTTGTGCCATGGGGTGCAGATTTTGTAATACCGGATCACAGGGTTTTACAAGAAATCTTGAAGTTTATGAAATAGTTCAGGAGATGATGGTGGCTAGAGATTTGTTGGATGAATGGAATAACATTGACAAATCAATTGGTAATGGTAGAAAAATTACAAACGTTGTAGTTATGGGTATGGGTGAACCACTACAAAATTTTAATAATATAGTTAAAGCACTAAAGATTATAAATAATGAAAACGGAATAGCATTTTCTAACAGAAGAATAACTTTATCCACCTGTGGACTTGTACCAAAAATTTATGATTTAGCTAATGATCTAAAGGTAAATTTAGCCATATCTTTGCACGCCACCACAGATGATGTGAGAAAGCAAATAATGCCGATAGCTGAAAAATATACAATTGACGAAATAATGAAAGCCTGTGGTTTTTATGCTAAAAGCACAAACTATAGACGAATAACATTCGAATATATAATGATTAAGGATTTAAACGATAGTATGGATGACGCTAGGCGACTAGTAAAATTAGTTAAAAAGTACAATATACCGGCAAAATTTAATTTAATTCCATTCAATCATTGGGATGGTTGTATCTTCAAAGAAGCCACAGAAAAAAATAAAATTATTGAATTTGCACAAATAATTTCAGATGCCAGATATCCCTGCCCCATAAGATTTTCTAGAGGTGATGATATAATGGCGGCTTGCGGTCAACATAAAAGCAAAAATAATAATAAATAAACATTAAAATACACTTCTATTTCTGACTTGAAAAAAAAGAAAATTGTTATACGATTCAAGAAAAAATATTTACTTTGTCCTTTTTATGTTTAAAAAAATAATTCTACTTCTATATATTGGTGTTTTTTTGGTTTCCTGTGCTGGTAATAGGAAAGATGAAACAATAGATGTTGATGGACAAGTACTTTATGAAAAGGCCATGAAAAATTTCAATAAAAAATATTATAGTACAGCCGGAAAGGAGTTTGAAGAAATTGAAGAAAAATTTATATTCACACCACTGGCAACTAAAAGTATAATAATGAGCATATATTCCTATTACATGGCTAAAAAATACGACGATTCCCTAAGACTCATAGAATACTATAAAAGAATTAATTTTGGAAATGAAAATATTGAATATGTTTACTACATGGGAATTGTGAATAAATATGAAAAAGTCATGAAGTCAAAAAAAGATTTAACGCTTATGAACGAGTTATATGAAGATATAGAATACATGTTAGGTGTCTATAAAGTTTCAAAATATAGAGACGACGTTTTACGAATAAGAAAGGAAGTAATAAGAAATATAATTAAAAATGAGCTATCAATTTACAAATTTTATATAAATAACAATGATTTTATTGGAGCTTTAAATCATCTAAATGAGATAATGACGAAGTTCCAAGAAAATGATTATACCGCCGAAATATTGTATAAAATTATGGTTTTGTATAAATATATCAATTATGACGACGGGGTCAATAAGTGCATGAATAGATTAAAAAACGATTATGGTGATACAAGGTGGTACAAGTATGCGATTAAACAATAAGATATTGTTATTAATATGTTTTTTATTTGTTGTTTCATGTCAGGAAATAAGTAGAGAAAGTAGAATAAAATATACACAAAGCACAACCCGCTACGGTAGATCAGGAGTTTCACAAAAAAAACAAAATAGTAAAACGAAAAGTAGTAAATATACCGGTTACTATAAGATTGGTAAGCCCTACAAAATTAACGGCAAAACCTACACTCCGAGAGAATATAAAAAATATAAAGAGGTTGGTTTAGCATCGTGGTATGGAGATGATTTTCACAATAAAAAAACAGCCAATGGCGAAATTTTTAATATGAATGACTTGACTGCAGCACATAAAACACTACCACTACCATCAATAGTTAAAATTACAAATCTTGAAAATGGCTTAAGCGTTGTTGCAAGAGTAAACGACAGAGGACCATTTGTTGACAATAGATTAATAGATGTGTCAAAGGAAGTATCAAAAAAACTAGAATTCAAAAACACAGGAGTTGCCAAAGTCAAAGTTGAACTCCTGACAAAGGAAACCGAAAAGTTCATAAAAAAATATAATTTAAAGTAGTTGACTATTTAGCAACAATAACCATTGCTGGCTTTATAACCCTTTCGTTTAACATATATCCGGCCTGCAACACCTCGACCACCGTTCCGGAATCCTTATCACTTTCTATTTGTGAAATTGCCTCATGAAAATCTGGATTAAAGGCCTCGTTTAGTGGATATATTCTTTTTATATTATTCTTATCAAAAACCTTTTTAAATTCATTAAAATTTAACTCAACACCCTTTAAAAACGAGTCAAAATCGTTTTTGTTTTTCTCTAGATTTTCAAAACTTAGGTAAAAGTTTTCCATTATATTTATCAATTCTTTAGTTATGTTTGTTATGGCAAACTTTAACGTTTTACTCTTTTCCTCCTCACAGATTCTTCTGGTATTTTCAATCTCAGCTAGAGTTCTCAGTAGCTTCGATTTCAATGATTCATTTTCTTCTTTTAGTCTTTGTATCTCGCCATCGTCACCACGAGCATCCTCGGCTTTATCCCCATTATCGTCATTATTTTTGTTTTCGTTATCACCGGTAGAACTAGCATTATTTTTTGCCTTTATTGATTTAAATCTGTCGGTCCACTTACCTTTGACCTCTTCCTGTTTATTTTCGTTATCTTCGCTCATATTTACAATTTTTGTATTTGCTGGTGTTAATATAATAATTTTTTTATTTTTTTCAAGGGGGAATAAAAAATATCAGTTCAGTTGATGCCTATTAATATGTAAACAACAACTCATACCAAACATTAATTAAGATTTATTTAATAATTCCTTAACTTGTTCATCAAAAAGACTAATGCTTTCATCGGACCAACCCATTATATAACTATCGTTCATAACTATAAGTGGTGTTCCCACCTGATTGCCAAGTTCAAACTTTTTAACTGACTGTATAAATAACCTATAACCCTTTACGTCACCGATGTTAATCATGACCAACGGTAAATTTTCGTAATTATTGTTTATATACTCCATAGCCGTATGACAATGCGGACAAGTATTTTGATAAAAAAAGTATATTTTATCTGGTAAAATATCGCCTTTGGCTATCGTTTCGGTATTAGGCCTAGTGTTTTCATTGTTATTTTTATCGATGTTTACATTCTCTTCACAACCGGTGATGCCCAACGAGAATATAATCAACAATATCAAAAATAATTTTTTCATATTATACCTATTCAATGCAGCAATTTACAGCTTTTTTAACAAAATTTTTCATTTTATCCATAACGCCTTCACTCTTGTTTTCATTTTTTTCTTGTTTTTCTTCTATTTTATCTTCGTTCATAGACTCACTAACTTTATCACTTATGGCTTCAATATCTTTTTTTGTGTCTTCTATCCATTTAACATCTTTTATGTTTAGCATATTCATGTTTAATCCCCAGAATAAACAATATAATTCATAGGATTTATCAAACAATTTATTGGCTTCTTCGGTATTATTTAAACTTTGTTGTTTTGTACCCACCTCCATGAGTCTCATAGATGCCGACAAAAGATGTTTAGATATACACCAAACCTCACCTTCATATGTAGGTATTAGCTTCATCATCAGATTTTTTCTTATATCCCTAACCTGCTGTATTAAATCATAGTATGACGTCTTACCAGTCTTTGCACCGGAAAACATCAGATGTTCCTCTATGGATATTAAATTCATTACACCTATTGTTAGATCCTGATCAGACGATAAATCTTTCGGATTTATCTTTTTTGCCTCATCGACCTTTTCTATAAAATCCTTAAGATTGCCAATTTTTGCCATTTTAGATTTTTTCACGTTATTTGACGATAGGATAAAATAAATATTTTATTTATCAACAATATTTTGGCTAATTTTTCTAAATATAACAGATTGAATTCATGGTGCATCCTGTGCGATTCGAACGCGCGACCCACAGCTTAGAAGGCTGTTGCTCTATCCAACTGAGCTAAGGATGCACTGAGTTTAGTATAATAATAATTATTGTTAAAGTCAATAAAAATTTTTATTTATAACACCAAAATTATTCAATCCACATAACTTCAAGTACTTCAAAGTTTCTAACACCACTGGGAACAACAATTTCAATAGAATCACCAACAGATTTACCAATTAATGCCTTTCCTATGGGAGAATTGATGGATATTATGTTACGCGTAGAGTCGGCCTCCACCTCACTTAATATTTTATATTTAACCTCCTTCTCCGTGTCCTCATCCACCAATAAAACAGTTGCCCCAAAATCTATTACGTTTCCGGATAATCTTGATATATCCACCACATCGGCATTACTTATCTTTTCCGTAAGATTTGTAATCATACCTTCAATAACTCTCTGTTTATCCTTTGAATAGTGGTATTCAGCGTTTTCACTCAAATCTCCCAATTCTATCGCTTCACCTATAGCCTTTGATATCTTAGGTCTTTCAACATTAATCAAGTTATCCAATTCCCCTTTCAGCTTATTGTAGCCTTCCCTTGTAATCTTAAATCTCTGCATTTCTAATACAAAATAAATTAAATAAAATAATTAATAGTACATCGTTAAATAGTAGTTTCTTAACGGATAAAAAGCAAGAAATAATTTTTTGATTTTTAAAATTATTTTAAACCAAAATACTTCTTGACGCTTGGAACCAAATCGGTTTTTTCCCAAGAAAAATGCCCGTCTGCTTCTGGTTTTCTACCAAAATGTCCATAGGCTGCCGTTTTTTTATAAATTGGCTTATTCAGTCCCAATATTTCTCTTATACTTCTCGGTTTTAGATCAACTAAAGTTAACAAAACATCCTGTATTTTTTCTTCATCAACCTTATTTGTATTAAATGTATTAACATAAAAGGATATTGGTTCCGCAATACCTATAGCATAGGACAGTTGTATTAAACATTTATCAGCTATTCCACTGGCTACAACATTTTTTGCTAAATATCTGGCGATATAAGCCGCACTTCTGTCAACTTTTGTTGGATCTTTACCGCTGAACGCACCACCACCATGTGGAGCATAACCACCATATGTATCAACTATTATTTTTCTTCCGGTCAGACCAGCATCGCCATCAGGTCCACCAATCACAAATCTTCCGGTTGGATTTATCAATATTTTTGTTTCTTCATCCACAAAGTTATCCGGTAACACCTTTTTTATATATGGAATCACAAGTTCCTTTACTTTTTCTAAACTTATATTTTCTCTATGTTGTATTGATATTAAAACAGTATCAGCCTTTACTGGAAAATCATTAACATATCTTAAGGTTATTTGTGATTTTGCATCCGGTCCAAGTCCATTTATTTTTCCACTTTTTATGTCTTTCATTATTTCCTCTAACAATCTACTGGAGTAGTATATGGCAGATGGCATATATTCTTCTGTTTCGTTACAGGCATAACCAAACATTATACCTTGGTCTCCAGCCCCCTCATCTTTTTTATCTGTTTCATCAACACCAATAGCAATATCTGCGGATTGTGAGTGTAACAAATTTTCAATCTTCACTGTTTTCCAGTTAAAGTTTTTCTGTTCATAACCTATTTCTTTAATTGTATTTCTGACAGTATTTTCAATCTCTTCATTGGAAATTTTTTTAGAGCATCTAACTTCACCAGCAATTTTTATATTATTTGTAGTGGCTAATGTTTCACAGGCAACCCTAGAGTATGGGTCTTTACTCAAAAATAAATCTAAAATTGCATCTGAAATTTGATCACAAACTTTGTCCGGATGTCCTTCTGAGACAGACTCACTTGTAAATATATAGTTTTTCATTTTTTGTAATAATTATTATAAATAGACAATAATATACTTATTTTAATAAAAATATATATTATTTTTTGTAATAATATTGTCAAGTAATTAGTACTATAAATTAAAACTTGTTTAAAAAAAAAGAACTATTATAATAAAATCAAGTATATTTATGTTTTTAATTTTATGTTATCTAAAATCAAGAAACTGGCAAATGATGTAGTGTCCTTTTTAAAAAATAATGTATTTAACATTGTATTATCAATAATACTCATATTTATCTTTATATTATCGCCAAAAACAACAGTTTTTGTAAATACAAATAAAAACGATGAAGTAGAAATTTTTACGCAGGATGGTTGTTATCACTGTAATGACTTAGATAATTTTTTAAAAACAATTGATACAACGAACTATAAAATCAGGTTCTACAATATCACAAACAATAAAAAAAACCAAAATACACTACTAAAATATGTCAGTAAATATAATATACCATTAAACACATTGGGAACACCGATAATTTTTCACAAAAATGGTTATAGGGCAGGATTTATAAACAACGAAGAAAATAAAAACGAAATTATAGAAATATTAAAAACAAGTACAAAAAATAGCGATTCTAACCTACCAAATGTAAATAAATACCAAGGTAGTTTTTTTGATATTTCAATAAAAACACAAATAAACAATCTGTATTCTGTAGCAATAATTTTACTTGTGTTGTCGGTCATGATATTATTCAACAACAAACACAAAGCCAATTTATTGTTGTTATGTTTCTTTACATCATCAATAATCATGAATTTTTTATTTATGATAGAGTGGTTAAATGCCTTTTCTGTTGCCAGATGGACCCGTCTCTTTAATTTAGTTTTAGGACTATTAATATTATTCTATTGCATAAAATGTTTATACCATCTTGTTCGCAAAAACGGGAAAAATGTTTTTGAGAGTAAAAAGGACAAGCTATCAAATTTTATTATATTATTAGCTGTTTGTCTGTCATCTATAAGAATAATAACAATAACTGTACAAAACGAAGAGATATTTAATTCCTATATGCAAAATATCAATAATTTTGATTTTTTAAAATATTTGTTATTTATGTTAATTTCATTCATTTCATCTGCCATTATTGCATTAATTGTAAAATGTTTTCATAAATTACTTGAAAATTTTATTTTTAATAATAATAATTGTAAGGTAAAATTTTACATTTTTGATGTAATTTTACTTTTTGTAGGTATATATTTAACATTTGTTATAAATTACTAAATTATTAGTGAAAAATGCACGAAAATATAATGAAACCATACCCCAAAAAAAGTGTTCTTAGAACACTGACTGATAGTATAAAGAAGCTTAACATTAAAAATGTAAATATAAAAATACCACAAATTACATTCTGCGGAGCGTCAAAAACCGTTACGGGATCAAAATATTTAGTAGAATATAAAGACAAAAAGATATTGGTGGACTGTGGTCTTTTCCAAGGACTAAAGGATGAAAGAATTAGAAATCGCCAAAAAATGCCATTTTTCCCGAAAAAAGTTGATGCAATACTGTTAACACATGCTCATTTAGACCATAGTGGCTATATACCATTGATGGTTAAAGAAGGTTTTACCGGACCAGTGTATTGTACTAAAGCAACGTTCGAATTGTGTAAAATAATTCTACCGGATTCGGGTTTTCTGCAGGAGGAAGATGTAAGATATTTAAAGAAAAAAGGTGGAAAATATCAGGAAGCTACACCATTGTATACGGAAGAGGATGCTGTTAAATGTCTAAAACAGTTTAAAGTTGTTGATTTTAATAAAGTAAATAGAATTGATGATGATATAGATTTCAAAATAACCGGAGCAGGACACATCTTAGGAGCTGGGGTTATATCTTTAACTTTAGGCGACAAAGTTGTTGTATTTTCTGGTGATTTAGGCAGAACAAATGATGACATACTTTATGATCCGCAAAAGGTTAAACATGGTGATTATATACTGTGTGAATCCACGTACGGAGACAAGGTTCACAAAAACATAGATCAAAAGGAAGAGTTGGGTAAAATTATAAATAAAACGGTTTCCAGAGGTGGTAATCTTATAGTTCCAGCGTTTGCTGTTGGTAGAACACAGTTGATATTATACTATATACACCAATTAAAAATGGAAAAGAAAATTCCAGCGGTACCAATTTTTGTCGATAGTCCAATGTCCATAAAAGCCACAAATCTTTTGGATGATTTCATAGATCAACACAAGCTGTCCGAAAAGGATTGTATTGATATGTTCAATGATACGAAATTTACCACAACCGTTGACCAGTCAAAAAGAATATTTGAGCAAAAAGTTCCATCAATAATCATATCCGCAAGCGGTATGGCAACCGGTGGTAGAATTTTGCATCATTTAGCACACTATGGACCGGACAATAAAAATACAATCCTGCTGGTCGGCTATCAGGCAGTCGGCACTAGAGGTAGAGCTCTACAGGATGGTAAAAAAGAACTAAAAATTCACGGACAAGTGGTAAAAATCAATGCGGAAGTGGAAAGACTAGAAAACATGTCAGCACACGCAGATTCAAACGAGTTAATTGAATGGTTAAAGGGTTTTGAAGATAAACCCAAAAAACTGTTCATAGTTCACGGCGAAGAAAAATCCAGCAATATTTTTGCCGAGAGAGTAGAAAAAGAATTACAATGGGATACTTTAATTCCAGAGTATTTACAAATATATCAACTATAAAATTAGGGAGTAAAATGACTAAGTTAAAATGTAAGATTTTAAACATTGATACAGGTAGAGAACCAATAATTTTTTTAAATGGTAATTCGAGTGTTGTTAAAGAAGAAGGTTTTTCTGCATTAGCAAGAATTAAAGTATCCAGCAGTGAAAGATATGCATACACAACATTATATTTATCAGATATGGTTGGCGAAAATGAGGTTGGTTTATCCAGTAAAGTTGAAAGTACATTAAAAGCAAAAAATGGTGAAGAGTTCGAAGTTGCACATATGGAACCACTATTATCATTCAGTGCTATAAGAAACAAACTAAGAGGTAAACCCTTTACTGAAGAAGGTATATTTGAAGCCATAAAGGATGTGGTAGATGGTAAATATTCCGATATGCACATGGCTTGTTTATGCTCTGCCACAGAGGGAGATCAATTATCACCTGATGAAATAGCTTATTTCGCTAAGGCAATGGTGAATACCGGAAAGGTTATGAAATGGAATTACGATATAGTTGTTGATAAACACTGTATTGGTGGTATACCAGGAAACAGAACAACACCACCAGCAATAGCAATAGTTGCTGAATATGGATTACACATTCCTAAAACATCATCAAGAGCCATAACTTCACCAGCCGGTACAGCTGATGTGATGGAAGTGTTAACCAATATTGTTGTTCCAACCGATAGAATGAAAGAAGTTGTAGATAAAGCTGGAGGATGTTTAATTTGGGGTGGAGCTGTTGACCTAAACCCAAGTGATGATATCATAATAAATGTTAAAAAAGACCTAGACTTGGATAGTAAAGGACAAATGTTAGCATCAATTTTGTCTAAAAAGGTTGCTGCTGGTTCTACACACATATTGATAGATGTACCATACGGTCCATCAGCAAAAACAAAGAGTAAAGAAACAGCTGAAGTGCTAAAGAACGATTTTGAAACTCTTGGTAAAAAATTAGGTGTAAAGGTTATAGTTAATCTAAGCGACGGAAGACAACCAGTTGGAAATGGTGTTGGTCCAGCTCTAGAAGCATTGGATGTAGTTAAAGTTTTAAAAAACGATCCGGATGCTCCAAAGGATTTGAAAGAAAAAACCATTTACCTATCGGGACTAATAATAGAATTTGACCCAAAAGTTAAAAAAGGTGAAGGTGAAAAAATAGCAAGAGAAATTCTTGAAAGTGGAAGAGCTTGGGAGAGATTTTTAAAGATCTGTGACGCACAGGGTGGTGGATTAAAGGAAATACCAGTTGCTAAATTTACACAGGATATACTTGCTGACAAGGATGGTGAAGTTTACGAATTTGATAACAGAAAACTATCATACTTAGCTAAGCTGGCCGGATGTCCTAGTCAAAAGGCAGCGGGTGTATATCTATATAAACACCTTGGAGATAAAGTAAAAAAAGGAGAAAAGTTATTCACAATTCACAGCAATTCAAAGGGTGAATTGGATCTAGCTATTCAATTGACAAAAGAAGTAGAAATAATTAAGATAAAATAAAAGTAATATAGGGTGGTTGTCAAACCACCCTAATTTTGTTTGTGTAATATGAAAATACTATTATATCAACCAGACATTGCAGGAAATGTTGGAACGATTATGCGAATGTCTGTGTGTTTTGATTTGGAATTAAATATAATTGAGCCCTGCGGTTTTCCATTTGACGAAAATAAAATCATGAAAAGATCGGCAATGGATTATCTTGACAATGTTAAACTGAAAAGATATAGTAGTTTTGAGGAGTTTAAAGAAAATAATAAAGACTGCAGAGTAATATTATTAACCACAAAATCAAGTGTACCCTATCACACATTTAGTTTTAAGGAAAATGACGTCATAATGGTTGGTCGAGAAAGTGCCGGAGTTCCAGAAGAAATACACAATTCTGTAGATAGCAGACTACTGATACCTATGAAAAATGGCGCCAGATGTTTAAATGTAGCAATTAGTTTATCAATAGTTTTAGGTGAAGCACTAAGGCAATGTAAATTGTATTAGTATGCTTGCTTTCCTCTGTTAATTACCAATATATTCAGCTTTATTATTGATGCTAACACTTACATTGTTGATGTTTCCATACATAGAATATTTTACTGGTGTTTTTATGTCATTATATAGAAAAATATGTGATATAGGTAATTTTCCTGAATAAATACCCCAAGTAGGATCTATTGGCAACCATTGACTGTTGTAATTGACCATAACCCAAGCATGATTTTCAAATTTCTTTTTATCATAACTGTAGCTTATACCACTGATGGTTTTTGCTGGAATGCTTATACTTCTTAATAAATCCTGATATAATATTGAGTAATGTTCACAAACGCCAACTTTAGCATCTAGTATTTCCTTTGAGGTCATTTTTTTGCCAACATAACTTATATCGTATTTCATAATTTTATTTACCCATTTTGCTATTTTTACATGGTTTGGCAAATCCGTTTTGTCTTCGTTTAATATGGTATTTATTAGGCTGCTATATTCGCTAACATATTCATGTTTGATTTTTAAAGTATCATTTACATCAAAATCATTTAACCAATAAAAATTATTGTAATTATTTTTAATTTTTGCATCAATATTAATAAAAGCATTAGTATCTTGATATTTTGAAAATTTAACCTCTATACTATCTTTATCTTTTTTTATTATGTTACCGTCCACATGGTCAATCTGATTACTTGATATGTTGTAATAAATAATTTCATTATTACCACCAACAAAGTTCAAAGGTACCACCACCTTCAAAGTATTTAGGGAACCAGAGGAATTTTTTACATTAATGTTTGTGGAAACTTTCCAGATGGCCTTCCTTAAGGTCATTTGGAATAATTCCGCCACACCATCATTGCCGACCACTCCAGAATTGCTGTAAACATTATCATTTACATTAAAACCATAATGTGTAGAATACACATCCATATTTTCCATTGTTTTAACAACCAGTTCAAATTTTGCTCCGCTAGCAAACTTTGGTATTTGAACCCACTCTCTTCTTATATACTTTTCATCGTCGTCATTTATAATCTGATACTTAAAATATATTGATACTGAATCGTTATTAAATAATTTATCAAAATGTACCTTTATCGTATTATCACCAAATGTGCCACTATTTTTCAGTATTTTACTACTTGTTTTAACATCTAAAAGATTAATTTTTGTTTTTTTATCAAAAATATATCCCCAATAGTTGTGGTAGTAGTTATTCTTAAGATTTTTTGCTCTTAATTTTATAAAAACTTCAATATCCTGTCCAACATTGTTAAATGTGTTAATTTGCTTCCACTCCTCCACCACCAGATCAGCTTTAGCTAATCTGGTGACTAGAAGTAAAAACAAAAACAAAAATGTTTTAAATAATTTATTATTCATTATCGTACTCTTCTATCTTTCTATATAATGTAGCTCTACCTAAATTTAATACCTTTGCCGTCTCGGTCATATTACCACTGTTTATTTTCATGTACTTGTACAATATTTCCTTTTCCAATTCCCTCATATTTTTCAAGTTATTATTATCATCAAGCAAATTAACAGTATACAAATTGGAATTGTTATTACTATGTTTTTTATCGTTTGTAATATTTTTACTCTTTAAATCTAAAAAATCATCTTCATCCAATATACCAGTTGTATTTAAGATTACCGCTTTTTTCATAACATTTTTTATTTCCTTTAGGTTTCCATGCCACTCATAATTTTCCAGTATCCTCAATGCTCCATTTGTTATGCCATTAATTTCTTTGTTTTGCTCCATTGAAAAATATTTATATAGGTTTTTAGCAAGCAATGGAATTATATTTCTCATTGTTCTCAGTGGCGGAATATTGAATTTGTAGCTGTTAATGAAAAAATACAACTCTTTACTAAAATTTCCGTTTTGCACTTCCTTTTCAAGATCTTTTACTGTACTAGATATTACTCTAAAGTTGATGTCATTTTCATTTTTTTCCAAAATTCTAACCAAAATACCTTGCGTTTCTAAATCTAACAAATCTATGCTTTCAAAAAATATTGTTCCGTTGTCAAGATTCTTAAACTTGTCTGACACATCATTATTTTGGTATAATATCTTCTCAAGATTATCTTTATTTATACTGGGACAAAATAGATCTAAAAATATTCCATCCCTTCTATTACCCATTTCGTGTATAGTTCTAGCGTATAACTCATGTTCAGACCCCTCTTCTCCCTGTATCAAAATTGATATATTAGCATTTGACATTCTTATTATATCATCCATCATTTGTTTTGTTTCAATACTTGAAGTTACAAGATCTATAGATGATGTTTTTTTTATTTGTTCTATTCTTTTTTGTGTATTTAATATTTGCCCCAATCTCGCATTTATCAGTTCCAAAGTCTTATCATCGTCCTTTATAATATAATCCGTTAAATTTTCCTTTAATAACTTTGTAGCAACCCTTAATCTATTAAAATTGACAAGTCCTAAAATTTTTATGTTTTCATTTATTTTTTTTATTTTTGAAAACATTTCTTTAAAATTATCCTTTTGTTCCAAATCCACCAAAACCACCTGTGCATCTTTTACTATATTTTGTTGTTTATCTATATTATGTACCTCATTTACTATAAATTCATTATTATCTATAAATTGTAAATCTTTTTTGCTTACATTTAATAATAATATGTTTTTTTTCATATTCACCATTAAAATTAACTGTATCAAATATACCCGTTTTTTAATAAATATCAACTTTTTTATTTTAAAAGGAGGCAATTTCATATAATTATTATTTTATACAAAAAATTTAATAATATTAACAATAATATTATTAAAAAAATAGTAATATTTATTTGAAATAAATGTTTCATAATAATACAAATATTTTATTATTTAATCAATTTTTTATTGACTATTTATTTAAAAATAAATACACTGAAGAAAATTGTATAAAAGATCAAAATGAAGATATATAGTATTTTTATAAAGCAAAACAACAACAAATCCGTTGAGGATGTACTATTAGTCAAGGAGGGTTTTAATTTTTTTGCGTTTTTGTTTAATATATTTTGGTTTTTATATTCAAAATTGTGGCTTTTTGCTTCCATAAGTTTTGTGTTGATTAATGTTATATTAACAATATTTTCACCACAACTGGCTGTAACATTTTTACTTTTGTTATTCCTATTAATTGGTTTGGAAGCCAACAACTTACTGCTGTATCGTTTTCAAAGAGAAGGGTACTATTTTGTTGGCTATAGTATGGGCAATGATAAAAGAGAAGCGGAAGCAAAATTTTTAGAGAGTATCAATAAAGAAAACAATAATAACAACATTATAAAATAAATATAGTTAATGTATTTCTACATTAACTATATTTATTTTTTTCTACTCAACCGTTACGGATTTTGCTAAGTTTCTTGGCTTATCCACATCGAGTTTTTTATAGACTGCCACATAGTAAGCCAACAATTGCAGAGGTATTAGTGTTGACAAAACAATTCCAAATTTATCCTTAACCTTTTCGGTTTCTATGAAGCTATGGATTTTTTTATCTATATTATCCTTTTTATTATCATCACAGATTAGAATAACTTTTCCTTTTCTTGCTGTAATTTCCTCTATTGAAGACAAATTTTTATCAAATAAAAGATTTGTGTTATTTAAAGCAACTATATATGAATTTTCATCCACCAGTGCTATTGTGCCATGTTTTAGCTCACCGCTTGCTATACCCTGTGTGGGAATATAGCTAATTTCTTTTATTTTTAACGCTCCCTCCAGCGCCATCGGGTAAAATAAATCTCTTCCTATATACATTAGAAAATTACTGTTGCATATTTCCTTTGCTACTTTTTTAACGGAATCAACAGATTTATTTTCTAAAGAATATTTTAAAACTCTAATGGAATCTATGAAATCAACGATTTTCTTTTGATATTCACTTTTACTAATTTTATTTCTACTTTTAGCAATTTCTAATGCTAACAGGTATAAAACAAATATTTGAGCCGCGAATGCCTTTGTACTACATACACCAACTTCAACGCCGGCAAGAGTTTTCAAAACAATATCAGATTCATTGGCTATGGCACTTTGAACAACATTAACTATTGATAATATTTTTTGTTTTTTAGCCTTACAATACCTCAATGCGGCTAATGTATCCGCCGTTTCGCCAGACTGGGAAATAAACACCGCAAGTCCGTTATCCTCCAAAGGATTTGCTCTGTATCTAAATTCTGAAGCTATATCAACATTTACCGGAATATCCGCCAATTCTTCAATGAAATATTTAGCTATACAACCAGCATGATACGATGTACCACAGGCAACAATTGTTAAATGATTTATTTTAGATAAATCAAAATCTATATTTGGAAAAATTATTTTTTTATTTTTTTTATCTATGTATTCCTCTATAGTTCTTTCCAAAACCTCTGGCTGTTCGTATATTTCCTTTAACATAAAATGGTCAAACTTACCCTTATCGGCTTTCATGTCATTAATTTTCACAACTTCAATCTTAGGAGTAACTTTTTTACCATTTATATCGAACAACTCAACTTTATCTGCTGACACTATAGCAACCTGTTTATCCTTCAGTTGTATAATTTTATCCGTTGTCTTTGATAGGGCAACCACTGATGAAGCAATTAAATTTTTTCCATTGCCAACCCCTATAACCAGTGGAGAGTTATTTTTAGCAACAAAAATTTTATCAGGTTCTTCATTGTGTATTGCAGCAATAGCATAACTGCCCTCCAATTCCTTAATGGATTTTATGAAAGACTCAAACATGTTTTTATTACTCTGCAAATTATAGGATATTAAGTTACCTATAACCTCAGAATCAGTTTCACTGTTAAATGTGTATTTTTCCTTCGATAACCCGCTCTTTAAACTATTATAGTTTTCAATTATACCATTATGAACTATAGTTATATCATCTCTGCAGGATGTATGAGGATGTGCATTAGCCTCATTAACCACTCCGTGAGTAGCCCATCTGGTATGTGCTATGGCAATATTGGAGACAAAATCATCTTTAATTTTTCCCTTAAGATTTTTTATTTTACCAACACTTTTTGTTGTTCTAAACTTTTTGTTATTTATTATAGTTATTCCAGCAGAATCGTACCCCCTATATTCAAGTTGTTGCAAACTGTCTATTGTGTCATTAACAACGTTATTCCCCCTACTGTCCACAATTCCTACTATTCCACACATAGTATGTTTTTAAAAAAATTAATAAAAAATAAATTTATTAAACTAATAACACTATGATAAACCTCGATAATATAAAGTAAAGTGTAATATTTTGTAATATTTTATTATACTTCCACATGATTAAACACTACCCTAATATGCTTTTGTTTTTTAATTAATTTATTAATAAAGACATAGCCTATGACAATAAGTATAGCAGATTTAAACGATAAATTGGAGCATCTGGGTAACACCTGGGAACACTACAAAGAAGTAAATAATGACCGTTTAAGTCAACTGGAAAATAAAAATTTCGTTGATCCATTGACGGAAATTAAACTGGATAAAATTAATAAACAAATAGAGGAACAAAAAAGTCAGATAAACAAAATAGAAGCAAGTCTATCAAGACCAGTCAATGGTGTTGACGAATATAAAACAGAAGATAATGAATATAAACAAGCGTTTAACACCTACATCAAAAGAGGAATAGAATCAAATTTAAATGATATTGAAGTAAAAAGAGATTTAACAACTTCCCTCGATTCTTCATCATCCTACGGCGGACATCTTTTATCTCCAAATATACAGAAAATGATGGTGGATAAAATAGAAGAAAATTGTATAATGAGAAAAATATGTTCCGTTCAGGAAATATCATCCTCCAGTTTAGATGTAATCGATGCATCAAACATGGCTCCATCATGGTTAAGCGAAACCGGAACAGTTAGTGATACAGACACAAGTATTTTTACAAAAACCACCATAAACACATTTGACCTAGTCGCACAACCAAAAGTTAGTCAAAAAATACTTGACGATTCTGCCATTGATATAGAGCAATGGCTGGCAAATAGGTTAGCGGATGACTTTATTGGTGCTGAAGAAAACGCTTTTATTAATGGAACCGGTGCCACCGCAAATCAGCCAACTGGAATTTTAAGTTACGTTGGTATCAATAATGGCATTGAAGCGGTAACAAGTACAGATACAGATGAAGAATTTAATGAAAATGACATATTGGATTTATACTATTCTTTAGGTGACAAATACATAAACAATGCCAGCTTTTTAATGCCTAGATCGGCCATGAAAGTTGTTAGACGATTAAAGGATAGCACCAGTGGCCATTATTTGTGGAATCCTGCATTGTTAGCCGGTCAACCGGATACACTATTGGGAGCTCCGGTTTACCAAAGTTCCTATGTTCCGGCTGTTGATTCTTCAACAAAATCAATAATATTTGGTGATTTTAGATACTACCAAATAGTTGATAGGGTCGGCATTAGAATTTTAAGAGATCCATATACAGTAAAACCATACATAAGATTCTACACAACAAAAAGAGTTGGCGGAGACGTAATCGATAAAGATGCCTTTAAATGTCTTATAACAGCTGAATAGTTGTCATTAATTAATAAACCAGTTGAAACTATCATCAACTGGTTTCACCATCCCTTTCATTCAATATTATAACATAATCTATTTTTGATAAATTTGCAGCAGTTTTAACAGCAAAACCATCTTTACCTTTAACTATTTTACCAATGTATACATCGTTTTTCAAAGAATTATTATAATTTGTGTAAATATCCTCATCTTCAATCATGTCTTCCTTCTCACCAAGAAAATACATAATATTCATTTTACTACTCTCGTTACCACTCAACAACACCTTTAGGTTGCCTCGCTCCAGATATCCGGCAATTCTAAAATGCATATCACTGGTAAGTAATATTTCAGCTTTATTTTCCGTTTTGTTAATAACCTTACCAACTAGGTTTCCGTTGTTATCAACTACAATATCATTTTCACGTATGTTTTCACCGTCATAAACATTAATTTCTACCCTGTTTGTAAACGAATTATTACTTATTATATTGATTTTTTTTATAACATAGTCATGTAAATCATTCCGCAGTACAAAATTTAAACTTTCCCTCAGTTCCCTATTTTCTCTCTCCAACGATTTTAGTCTTAAAATCTTCATTTGTAGCTTTTGGTTTTCAGCTATTAACAAATTATTTAAGCTATTTAGATGTATCTTATGGATAAAAAAGTCCTTTGCAGCATTTGATAGTACATCATAGCATGTAAACACAGCAAAATACGGAGATGTCACAAGTTTTATTCTATTTTTTATTTTTACGTCCAACAGTGAATTGTTTTTAAAAACTATTAGGCCAGAAAAAGATAGAATTAACAACAACATAAACATCATTTTGCCAACAATTATTTTTATGTAATACATTGCCGGCACCTTTAAATTAACTCTATCCAAATACTTTCCCTTATAGCCGTACATTCTCATATTTTTGATGAAAAACTGTCCTTATAATAAATTATATTAATTTTTTTTCAATAGCAAAAACCGTAATATTATTGATTTTTATACAACAACTTCTATATTATGAGCATTAATAAATATTACTCAACAATGATAGAAATAGGACAATTAAAGAACGGCATAAGAGTTGTATGTGATTATATGAAGGACGTGGAGACAACCACTGTAGAAATATTTGTAAACACAGGTTCCAGAAATGAAAATAAAAAAAATAACGGAATATCTCATTTTATAGAACACATGGCCTTTAAGGGAACAGAAAACAGGAATGCAAAACAAATAGCCTGCGATTTTGAAAAAATCGGAGCCAGTTTTAATGCATATACTTCAGTTGAGACTACGGCATACTATAGTAAACAACTTAAGGAGTATACTGAGAAAGCAATAGAAATTTTAATAGACATGATTGACAACTCAACATTTAGCGAAGAAGAGCTGGAAAAGGAAAGAGGAGTTATTTTACAGGAACTTGCAATGACAGAAGATACTCCAGATGAAATTATTTATGACTACTACAAACAAACCGCTTTTTCAAACCAACCCTATGGAAGAAGTATTTTAGGTCCTGCAGAAAATATTAAAAACTTTAAAAAGCAAGATTTTTTGGATTATATAGATGAAAACTATACAGCTGATAATATCGTTTTATCAGTTGCCGGAAATATAACCCTTGATAAGGTTATAGATTTTGCCAACAGGTATTTTAAAGATAGAAAACAAAAAAGAGATGCAAAAATCGAAGATGCTAAGTATACATCCGGATATTTCAAAAAGGAAAAGGATTTGGAGCAGGTGCAGTGTATAATTGGTTTCAAAGGTATTTCCTACAACAACAAAGATAAGTATAAATTGTCAGTTATGAACCATATTTTAGGATCAAGCATGTCCTCAAGATTGTTTCAGGAAATAAGAGAAAATAAGGGTTTATGTTATACAATTTATTCCTACAACCAATTTTCCAGTGATATTGGTTCATTTGAGATATACACTGGGGTAGAACCAATAAACATAAATAAAACCATAGACGCCATAATTGAGGAACTGAAGAAAGCAACAAAATCTATACAAAAGGATGAGTTAGAAAGAGCAAAAATAAAATTAAAATCTTCAATACTTATGGGACTTGAAAGCACAAGCAATAGAGCATCATCAAATGGTGGCGATCTATTGAAGTATAATAAAGTGATAAAAGAAAAGGAAATCATTGATGATATAAGTAGCACCAGTATTGAAGATGTAGAAAATATTTTGAAGCAAATAATTTCTGGAACGCCCACCGTTGCACTATACGGTAAATTGTCAAGTGTTTATGATTATGAAGTAATAAAGGGTAAATTTTAATAAGAATAATAAAAAAATTAAAATTGACAAAATAATAAAGTTTGTTACAATATTAAAAATTAATTTGTAATTAATAACTAGATAATAAAAAACGATTAACAAAAACATAGAGAATAGAATTATGACATTAATATTATTTTATACAATACGTTTACTATTAAAAAAACATAGAGAAATTAAAGCAATTAAAGAAAATAATAAATTCTTTAGGAAGGCTTATAGTAAAAAATAATGTTGGTGGTGGTAATATTAATACACCAGATACCAACTATAATAAAATGTTGTATAACGCCATCAAATCAGGCAACGTCGAAGCAGTAAAAAAATAAAAACAATCGACACTTAACAAGATATTGATTTTTTCAATCATATTTTTATAATCATGAAAAATTAATGGTCTTATTATGAAAAAAATAAAAACAATAGTTTTTCCAGTAGGTGGTTTTGGAACAAGATTTTTACCAGCCACAAAAGCAACACCAAAGGAAATGTTACCGGTGGCAGAAAAACCGCTAGTTCAATATGCTTTTGAAGAGGCAATGGATGCTGGAATTGAAAAATTTGTCTTTGTAACCGGAAGAAATAAAAATTCAATAGAAGACCATTTTGACAATGCTTTTGAATTACAAAAAACACTGGATGAAAAGAAAAAAACCGAAATGCTAGAAAAAACCATTGGTTGGTTACCACCGGCTGGCCAGATAGTATTTTTGCGACAACAGAAGCCGTTGGGATTAGGTCATGCTGTTTTGTGTGCTGAAAAGTTTGTTGGTGACGAACCGTTTGCGGTAAGTCTTGCGGATGATATGATCTATGGTGAAAATGAGAATTTTTTAAAAAAAATGATTGATTTGGCGGAAAATAAAGACGCCAGTGTTATAGGTATAGCCGAAGTAGAAAAAAAGGATGTTAGTAAATACGGAATAATAGACCCCAGTGATTTCGATAATAATATATATAAAATAAAAAGTATGGTGGAAAAACCAGCAGTTGAAGACGCCCCGTCCAATCTATCAATTTTAGGTAGATATGTTCTAAAACCAGAAATATTTGACTTTTTAAAGAGAACTGAAAAAGGTAGCGGTGATGAAATACAACTTACGGACGCAATGAAGAGTATGCTAATTGCCGGTGGTAATTTCTATGGATTAAAATTTAATGACAGAAGGTTTGATTGTGGTAGTATTGTTGGTTACTTGGAGGCAAATATTCACTACGCTCTAAAAAATGAAAAGATAAAAGACAGGGTTAAAAAAATGATTTTAGATTTCAGCAGAGGTTTTAATGAATAAAATAGAAATAAGAAATCTATGTAAATCATTTGGCAATAAAATTGTTTTAAACAATTTAGATCTAGACGTAAAAAATAAAGAATCCCTAGTTATACTGGGTAAATCCGGAGGTGGAAAATCGGTTTTAATCAAAAATATATCAACACTGATGAATCCAGATTCTGGCAGTATAAAAATAGATGGTGAAGAAATTACCTATTTAAGTGAATCCAAAAGATTTAAATTGATGGATAAATTTGGTTATTTATTTCAAAACGGCGCACTTTTTGACTCCATATCTGTTTGGGAAAATGTAGCTTTTAAATTGCTAAATAACGAAAATATGGATAGAAAAAAAGCAAAAGATATCGCCATAGAAAAATTGAATATAGTTGATTTGGATGAAACCATAGCGGATTTATCACCATCTGAACTATCCGGAGGAATGCAGAAAAGAGTATCTTTAGCAAGAGCGATATGTTTAAATCCAGAAATAATATTTTTTGATGAACCCACAACCGGACTTGACCCAATTACCGCTGAAACTATAAATAATTTGATTATCAAAACAGTAAAAATGGTGGGAGCAACTGCCATAACCATAACACATGATATCCATTCAGCAAAAATGGTGGCAGATAGAATAGTTCTTTTAAGTGATGGTAAAATTTGTTGGGAAGGAGATAAAAACACTATAGAAGAAACAGATAATGAATTAATTAGAAAATTCTTGTTAAAATAGCATTATTTTTATATATAAACGCAAACCCACTACGATAATTCAATTTTTTTAATCAGCAGAGTATAGATCGTCAAAAATAGGAAAATTAAGACACCCCATGTGGACAGAAGAAAATTTATTTTATTCACTGCACCAAGCTCAAATAGAGTATTTTGTATTATAAATACTATAATTCCTGCACAAATGGTTTTAAAAATCATCAGTGAATATTTGCTGGTTCTTTGATTGTTATTTGAAAATAAAATTCCTATACACACCATTAAAACATAGGAAAATGGTGTTATTAGTAAATTGTGTTTTTTTACCATAAATTTGTGGGTATCAAAACCCAGATTTTTAAACTCTTTAATTAATTTATTAAGGGAATAGAGAGGTATCAGATTAACATCTTCATACTTATTTTGAATTTGTTTTTTCATAAAATCCTGTGAAACATTGGTTTTCAATAATATTTCATTTTTGAAATCCACCTGTTTATTCTTATCAAAAATAGCAACACCCTTCAAGATAAAATAATCTTTACTTAGTATCATTGTATTTACATTATACCGTTGTTTGTATTCACCGTTACTGTCAACCAGAATCATTATAATATCTGTAAATCTTAATTCATTTACATACACTTTTTTTGCCCTGACTATAAACTCTACATTTGTTTCAGGATCAATCTGTCTAAACCATATACCACTATTCGATTCAATAAAATATTCATTTTCTTTTCTGGAGTATCTATTTTCCATAAGCTTAGATTGTTTTGCTAATACAGAAAATAGAAAATTTAAAAAAAATATCACCACTAATCCAATTACAAAAACAAGATAACTATATATTTTTAATATTTTCCATGTGGAAAAACCATTCACATACAACACAGTTAATTCACTCCTGCTGGCTATTTTTATTACCGTAAATATCGTTGTTAATAGTATTAAAAATTGCAGAAAACTTTCCAGCATATTTGGTATTCTAAATACAACTATTTTTATGGCGTCAACGGGTGGTATTGAAAATTTTTGGATATTCGGAAAAAACTCCATAAAATCAACTATAAATACCAATATCGAAATGCTAAATATTATTAGTGCAAATATTTTTAAAAATTCTTTTATCAGGTATAACGAAACCGTTTTTATTGGAAAATATCTAAACATGCTTTAATTTTATTTTGTTGGTAATCATACTAATTATAGGATAAACAAACGGGGTAAATAGCGAAATTATACCCAAATATAAAAGGACTACATTTTTCTTTCCAGATCTAACACAAAATATATAGCAGGCAAAATTGACCAGACACAGTAAATATACCTTTGCTATATCTTTATTGTTTTCTCCTCTGTTAAAACTTATATCCAGCGTTAACATGCAGGCTAATATTGATAGCGTTACCGATAGAATCGGTGTTATTAATCTATTAGTAAGTTCAACCTTTGCTTCCAGATTGTTTTTGTACTTTAAAAGATCTCTAATACTCATAAGATCAAAATCAATTTTTCTACTTTCGTTTGTACTATAATACTCAAGCATATTTATAGTATATTTATCAAAATATATGGTCCTTAGGTGATTGCTTTCACTTTTAAACTGCTGAATATTACCATTTTGTAGCACTATATTTGTATCAACTATTTTTCCACTTTTGGCATAAATTATTCTATTGAAATCATTTTTATCGGTCGCTTTTATGTATAAGAATATTGAGTCTAAAACATTATCTTTTCTATCTTTTGCATATATTGTTATATTTTGAAAAGTGTTAAAATTCGTGTTATTAAACAAAACTTTTATGGCGTCATTTTTTGTTGACTGTTTGGTGTTTTCAAATGCTACACTACATCTTTGCATTAGATATATTGTTATTGAATATGATAAAATAAGAACAAATATAGAAGAAAATAAAACCGGCACCAGACAATTTATTTTTCTAACACCAGAGCTTTGCAATATTATTAATTCATTATTCTTCGTCATCTTATTGTAGACAAATATTACGGATATGAAGGCACTTATGGGTATCGTAATCATTAAGAGTTCCGGTAGAATACATGTGATTATTGTTACAAAATTTTTTAAACTTATTCCGTAGTTTGTTATATAATAAACATATCTTATTGTTCTTGTTATCCATACAATCATAGTTAATATAAATAGTGTCAAAATAAACTGTTTCAGCAAGTCTTTTGCTATATATTTGATGTAAATTTTCAATTAAATCTTGTTTTTTTTATTTCGCCTGTTATATTAGTTTATAGATTTTTTAAGTAAATAAAAAAGTTAAAAAACATGGATACAAAAAACTCTGTACATTTGCAAGATTTTCCAAATTTGGAACATTTTGAGGTTGATGGAGAGCTCTTGAGCACAATGGATAAAGTAAGAGCCATCTGTAGTTGTGTTCTATATGTTAGAGACAAAAACAATCTAAGAGTTAGGCTGCCTTTAAATAAATTAACTATAATAGGCGAAAATTGTAGCGATGTCAGTGGTTTTAGTGACATAATAACCGATGAGGTAAATGTAAAAAGTATTGAGTTTAACGAAAATATTTCTGATTACGCCAATAAAAAATTAGTATTGAACTTTCCAAAAATAGGTAAAATAATTGGCGCTAAAATGCCAACGGTCATGAAGTTGGCAAATTCCGGTAAATGGAAAATAGGTGAAAATAAAACACTTGAGATAGATGATTTTAGTTTAAACAGTGATGAGTATTCAATACAACTAGAGCCAAAAAAAGAAAACGTTTTTGCAGTTGACGGTTATGATATGTTGATTATGTTGGATTTAGAGATAACCGAAGAGCTAGAAAAGGAAGGTATGGCAAGGGACCTAGTCAGGATGATACAACAGTTCAGAAAAGATGCAAAACTTAACGTCAGCGATAAAATTACAGTTTCCATAAAAACAAACTATGATTTTTTAAGGGAATCCATAGAATCATTCAAAGAATATATAAAGGAACAGACTTTGGCAACAGAATTATCTATAACCAACAACGAATTAGGAACTGAATTTTCATTTGGTGAAGAAATAAACGATAATATGGTTCAGATCGGTTTTTCCGTAAATAGGTAAATAATATGGATGTTGTAGCAAAAAAAAATATTCTATATGTAATTCCATCAATGGATAGTGGGGGCGTTGAGGTTGGCTTTTTTGAGTTGGCTAGAAAAAATTTTGAAATGGGAAATAAAATTAATATGTTCCTCTTAACCTCCGGCGGAAAAATGGTAAGTAAACTTGTCCATTACAGAGTAAATTGTATCCAACTTGATGTAAAGAGTAAAAATCCAATAACAATATTCAGAAACATAAAAAAAATAAAAAAAATAATAATAGACAATAAGATAAATATTGTTCAGGTTGAGTCCAGAGTTCCGGCTTGGAGCTGTTATTTTGCCTGTAAAGATCTAAATATTCCAATGATTACAGTTGTAAATGGTCTTTATGATAGTAAATCATTTTTTAAAAGGTTATACAATTCTTCAATATTTAGGGGCAACCCAATAATAACCGTATCATCTTTTGCTATGGAATATTCCTTAAAATTCTATAGAAAGTATATCTACACAAAAAAATCAAGAAAAGATGTTTATGTTGTCCACAGATCAATAGATACAGATGTATACAACGACGATAGTGTTAGCACAAATAGAGTTCTAGAATTGCAGAAAAAATTTAAGTTGCCAGATGATAAAGTTATAATAACCATGCCGGCTAGATTTGCTGAGCAGAAAGGACACGATTATTTTTTAGAGGTATTAAAAAACCTAAAAAACGACAACTATTTTTGTGTATTTGTTGGCGATGTTAATAAAAAACCTAAATTCGTAAAGTACATTAAAAAGCTAATCTACAAATACAATCTACAGAGAAATGTTGGTATATATGAAAATATTCTAGATATGCCGGCACTGTATAAAGTGTCAAATATTGTAGTTTCTTCCAGTGTAAAACCTGAATCATTCGGTAGAGTTTCCATAGAGGCACAGGCTATGAAAAAAATTTTTGTGGGAACAGCTATAGGTGGCACTTTAGAAACCATCATTGATGGAAAAACTGGGTTTTTGGTACCCGAAAACGACGCTGTTGCTTTTGCTGAAAAACTCGACAATATTCTGAGTTTAACCAAAGAGGAACAAACAGCCATTGGTTTAAATTCAAGAAAACATGTGGTTGATAATTTTTCAATAGATGTGATGTACAATTCCATGGTGAATATTTACAATAGCATAAATAATACAAATTAATCAATATGATATTAGGTTTAGGAATTGATTTACTGAGTGAAAACAGAATTGAAAAGTTATTGATAAAATTTACCGATAAATTTGTGGGTAGAGTATTATCGAATGAAGAACTTAAACTTTTTGATGGAATAAATGAATACAAAAAAATCAATTTTTTAACCAAAAGATTTTCAGCAAAGGAAGCATTTTTGAAGGCTGTTGGAATTGGTATGGGTAGAGGAATTACTTTTCAAAATATTTCCATTTTAAACGATAAACTAGGTAGACCGATTCTAAATGTGGACGATGAAGCCATGGATTTTTTAAATAAATTATATAACATCACCACAGATAATAAATTACTCTTTAATATCTCTCTAACGGATGAAAAAGGTTTGGTTGCCACTGTTGTAACCATTTCTAAATAATAAAAATCGTTGAAATATTAAATAAATCAAATATATTCAACTTAATCATAAGAAACAATGTAAAATGAAAGAATTAGCAAAAAAATATAACTTTAAAGAAGCAGAAAAAAAATGGCAGGAATATTGGCAAGAAAATAAAATTTTCGCATTCAATTGGCAGGATAAAAACAGAGAAAATATTTATTCAATAGATACTCCACCACCTCATGTTTCCGGATCTTTACACATGGGACATATTTTTAGCTATACACAGATGGATATTATAGCAAGATTTCAGCGAATGATCGGTAAAAATGTTTTTTATCCTATTGGTTTTGATGATAATGGGCTTCCAAGTGAAAGATATGTGGAAAACAAAATTGGCAAAAAAAGTAAATCCATGGATAGACAGGAGTTTGTGAAAATTTGTGATAAAGAAATTCAGAACGCAGAACAATTTATGAAGGATAATTTCATAAAAATCAGTCACTCCTACGATTTCAGTTTATCCTACAGAACCATTTCACCTGTAGCAAGAAAAGTATCTCAGATGTCATTTTTAGATCTATATAACAAAAATAAATTATACAGAAAGGAAGAACCTATAATATGGGACGTGGTGGATCAAACGGCACTGGCACAGACGGAGGCGGAAGATAAGGAAATTGAAAGTCAGATGAACTACATAAAGTTTAAAATTGTGGGCGGTGATGATTTGGTAGTAATGACCACCCGTCCGGAACTTTTACCGGCATGTGTTGCCATATTTGCTCATCCGGATGATAAAGAAAAGTATCAAGATAAAATTGCCATAACTCCACTTGGTGTAGAAGTTCCTATTATGTTTGATGATAGTGTTGAAAAGGACAAAGGTACTGGTGTGATGATGTGTTGCACGTTCGGTGATGGCGCAGATGTAGAAAAATATAAAAAATATAATTTACCTCTAAAAATTATAATAAATGAAAAAGGTTGCTTGTATTTTGACAATGTACCTGACATTGCCAATAAATATAAAAATAGATTAGACGGACTTTTTACCACCAAAGCCAGAACCGAGATTTTAAATATACTACAGGAGGAGGGAAAAATTGCCAAAGAACCAGAAAAAATAATACACAACGTAAAGGTCGGTGAAAGATCAAAATCTCCGCTGGAAATTTTGGTAAAAAATCAATGGAATATCAAAATTTTAGATATAAAAGATGAACTACATAAAAAAGCTGATGAAGTAAATTGGCATCCAGAATGGATGAAAAACAGAATACACAGCTGGATTGATGGTCTAAGTTGGAATTGGACCATATCCAGACAAAGATTTTTTGGTGTACCTGTTCCCTGCTGGTATTCAAAAAGAAAAGGTGAAGAGGGTAAAGTAATTTTGCCAGCCGTTGAAGATTTACCAGTCGATCCGACCGTTGATTTACCTAAAGGATATAATGCAGATGAGGTTATTGGTGAAAGTGATGTTTTTGATACGTGGATGACATCATCAATTAGTCCACAACTTTCCACACAGTGTATAAACGATAACTTTTATTGTGATGAAAATAGAAAAAATATTATAAATTTACCCTTTGACCTAAGACCACAGGCACACGATATCATAAGAACTTGGGCCTTTTGTACTTTAACAAAAGCCTATTATCATGAAAACAAAATACCATGGAAAAATATATTCATAAGTGGCTATTGTTTAGCCAGCGACGGAACAAAAATGTCAAAATCCAAAGGTAACGGCGTTGACCCCATAAAAGTTTTAGACGAATTTGGTGCTGATGCCGTTAGATATTGGTCCGGAAGCGCCACATTAGGAAACGATACCCCCTATTCCGTGGATGTTATAAAAAGAGGACAAAAATTAATCACAAAATTGTACAACAGCGCTAAATTCGTTGAAATAAATTTTAAAAATCTTTCTGAAAAAACCACCACAGCAAAGGATGATATACAAAATAAAAAAATCTCTGAAGCTATGGATTTATGGCTAATTTCAAAAATTAAAAATGTTGTGGATGAAACAACGGAATATTTCAAAAGCTACAACTACAGCTCAGCACTAGACACCATCGAAAATTTTTTCTGGAATGATTTTTGCGACAATTATCTGGAGATAGTCAAAGGTAGAGCCTACGGTTTAGAATTTTTAAATTATAATGGTATTGATGTTTCTGCATTGTCAGATGAAGAAAAGAACAAAATCATTTTAAAACAACAGAGTGCCATAAGAACAATTTATTATGTATTCAATGCTATATTGAAATTATTTGCTCCATTTGTGCCATCAATTTGTGACGAAATATATTCGTGTGTTTATGAAGATGAATTTAATTCTGTAAAATCAATATCCTCAAGAGGTAATTGGGTAAAAACCGATGATCTTGTGGAAAACAATAATGTAAAACAAATCGGAGACGTAATTTTAAATGTTGTTGCAGATGTTAGAAAATATAAATCCGAAAGAAATATTTCCATAAAGGAAATGATTGAACTGTTAACAATAAATACAGATGTTGACATTTCGTTATGTCTTTCGGATTTAAAAAATGTTTGTAATGTTAAAAATATAAAGTTAATTAATAGTAGTGATTATAAGATATTTATTGAGTAATCCACTGATTTATTGAAAAATAATAATTGTGTATTATATTAGCAACAGTATACAAAAACGTTAAAATGTTTAAATTATTAGTTTTATTGGTTTTATTTTTGTCAAATGGTTTTGCCACAGAAAACACCAAAAGTAACATTGACTATAAAATTGATGTTTTTAACCCGTTGGAGCAAACACCTAGTGCTTTAATAGTGGATAACCTATCAAAACCAAAAACATTTAATAAAAATAATAATCTTACAAGAAAAACAGGTTCCTTTGAGGTAGCCATAGGTGAACCGTTATACATAAAAGGAACCGTTATAGATGCTTTTAAGATACCTATAGAAGGTGCTATAGTAAAAATATGGCAGACAAACGCATCCGGAAAATATCATAGTCTATTAAATAATAACAGTAAGTATTTTGACAAAAATTTTATCATGTCCGGACAGTCAATCACAAACAATATGGGACAATATGAATTTGTTACAATTTTTCCAGGTTATTATGATGATAGGGCTCCGCATATAAATGTTATAATAAGCCATAAAAAATTTGGAATAATTGAAACGGAATTATATTTTGAAGGTCATTTTAGAAATGGCTCTGATCCAATATACCTGACGTACCCAGAAAATGATAGAAAAAGACTAACAGCAACCATGCAATATGTTGATAGAAATGATATAACAAAAGGCAAAGTTGCCACGTTCAACATTGTTATGGATGGAATACATCAATACAAAAGATTTTAGCTAATATAAATAAACATACTTTTACTCTTAACAAGTTAACAGAATTAGCGAACAAAAATAGGTAAACTAACAAGATATAAAGAATAACTTAAAGGTAGTGGCTCCACAAGTAGGGCTCGAACCTACGACCGATCGGTTAACAGCCGATTGCTCTACCACTGAGCTATTGTGGAACAACTGAAGTAATTATAAGTATTGTTTTTCAAAATGTCAAGAAAAAAATGATATTTATTTAATTAAATAAACACAACACAAAGCACGCTAGCCATTGACAGTATAGCAGATTTTTCATTTGTTATTACTTTTGTGTTATATAAAAGTCGTTACTTGATCCTATATGTATAACAATTATTATGATAAAACACCAGTGATAATTGTACCAAAAACATTTACCACTTAAATAAATATTCTCATATTTAACATGGGTATTATTAAATTACTGATGTTTATCGTTTATTCATCAAAAATATTTTTAAAAAACTATTGATTTTTATTTTATAACTAATTATAATCACTGTGGGGACATAGCTCAGTTGGCTAGAGCATCTGCTTTGCACGCAGGCGGTCGTGGGTTCGAATCCCATTGTCTCCACCATCACTTAATTTTCATTATTATGATTCTTTATAAATGTAGCGGTTCAGCCGTGTAGTTGCCTCTGACTATAGTTGCACCAAAATACGAGTAATAGCCATTACCTACAATTATTTACTTTCTAGATTATTTATCTTTATCTGCCTTCCATTATTGCCGAAATTAATTCCTTTATGGTTGGTATAAAGCCATTTTTATACATCGGATCTGTTTTAAATCTGTAGGCTTCGCTTCCGGCAAAAAACAACTGTTTTTCTACATTTTCATCATTTTTAGCATTCTGTAGTGCCTTTTGAATACAAAATTTTCTAAAATCACAAACAACGCCTGTATTGTGATTTTTAGCTTCATCACTTTGGCACCAGCAACTAAATTGACATCGGCTTAAACAGCCATAACATTCGCTGGCATCCTTTTGCAATTCCTTAAATTTATCTTTTGTAATAAACAACAAAGTATTATCTGGTGTTTTTACAATTTTGTCAAAGCCATCATCCAGCCATTTTTTTATTTTGTTATAGTCATCACTTTTAACAAAAACACCAGCGGATTCAAGTTTTAAATCAAAAACATCGTTTTTTTCAACACTAAATTCAACCTGTCTACTGCTTCTGTCAAATAATTCCTGTAGTAATTTATTATTTATGGCTGACGACCAAAAACCGGTTGGACTAAATTTATTTGTTTTTATATCATTTTCATCAAGATTCAATAATGTCTTCTTCCATCTATCCGAAATGGGGCTCTCCTTTGTTAACATTGGTCTCGTACCAAATTGAAAAGCAACATTACCTATTTCTTCATTATCTAAAAAGTTTTCATATTCCTTCAGATTCCACACACCACCAGCAACAATTATGGGCAAGTGTTTTAAATTAGCCTCATTCATAAATTTTCTTAGCTCACGTACTCTCTCGTATGTGTTTCCCTTCATAAATGGATCTTCGTTATTTGATAATCCATTATGTCCACCTGCTCGCCATGGACATTCATAAACCACGCCACCTAACCATTCCATAGTTCTTTGGTAACTTTTCTTCCACAACACCTTAAAAGCCCTCATGGAGGAAACTATTGGGAAATAATTTACCTTGTATTTAGCACAAATATCACCAAGTTTATAGGGCAATCCAGCACCACACACTATACCCTGAATTAAACCCTTAGTCTTTGATAATGCTTCTTCCAGAATATATTCCGTTCTACCCATCTCCCACAGAACATTCATATGTATTCTACCCAACTTATCTCCGCAAATGTCTCTGGCTATTTTTGCCTGTGATATTATGCCTTTTATGGATTTCTGCACCATCTCTATATTTCTTTCAATTCTACTCTTGGCGTTTACCACTAATCTTATAATTTCACCGTTTGGGTTTATTATATCTGGATTAACACCAGAAAATGTTCCTATTGCACCACTTAAAGCAAAATTTCCAGCGGTAATTCCCGTTGATACACCTATACCTTTACCACCTTCGAATATTGGCAAAAAACTTCTATTATTTATAACAACTTCTTTCAAATTTTTTAATATCATCTACATAAAATGAAAACTTGCTTTCATTATTATAACATCCGTTATTTTAAATGTAAATAAAAAATAGACTCACAAAGAATTTAATAAAAATCAACAGTCAGCGGAACGAAGAGTATATTCACAAGACACACATCTATTCCCGCCTACATCACCGCAGTCACAACCCACCACTTCCATGGCGTAGGTCTCATTCCAAAATAGTTTAGTATCAAGTGGTCCAACACCTCTATGGTCGATGTATAAATGATCTCTTAAAAAATCAAAATTCACCGGACACAATGCCGCAAAAGTAAACAATATTAAGGCAAGTTTAATCTTCTTCATGTTACCGGCTCCTGTTGGTCTATCCACGTATTCTGATTATACTCAACAATAATATTGTATCAATATAATACATTATATGTTATAAATATACAAATACAGTATCAAAAACTTAATAATTACGCTACTATTAAGATGTTTTATAATATTTATTGTATCGATTTAGGACAATTATACATTATGTATAAATTTTATCTGGGGCAGGCATGAATTATTATTTCGCAATTTTCTATTAAATTTTCAACAATATTCTCAGTATTTTCAACTATTTCATGAGCCAGAGCAAAGGACAAGTCTTTATTTATCTCTAAGTACAACTGAATAAAAATTCTTTCGCCGGATTTTCTTGTTTTAAAATTATGATAGCCAACAATATTTTTATTTTTCTCAATCACCTTTACAATTTTATTTTTTATTTCATCATCAATTTCCTTCGATAAAATATTATTCATGGCATCAAAAAATACTTCAAAAGCAGGTTTTGCCACATAATAACCCATAATCATAGCAATTACCGGATCAATCAAAAAACTATTATACACAAATCTACAAATTAATATTGAAACCAGAACACCACCATTTGTAAAGGCATCAGCTCTATAATGTGCTATTTCGGTTTTTATTATCAATAACTTAGTCTTATCATAGGCAATTTGTAGTATAAAAGATAATAAAAACGATATAATCGTCGATATAAACATAACAAAAATAGCGTAACCATCATATACCAGTTGTCTTTTTGTTATAATATTATAAAGTGCTTCATAATATATAAAAAATACGGTTATCATTATAAAAACAGATATTAAAATGGTAACAACATCAATTATTCCATAGAAACCATACTGATATTTCTCCGTTTTTTCCCTAATGGAATACCTGTAGGCAACCAGAGACATGGCGGACCCTATAAAGTCAAAAAAAGAATCCGTAAACAACGAAAATATAGCTATCGACCCACTCTTTAGATACACCAAAAATTTGGCAACTATTAATATAACCGTAAAGTAAACCGGTAATTTTAACAATTTACTTACTCTTTTGTTTTCAAGCTCCATAGCTAGTCCTGTTTATTAATATAATTTGTTAATGCTTTAATTAAATCTTCGCTCAGTAGATGCTCATCGCCTAACGAAAATAAATCCTTTTTGATTTCATTCACATCAACATCTTCAAGCAGTGGTTGTAATTTTTTTACGACATAATCGTTTTTAAAACTATCATCTACCTTTAAAATGGCAAAAACACACTCTTTCACTTCACCAACACAATCAAAAGGTTTATGACCATCCAAACCACACAACTCCATAAAACCCTGCAACTGTTCCTCGTCATTAAGTAGATCTTTACCAAAAATTTTTACCAATTCATTCTTTGTTAAAAATACGGCCAACATCAAAAATATAAATCTACATTTATCGCATTCACAACACCAATTTTCAATTCTATTATTTATTTTGAAATTTTTATTACAACTTCTAAATACATTATGATATTGTTTCAGTTTTGAAAATAATTTCACAATATTTATTTCATAAAGGGGTCGCAGAAACGATATATAAGTCAGGTTTTTTAGGAGATATTTTTTAAAAAATGAATTGATACTTTTTTCAAACTCAAATGATTTACTCCACTGATGATTTACCACATTTCCGTTAAACTCAACATTACCGACATTTGCTGACCTTTCATTTGACATCAAGATGGTATCAAAACCGTAAATAACAGCACAGGCGGACATAACAAAAGCTAAAATTCCACTTATGGGAACATGTCCATTATATCCTCCAATTTCCTCTAGACGCTTATTTAATTCTAATAAATTGGCGGATATTGTTCTTATTGGATGAAAGGAAGCACAACCGGACATTTTTATTTCATCATCAATACATTTACTAGTCCCAACGGAACAGGTTAAAATATCATTAACGTTTTTAATTGTTTTAATTATTTCAAGTGTTGTTATGGAATCTTTGCCACCACCTATTGGAATTAATATTTTTTTCACTAAATTAACATCACTTGCTTTATTTTGCACGTTGCCTGAATATGGAAAATTAATTCTTTTATCTATATCAGTAATGTTATTTTTAAAGGAAAATTCTCCTAACCCTTTGCGATAAAATTCATTGAAAAAATTTGCCTGTTCTTCATTCAACAAAAATGTATTTATTTTTATATCATCCACCAAAAACAACTTATAGTAACTTATACCACAAGCTATATGTATATATTTAAAAATATTATCAAGTGTTTTTAGCTCTTTTTCGCCCAGTGGTCTTTCGCTTGGAAACTGTATTGTTTCCTCAAAAAATAATTCGTTGTCGTAGGAATAATGCAAATACAGTGTTTTACTGTCAGCATTAAAATTGTAATCATTAAAAATAAAAGTTTTATACTTCATTGTTTCTATACTAAAAATTGTTAATAGTCTTTAAGCTTTCAGTTATAATACTTTCAAGAGTCAAGTGCGGTTTTTCATTAACAAGTTTAATAACTATATTTTGAACCATAGATTTTTGGTATCCTAAACCCTCAAGTGCCATAATGGCATCTTTGGCAATGCTTTCATTGGAGTTTGTGATTCTCTCTATACTACCATTTTCTATATTAACGCCCTTAATACTCTTGAAACTCTTTACAGATGGGTTGCCTTTCAATTCGTTTATTATTCTTAAAGCCACCTTTGGACCGACTCCAGAAGCTCTGCAGAAAAGGTTTTTATCTTCATTTACTATAGCAGAAAATATTTCACTGACGTTAGCAATACTCATTATTTTTAGAGTCATTTTATTACCAACACCACTAACTTTACACAATAAATTAAAACAATTCTGCTCATCCTCCTCCAGAAAACCAAATAAAGTTATAGAGTCCTCTTTCACAACAGTTTCAATCAAAAGACTCACTTTATCACTCTGTCCTTGAATTTTATCCAATGTTTTCGCCGAACAATAAACCTTGTACCCTACTCCCATAACATCAAGTATTATGTGGTCTTCGTGTGTAGAATTTATAAAACCAGTCAATAGTCCTATCATTTTAGGTATTTTTAATAATCTAATATATGATAGATTATCACTAAAAAAAGTCAACGTAAATAATTCTAACGTTCATAATTTTAACAAAACAACATTACATCTAATTTTTGTCATAAATATGAATATATTTGCAATTGTTATAAGGAAAATATAAGCAACTGGCGAAAAACTTTATTTTATATTTCCTATATTATACCCTCAAACAACAAACCGTTAACAATTTTTAGTATAGATACAATGATTTTTATGCTAATATTAACTATTCTTAGTATAGATATGATGAATTTTTATACTATTTTTATACTAAAATAATAAACCAGTATGAATCTAGAGCAAAATCATGATAAATGAACCAAAAATATCAATAGTATTACCTACATATAATGGAGAGAGATGGTTAGCACATTCAATAAGGTCAGTCATAAACCAAACCGAAAAGGATTGGGAGTTGATAATTGTTAATGATTGCTCAACCGATAACACACTTGGCATAGCAACCTATTTTTCAAAAACCGATAAGCGTATTTCCATTATATCAAATAACAGAAATAGAAAGCTACCAGCTTCGCTTAATATTGGATTTTCACATGTTAAAGGTAAATATTTGACATGGACAAGCGACGATAATTTATATAAACCTCAGGCAATAGAAAAAATGTCAAAATATTTGGATATGCATCCGGAAACTGATATGGTCGTTATGGGACAAGACTTCATTGACGAAAATGGTAACATTATAACAGTGGATGATAAGTATGCATATAAAAATAACAGACGCGTGGAAGAGTTAATTTACAGAAACAACGTAACTGCCGGCTTTATGTATAGAAAAAGTATTGCGGAAGCGGTTGGGTTATATGATGAATTTACTTTCTGTGCCGAAGACTACGATTATTGGTGTCGTATTGCTTTAGCCGGAAAAATTGACTATACTACAGACAATATTTATCAATATAGAATTAATCCATTCTCATTAAGTGCAACCAAAAGACCACAGATAATTGAAAAAACAAAATACATAAGAAGGAAATATTCTGAAGATTTTATGAAAAAATTCAACTATACGCTGCTGGATAAAATAATTTTTTGGGCAGGTTTAAAAGGATGTACATTTCCAAAGAAGTATTTTGTATATCTGTTACTCTTTAAAATATATCATTTGTTCGTACATATTATCGTTTTAACATTGTTTTGGAATAGACAATTAAGGCGAAAAGTACGCAAATCATTATCCATTAATAATTATTCATTTTATAAAGCGGAGAAATAGGATAAAATGAAGAATATTCTAGTTATTTTAGGCACGAGACCCGAAGCAATAAAGTTGGCACCAGTTATATTAGAATTACAGAAAAACAATAATTATAATGTTTTGGTGTGTAATACCGAACAGCAGAAGGAATTATCTAACCAAACACTAGGTTTTTTTGGAATAAAAACTGATTTTAACCTCAACGTCATGACTCCAAATCAAACTTTAGCCGGCGTTCAATCTCGTATCATAGAAAAACTTTCTGATGTTTATACTCACAATCAAATAGATGCAACAATTATTCAGGGCGACACAATGACTGTATTATGTGGTGCTTTAGTTTCCTTTTATAATCACATTCCAGTTTTCCATGTGGAAGCGGGACTAAGAAGTTATAATCTATTTGAGCCATTTCCGGAGGAAGCTATACGACAAATGACATCCAGAATAGTTGATTTACATTTTGCGCCAACCATCACGGCAAAGGAAAATTTAGTAAAGGAAAATATTCCGGAAGACAAAATATTTTTAACGGGTAACACAGTTATTGACGCTTTGCATTGTCTAAAAGATGATGTAGTGAACAATGCTATAAAAAAACTAGAAGAAAAAAATATAAAATTAAATGATAAACTTGTGCTTATAACGGTACATAGAAGAGAAAATCATGGAGAAAGACTTGATTCCATATTGTCTGCCATCAAAAATATAGCAATGAATTTTGCAGATCACCAGTTTGTTTTGCCAGTTCATCCAAATCCAAACGTACATGATAAGGTATACAAAACTCTAAAAAATATGCAAAATATAGTATTAACAGATCCCCTAGACTATCCAGAGTTGGTCTGTGTTATGAAAAATGCAAAATTAATTCTGACGGATAGCGGAGGTATTCAGGAGGAAGCTCCGACATTTAATGTACCTCTTTTAGTAATAAGAAATGAAACAGAAAGAAAAGAGGGTGTTGCTGTAGGTTTAGCAAAATTAATAGGCACAAATAAAAACAGAATTATAGATGAGGTAACCGCGGTTTTGTCTAAGTCAAAATCAGAAACTCGGATTAACGGAATAAAAAACCCTTACGGTGATGGCAAAGCTAGTCGTAAAATATCGAATATAATGGATAATTTTTTTAATTTAGTAACTATCAATGCAGAAAATGAACAAAAACATAAAGAAAATATATCGATACACAATAAAACCTATATTAAATGTAATAACCTTAAGATTTCTTCGTAGAAGAATAACCCATTGTTTTATATGTTTAATTACGTATTTAAAAAATAAAAAGCTAATACAGAGTATAGAAAATAATTTACCGCCAGCTACAGTACTTATATTTCAACATAGATTTTTTGATGAAAATGGAGAAAAATGTTTTAATGGTGGAGCAGAAAGATACATAAAGGATTTATCTGACATACTACATGAGTTACATTTTAATCCTGTTCTGGTTCAAGTCGGAGGGGAAAATATTTGGTATAAGCAATTAAATAATTTACTGGTCATAGGATTACCAAATAAACGTGGCCTAAATTGTTACTCAAAACAAATAGCATTGTTCAAAAAGTATAAATTTGCAATCTACTCAGGCGCCTATAAATTTAGTAAGGTGTTATTGCATCCGAATATACTCATAAGTCATGGTATAACTTGGGATGCACCAAAATCAGCAAAATGTAGTTACAAATTATTTGAAAATGTAAATAACTTTGTATCAGTTGATACGAATACAATATCTTGGTTAAGAACAACATTTATTAATGAATTTTCAAATAAACGTGTAGTATATATCCCAAATTATGTTGACACAACAGTTTACATGGGAGAAAGTAAATTAATAGATAAAGATAAAAGCCAAAAAAAGAGAATTAAAATTATCTTTCCAAGACGAGCTTCCGCCGAACGCGGCTATTGGCTTATGTCATCGGTATTACCGTCAATTCTAGAAAAATATAAAAACGTTGATTTTGATTTTATAGGTTTTGCTCACGAAAACGAAATTGTAAAAGATATTGAAAAATTAGTACAAATGTTTTCAGGTAGAGTCAATCACCATGTGGTTGAGCCAGATGAAATGCCAAAATTTTATCAGCAAGCGGACATATCCATAATCCCAACTTTATATTCAGAGGGTACATCTCTATCCTGTTTAGAAGCACAAGCTTGTGGGAATGTTGTAATAGCAACAAACATAGGTGGATTGCCAAATTTAATCATTGATGGCTACAACGGTATTTTAATAAATCCAAACCCTCAGGAACTAATGGATGCTCTGGATAGAGTATTATCTGATATAGAATTTAGAGAATATTTATCGAAAAATGCAATTAATGTAGCCAAATCCTTTGATAAACAAATCTGGAATAGCCGATGGAAAAAAATATTTAAAGAGATAACAAACTAACACAGGCTGGCATACATCATCAACCATGTAGCCCATCGTAGTCACCAAACTTCGAACTTTCGGCATTAAAATACAGTTCAACGGTACCTATTGGGCCATTTCTATGTTTTGCTATTATAAGCTCGGATTTGTTCCTTAGTTTTTCCATTCTGAACTGCCACTGCTTCATCTTATCCACCTCGTCATTGTTTGGCTTTTTTCTCTCCTCATAATAGGATTCCCTAAACACAAACATAACAATATCCGCATCCTGTTCTATTGAGCCAGATTCCCTTAAATCCGCCAGTTGTGGCCTTTTATCATCTCTAGTTTCCACAACCCTAGACAACTGCGACAATGCTATAACCGGAATACTAAACTCTTTAGCTATAGCCTTAAGTCCTTGGGTAATTTCACCTATTTCCAAAACCCTATTAGTCTTTGAACTGTCATTTATACCATGAACCAGCTGCAGATAATCGACTATAACAAGACTTAAGTTTTCCTTTTTTATTAATCGTCTTATTCTGGTTTTTATAGATGATATCGTCAGGGCCGGAGTATCATCGATAAATAATGGAACCTTTGATATTATGTCCGCCTTTTTTACTATCTCATTAAATTCTTTATCATCCACCTCGCCTTTTCTAAACTTATCGGTATTCAAACCGGTTTCTATTGATAATATTTTAGATGCTATTTGATTTGCCGGCATTTCCAACGAAAAAAAACCAACACTTTTTTTGTTGTTGTTTTCATCAGGTTCTTTCAGAAATCTTAAAGCACTGTTGTAGGCAATGTTTATGGCCAAAGTGGTTTTTCCCATAGATGGACGACCGGCAAGAATAATCAAATCAGATTTTTGAAAACCACTCAACATCCTATCCAGATCAGTTAAACCACAAGCTATTCCGCTTATGTGTGTCTCTCTTTGTCTCGCCTGTGTTATATTGTCTATAGTTTCCGCCATAGAATTTACTATACTGGAAAAACCCTTATTTGTTTCAATCCTGCCACTCAAGTCAAACAGTTTCCCCTCTGCATCCTCTATCTGCTGTTGTGCTGTTTCATTGTTTACATTTTTATATACATTTGAAACTATATCCTCACCAACTATTGTTAATCTCCTCTTAATGGCTAAATCCTGTATCAATTTTGCGTAGCTTATGACATCTACAATACCACTGCTCATACTTAAAAGTATTGATAGATAGTTGTTTCCACCTATGGACGATATTATTTCATTCGTATCAAAAAAATTTTTTAGTGTTATGCTATCAGCAACAATAGATGATCTTTGTATGGTAGCTGATATGTATTTATATATCTCTCTGTGTGCTAATTCATAGAAAAAATCTTCATGTAAATATTCATTTATTTTAGTGTAGTAGTCATTGTTTGAAATAATTTTACCAAGTATTATCTGTTCAGCCTCTATGTTATAGAGCCCAACATATTCATTTTTATTATCCTTTTTCTCTTCCATACAAATATCATAATGTTTACCAAAAATATAACAGGGTAAAATAAAAAATAAAGTAAAAAAATCTAAATTACCAAAACCCCGTGTTATTAAAGTAATTTGAATAAATAGTTCTTGAAATATAATAAAAACGATGTATTCTAGGGACATAACTATATGTTGTATTTAGTGAAAAAAACGTATTTTTATCTTGTGTTTATGGTGCTTCTAACCTGTCAGTTAAAGGCAGAGGAGATTATTGTGCCAATAAAAAAACCACAAATAAAGCAGGATGAAGACGGAACCGTTATTGTACTGGAAAATATACCAAAATCAAACACAATAACAGTTACAAAAGCAAAAACAAACAACATTTCAAATAATACAAGCGCTAAAAATAGCGGTAATGTTAGTAAAAGCAGTAATAAAACAAATGTAGCAGAAAATAACATAAATTATGAATTTGTAGGTGGTACCACAAGCGAAGAAAAGAAAGAAGATAAAAAAGAAGAAAAAAAAGCTGAAACAAATAAACCAACGGTAGCACAAAAAACAACCAAAGGTGCGGTTGTTAGAGACAACAAAGAAGAAGATAATAACACCGACGTTGAAGATACAAAAAAGGTTACAAAAGTAGCCGGAACTGAATATACAAATAAAAACGAGGTAACCAACACCAAAGTTAACGACAAAAACAAAAATATTAGCAAAACCACAGTCACAAAAACAACAAACGATACAGATGATGAAGATGTAAAAGAAACAACACAAAAGGTCGCAAAAAATACTGCGAAGCCAAAAAACAAAACAGAAAATTACAATACACAGAGCATCGAATACATAAAGATAGATGATGCCGACAAAAAACAGCTCGCAAAGGTTGTTAAAAGCTCAAACTACACGAGCAACAGCAATAACCTAAAATTGATTAACAAAATAGAGCAAAATTTAATGTACAACACCTCCGGCAAAAAAAGAACCGATACTAAAATAGATATTAAAAAGGGAACATGGTCAAAAGAGGATTTAGCAGAAGTAAAAACCGATAGTAAACTCGGAATAACAACAAAAAGTAGCAGTTCCATAAAATTGGATGTTAAAGAAACGGAAAAAGACAAAAAAATTGCCAATCTGAAGGAAAAAGCATTTGAAGCTATCAATTTAAGGGAATATGAAATTGCAATAAAACTTTACAAGGAAATATTAGCAATAAACAAAGATGATAATTTCGTTAAACTTTCGTTGGCAACAGCATATCACATTCTAGGTCAATACCTACAGGCAAAACCTTTATATATAGAATTGTTATCAGTATTTCCAAACAGTGAACAGTTAGTATCAAACCTTTTATCAATAATAATACAGGAAAGCCCATACGAGGCAATATATCTGTTGCCATCGTTAGCTAAAAAATATAACAATTCAGCAGTTATACAGGCGCAGACAAGCGTAGCATTCTCAACCGTTGAAAGATACGATGAAGCAATAAAATATATACAGCTTGCCATATATTTAGATGAAGACAATATTGAGTACAAATACAATTTAGCCGTTTTGTACGATGTCACAAAGCAATACGAAAGAGCCTACAGACTATATAGAAATGTTTACGACATTGCTAAAGCTAACAATATCACTACAATTTCCACTAGCAGAATAGAAGCAAGAATGAAAAAGTTAAAGAGGTATGTATAATGACTACAGTCCTGCCGGAAGGTAATTATATCAATGATCTATTATTAAAACTAGAAGAAACAAATGTTTCAGATGTACACATGAAATCAGGCAAACAGGTTTACTGTAGACTAAATGGTAATATTATAACTCTAAAAGAAAGTAATGTTTTAACCAGCGATGATATTATTAATAATATTCAAATTGTATTGAATGAAAAATCTAAAAAAGATTTTCTGAGTAATATGCAGGTTGATTTTGGTTTTTCCACATCCAACGGAACCAGATACAGAGCAAACCTATATAAGACCGCAACCGGAGTAAGTTTAGCACTAAGAAAAATAAATAACAAAGCCAACACGTTTGAAGAGTTAATGGCGCCGGAAATATTTAAAAAAATAGCCAGTTTACAGAAGGGTTTAGTAATAATTTCTGGACCGACTGGTTCCGGAAAAAGCACAACAATGATGGCATTTATAGATTATATAAACAACAATTTTGAAAAACATATAATAACCATTGAAGATCCAGTTGAATTTGTACATGAAAACAAAAAATGCTTGATAAATCAAAGAGAAATAGGATCAGACACAAAAAGTTTTAGTTCCGCCATAAAGGCAGCACTTAGAGAGGATCCGGATATAATTTTAATCGGTGAAATAAGAGACGCGGAATCCATAAAAGAATGTTTAAATGCAGCTGAAACCGGACATCTAGTTTTTACAACGTTACATACGCAATCAGCATCAAAATCAATAGACAGAATAGTTGATAGTTGTGAAGCCGCGGAAAAAGATTTAGTTAGATCCATGCTGTCAACATCCATACAGGCGGTAATTTTACAAAAATTAATAAAAACAAAGGATGGAAACTCAAGGGTTGCTGCTTTTGAAGTTATGGTGAGCACAAGCTCCATAAGAAATTTAATTAGAGAAAATAAAATATCAAATATTGATTCCATGATACAGATGGGAACAAAATTTGGTATGGTTACTATGAAATCTTCAATAGAAAATCTATACAATAATGGTATTATAAGTAAAGAGGAAATGGAAGCAAACTTAGTTAATTTAGAAGAAGCCGGTAAAAATAAAGAAACGGGGGTATAATACAATGGATAAAGAAAAAAGTATTAATGACAAGAAAAAGTGTTTAAAGATTGCCTTTGCAGGACTACCCAATGCCGGTAAATCAAGTTTGACAAATGCTATAGTTGGGGAAAAAATATCCATAATAACTCCAAAAGTTCAAACCACAAGAGATATAATAAGAGGAGTATTTGTTGAGGGTAATACACAACTAATTATAATAGACACACCAGGATTATTTATTCCTAAAAAAGATAGACTATTGGAAAGAAAAATCGTTAAAAATGCGTGGAACGGAATACAGGAGGCCGACGTTGTTTGTATAATAATAGATAGCACTAAAGGCATAACCGACAGTCTAAAAACCATAATAGGTGATATAAATAAGAAGCAAAGCGACTTTATTTTTATACTCAACAAAGTCGACTTGGTGGAAAAAGTAAAGTTACTTGAGTTAGCAAAACAACTGGATGAGTTGTATCCAAACTACAAACAGCTGTTTATGGTTTCCGCAACAAAGGGTGATAATTTAGCAAAACTAAAAAATTATCTGTTGGAAATAGCACCAGAAAGAGAATGGTTGTTTAATGATGATGAAATAACAGACGCCCCCATGAAATTTATAGCATCAGAGATAACAAGAGAAAAGTTATTTTTAAATCTTAAACAGGATTTACCCTATTCCGTCGATGTTATAACTGAAAAATGGGAAGATTTTGACAACGGAGATATAAAAATACAGCAAATCATAAGAGTTTTAAAAGAAAGTCAAAAGGCGATAGTTATAGGAAAACACGGTTCTATGCTGAAAAAAATAAATATGGAAGCAAGAGAAGAAATAGGAAAGTTTTTTGGTAAAAAAGTACATCTATACATTTTTGTAAAGGTCCAAGATAAGTGGATTGATGAAAAATTTGATTGATAAAATACTACTTATATTCAACAATTTACAGATATAACTTTTACCGTCAACCGCGGTTAGTATCTGATAATCAGTAAAAAAACAAACACTCACAACACAAATGTAGCGCAGATCACCTGTAAACAATATTGTAGTTCAAAGCTAACAATTCATCAACAGGTAAGTAGTCCAGACAAAATCATATAACAACCCCTTCGCAGGCACAGGGTCGGCTGAAATTTATCTAATTGTTTACTATATTAACTAGTCCTGTTTAAACAAGACGCTCTTTAATTCCTTGAAATTTGTTAAAACTTTACCAATTCCATTTATAACACACAGAAGTGGATCCTCAGCAATGTAAACTGGCAATCCAGTAGATCTTCTTATAGCTACATCAAGATTCCTTATTTGTGATCCACCACCACTCAAGATTATACCTCTTTCAACTATATCAGCTGACAATTCTGGTGGAGCAGACTCTAAAGCCGTTCTGATGGCATCTATTATTTGATTTATTGGGCCAACTAAACTTTCAGCTATCTGTTTTTCAGTTAACGTAACTTCTTTTGGAATTCCTGTACTTAAATCTCTACCTCTAACCTCCATAATTTCACCATCTTTTCCGTCATCCGGAGCGCAAGCGGCACCAATTGTCATTTTAATTTTTTCCGCCGTTGTTTCACCAATCAAAAGATTATGTTTTTTTCTCACGTAGTTAACTATGGAATCATCTATTTTATCACCACCAATTCTAACGGATTTTCCATAAACTATACCACCTAAGGATATTATACCAATCTCCGCTGTACCACCGCCGATATCAACTATTATTGAACCTATCGGATCCAAAACAGACAAACCAGCACCTATTGCTGCCGCCATAGGCTCTTCTATCAAAAATACCTCTCTAGCTCCGGAGCTTTCAGCAGCTTCCTGTATTGCTTTTCTTTCAACTGGTGTTGAACCGTAGGGTACACAAATTATAATCATAGGTCCGAACCAAAACTTAGTTTTGTTGACAGCACCTATAAAGTATTTTATCATTTCACCAGCAACTTTAAAATCCGCTATAACACCATCCTTCATCGGTCTAATTGTCTCTATCAATGCCGGAGTTCGCCCCAACATCATTTTTGCGTCTTTACCAAACGCATAGGGAACTTTTTTACCATTGTTGTTTATTAAAGCCACCACTGACGGCTCATTTAAAACTATTCCTTTGCCCTTTAAATATACCAAAACATTTGCCGTTCCCAAGTCTATCGCTATGTCTTTCGAAGTTAATGAAAACATTTCCCTTAAAATTAATTAATATTCATGTGTAAACATGTTTTGATGTTATAATAATATTTTTAACTTTCAATAGAAAAAATAAAATATTTTACATTTTTTATACCATTTTACACGCTATACAACGACCGTTAGTCAGCACCATTTTTTCATCTTAAAAAAAAATTACTTGACTATATCCAAAAATGTAGTATCCTAATGGCAATTTGTAGAAAATAATAGTTAAATAATGAGTAATAATATCACCAAAGGCAACAACACAAGCGTTAAGCTATATTTTACTTTGTTTCTTGTACAGTTTATTGTTTGTTTACCATCGTTGGTACAGGCACAACAAATATCAAGTAACCACTCATATATCAAAAATTCCACATTCACAACCGATCACAACATTGAAATAAGCGGTTATGGAAATTTCAGGCTCGATTATAGTTCCTTTCAAAAGGAAAATAGTGATGGTAGTACCGATAGCAGTAGTAAAAATGCTAAAACTACCTCTGAAAATGAAATATCTGTAGATATACATCTGCAAAAGGAAATTGATGAATTAACAAAAATTGGAATACATTATATTCCGTATATAGATAACAAATACACAAGTGTGATGAATAGATACTATGGCTACATAGATTCCTACTATGGTAGAATAGAATTTGGTAACACAACATCGGTATTTAACAACATGAAGGTAGGAGCAGATACAATAGCACTTGGCTCCGGTGGTATGGGAGGTAATTTTGCCAGAACTATAACACTGCAAAGCGATTATGCATTTTTGTTATATCCTAATTCACTGCTAAACCAAAATTTTGGTTACATGAACAGCAGTTTAGATATTGATATGTGGGAGGATACTAGATACTTAACTAAAGTAAATTTTTATACACCAGAATTTTTTGGCTTTCAGTTGGCTGTTGGTATAACACCAAATACAAAGCTTAAAAAAGAATATTTAAACACCGATAATATATCAATAACAGATGATGTAGACACAGGAATGTTTTTGGACTTTGGTGTAAGCTACATCAATACATTTGATAATCTGGGTATAGCTATATCAGCAGTTGGTGAAAAAAACATATCCAATTCCAGCAACAAAACAGATGGAGTTAAAGAAGATATACAAAATAATTTCACATCCGCAGAACTTGGCGTCAATGTTAATTACTTCGGCTTAACCCTAGCCGGCTCCATCGGAAACGTCAAAATAGACATTGATACAACAAATAATGCTAACATATACAGTGCTTATCCAATCAAAAAGGGAACATATTTAACCTATGGTTTCGCCTATGAATTAGAAAGTATATCACTGAGCGTAACGAGATTTGAGGGTAAATATAAAGATTATACTAAATTTGTTTCCACTTCATTTGCTCTGGAGAAAAATATAACTAAGGGAGTATCTATTTATGGTGAATACACCAGCTATACTTCAAGCATTTTAAATGACACAACTCAACCAAAATATAAAGGCGACATTGCAATGGTTGGTGTTGTACTAAAATTTGAGTAGATAGCCGTCACAACAAGGTTACATCAATGATATTAGCCGTCTGATGTATAGTTATGTTTGTAAAAAGTGTAAAATCGTAATTTTATGAAATTATTTGCTTGACATTTACAATTTAAATTATATACTCACGAGGTGAATGCAGGAGGTCTCTTAGTCTAGCGGTTAGGACACTAGGTTTTCATCCTGGCAACACGGGTTCAAATCCCGTAGAGATCACCATGTGAGTGCGTAGCTCAGTAGGTAGAGCACTTGACTTTTAATCAAGTTGTCGCGGGTTCAATTCCCGCCGCGCTCACCATTGCGGTGTCGATAAGTGTTTCAATGGTAATTAAGAATACAGATAATATAAAAAAAATAAAAGAATATTTTTTCTTCAAATGATAACAATTAAAAATTTAAGGGAATAAATACATCAAAATGAATTTTAGTGGTGCCACAAGAGGGACTCGAACCCCCGACCTACTGATTACAAATCAGTTGCTCTACCAGCTGAGCTAATGTGGCAACAAGTGGATTATATTTATCATAAAATAAAAATCAACAAAAATCTTGTTAATTAAATAAAGAGGTTTATAATCTTTATGTTACAACAAAAAATAGATTTTATGGCAGAAAATTATAAGGATTATTTAAAAATATCAAAGACGGTTGATAAACAAAAACTGCAGAAACTACAACAGGTGAAAGACTTGGGTATAAATCCATATCCCTACAATTTTAATCAAACTATTCATGCTAATGAACTAATTGAAAAATATGGCAGTCTTGATGAAGAGGAACACAGAGAGAATGATATTTATTCCGTAGCCGGAAGGTTGATGTTAAGAAGAAAGATGGGTAAAGCAGCGTTCTACGATATCTATGACGAAAGCGGAAGAATACAGATATATTTACAAAAACCAGAATTAACTGAAAAAGAAAATAATCTTTTATCTTGTCTTGATATTGGTGATTTTGTAGGTGTTACAGGTTTTGTATTTAAAACAAAAACCGGAGAAGTAAGTATACACTGTAAAAAAATTGAGCTTCTGTCAAAATCCATTGCTCCGATGCCTGAAAAATTCCATGGTTTAACCGATATGGAATTAAGGTACAGACAAAGATTTATAGACATGACTATGAATCCGGAAGTTAGAGAGGTATTTAAAAAAAGATGTGAAATAATCAACGAAATAAGACAGTTTCTATTTGAAAGAAAGTTTGTTGAAGTTGAAACTCCTGTGCTACAACCAATTTACGGCGGAGCTAGTGCTAGACCATTTACAACACACCACAATGATTTGGATATGACCTTATATCTATCAATAGCACCAGAATTATATTTAAAAAGATTAATAGCTGGTGGTTTTGAAAAAGTATTTACCATATGTAAAAACTTCAGAAATGAAGGTTGCGATGCAACGCATAATCCGGAATTTACCTCAATAGAATGGTATGAAGCATACACTGACTATAACTATCAAATGAAACAGGTGGAAACTTTAATTGAAGGTATTGTTAAAAAAATAAATAACGGAGGTACTACACTAAAAGTAAGAGGTTTTGATGTAAATTTTAAAACACCATGGAAAAGATTATCAATTTATGACGGACTTAGAGAATATGCAAAAATAGATCCAGAAAACATAACAAAAGACGAAGTTATTGAGGAGTTAAAAAAATATAAAAGTAATATTGAAACAAAAAAAGAAAAAGGTGAATTGCTGGTTGAGCTATTTGAAGAAACAGCTGAAGAACATTTAATTCAACCAACATTTGTTATAGATCATCCGGTTGAAGTTTCCCCATTAACAAAAGCCCACAGAAGTAAGAAAGGCCTCGTGGAAAGATTTGAGGGTTACGTTGCACAAAAAGAACTGTGTAACTCCTATAGTGAATTGAATGATCCAATAGATCAAGGTTTCAGGCTACATGAACAGGAAAAGCATAGAGAATTTGACGAAGAGGCACAACCTATGGATAAAAACTTTCTACATGCTGTGGAATTTGGTATGCCTCCGATGGGTGGTGTTGGTATTGGAATCGACAGACTTATCATGTTTCTAACGGGACAAGATATAATTAGAGATGTTATAGCATTTCCTACAATGAAGTTAAGAAAAGAAGATCTTTAATTTATGAAAACACCTAAATTTTGGAACAGAAAAAACATTATAAGTTATAGCCTGTTACCGTTATCGCTTCTGTACTATCTGTGCTATAAAATTAGGTGTCTTATAAACTTTAAACCTTACAAATCAAAGATACCAATAATATGTGTTGGTAACATAGTTGCCGGAGGATCCGGTAAAACACCGGTAGCAATCGAAGTTGCTAAAATATTAAAGAAAAACAATAAAACTTTTTGTTTCCTAAGTAAAGGTTATGGCGGAAATTTTAAAGGAATTGTTAAACTGGATAGCAATTCAAGAGCTGATGTTGTCGGAGATGAACCACTGTTACTTTTTGAAAATGGTGACGTATTCGTATCAAAAAATAGGATTTCTGGATTAAAGTATATAAATGAAAATTATGATTATGATTATATAATAATGGACGATGGTCTACAAAATCCAACATTTTATAAAGACAAAGTGCTACTGGTTATAGACGGAAATTTTGGTATAGGAAATGGTTTTATATTACCAGCCGGAGCATTAAGAGAATTATTTGTTGACGTATATAAAAAAATCGATGTTGTTATTTTAAATAATGGAGATAACGAGTATATAGACAAATTGTGTGACAAATACAATGTTGATATTGTAAAAAGCAACATAATTGCCGAAAATGCAGAAAAATTTAAGAGTGATAAATATATAGCATTTTGTGGTTTAGGACGACCGGAAAAATTCAAAAAAACCCTAGATGATAATGGTATACAGGTAATTGATTTTATTTCCTTTGAAGATCATCATAAATATAGTGATTGCGACATTGAAAAAATGTTAAAATTAGGTCACAAACTAATCACCACAAAAAAGGATTGGGTAAAGTTAAGCAACAAATACAAAAATATTGTTGATTGTTTTAATATTTTTATTAACATAAACGCTGATGAATTGGAAAAAATACTACTATGAGTAAAGAAAATAAAAGTATATTTAATAGATTTTGTGACATTTTAGGTTTCTGTGGTGTAAAATTCGTTTTTTTTCTGTCAAAAATACTTCCAATAGGAATCATGAGTTGCATTTTTGGATGTTTAGCTGTGCTAATTTCCCCATTCATACCAACAACATACCTAGTTTTAAGAAACCTTAAATACACGATGCCAGAACTACCATTAATTAGAAGAATTTACATAATGTTCATGGTGTGGTACAATTTAGGACAATTTGTTGGTGAATATCCATATATCTACAGAATGAAAGACAATACAATATTTAATTATGTTGATATAATTGATAAAAATTACATCGAAGAAATAAAAAATAACAAAACCGGAAGTATAATTTTCTCTGCTCATCTATCGAATTGGGAAATGGGCTTAAGAGCACTAAGGGATAGCGGTTTAAAAATCTCCGTTGTATTTAGAGAATCAAATAATCCGTATATAGAACCAAAATACACCGCAAATTTAAGGGAAGCATTAGGTATAAAAATGATTGCTAAACATAATAATGCCGCCCTAAAAATAATTAAAGCATTGAAGAATGGTGAAAATGTCGTCATTTTAGTCGACCAGAGGAATATACAAAACGGTATTGCGCTAAAGTTTTTTAATAGATTAAGTTACACAAATAGAAGCATATATTCCTTTGTTAAAAAATTTGGTTTCTCGGTTTATGGTATGAGAACCATCAGAATAAAAAACCTTGTTAAGTTTAATATTAGGGTTGAAAAGTTGGAAAGTTTAGGCAACAATGAAAGCGAGGAGATGTACCTGCAAAAGATTAATGATATTTTAGAAAAATGGGTTAGAGAAAACATAACTCAATGGTTTTGGGTCCACAACAGATGGAAAGTATAAACAAACAAAATAATCGTCCGATCATACTCTCCAATTCATTTAAAAAATCCGTTTTTATTACCTATGCTTTTACTTTTACCTTCGCTTTTACTTTCGTTTTGTCTTTAGTTTTAATGTTACTTTTTCCTTTTCTTTTGCTATAACCCACCAACAAAAATTCAAACGCCTCTTCTATGGTTTTTATTGCCTTAATATTTAATCCTTTCTTCACCTTATCTGGTATTTTTTCAAGATCCTTAACATTCTCTTGCGGTATAAGGACATTTTTTATATTACCACGCAAAGCGGCCAACAGTTTTTCCTTCAGACCACCAATGGGTAAAACCTTACCGGTCAAGGTAATTTCACCAGTCATAGCCGTATCACTTCTAACTTTTAAACCAGACAATGTAGACATTAAAGCACTTGATATTGCTACACCGGCAGACGGTCCGTCCTTCGGTGTTGCCCCCTCCGGAACATGTATATGAAAATCATATTTATTAAACACCTTAGATGTTATACCAATTTCACTCGCCTTTGATCTAACGTAGCTGAATGCAGCTTCAACAGACTCCTTCATAACATCACCAAGTTTTCCGGTTATGAGTAATTTTCCACTTCCATCAAACTTTAATGCTTCAATATACAGTAAGTCACCGCCGAATTCTGTATAGGCAAGCCCAGTGGATACACCAACTTTATCCTCTTTATTTGCCTCATTATAGGAATTCTTTTCAACTCCCAAATAATCCTTTAGATTACCAACGTTAATAACAACTTTTTTAGCTCGGCTATTTTCCACCAGTTTTTTTGTTGTTTTTCTTATCAAAGTCTCAATATTTCTTTCCAAATTTCTGACACCAGCTTCAAACGTATAATTTCTTATTATCTTAACTATTGCCTCATCGGTTATTTTAAATTCACCATCATTTAATCCATGAAGCTCCAGTTGCTTTTTAATTAAATATTTTTTTGCTATCTGTAATTTTTCATCCTCAGTGTAGCCAGACAATTTTATTATTTCCATTCTGTCCCGCAGTGGTATTGGTATTTCCTGCAGACTATTCGCCGTAGCTATAAACATAACATTTGATAAGTCATATTCCAATTCCAAAAAATGATCGTTAAATGACTTATTTTGTTCAGGATCCAAAACCTCCAACATCGCAGATGTCGGATCACCCTTATAATCTGAACTCATTTTATCAATTTCATCCAACAATATCAGTGGATTATTTGTTTTTGCTTTTCTCATTGATTGAATAACCTTACCTGGCATAGAACCAACATAGGTTCGCCTGTGTCCTCTTATTTCCGCCTCATCTCTAACACCACCCAATGATATTTTTATATATTTTCTATTGGTTGCCTCAGCTATTGATTTAGCGAGCGATGTTTTACCGACTCCCGGAGGGCCAACTAGACATATTATCGGACCACTTAATTTGTTTGTTTTTTGCAGTACCGCTAAAAATTCAACTATTCTTTCCTTTATTTCATCCAAACCATAATGATCTCTATTAAGAATTTCCTCTGCTTTTTTAATGTCGGTTGTCACAGAATCACTTTTATTCCAAGGTAAACTTACAATCCAATCCAAATAATCTTTTATATTTGAATACTCCGGTGAAAATGTAGGTATTCCGGATAATTTTTTGATTTCGTTATTAAATTTTTCTTTAACATCGTCATTAACCAACAACGTTTGAAACTTATTTTTTAACTGCTTTATATCATCTTTATCGCCATCACCATCAATTTCATCCTTATCCTTAAGTTCATCCCTAATAACCTTTAACTTTTCCCTCAGATAGAATTGCTTTTGGTGTTCCTGTAGTTTTCTGTCAATTTTATCGTTTATTTCCCTTTCTGTGTTTATTAAACTTTTCTCTATTTCCAAATATTGATTTATTTTTATAAACTGTTTTGTAACACTTCTTTCCTCCAAAACGCTTTGTTTTGCCTGTACATCTATATTCAATATATTTGTTAGTATATAAATTATATCGTTGTTGTTCTGTATATTTTTAAAAAATTGTATCAAATCTAGAGAATTTCCAGTGTGGTGACTAAAAAACATTTCAGCTTTATTCAACACAACCTTTTTAACTCTTTCCAATTCATCAATATTTTCAGTAATTCTTGTCTTTCTAATCTCTTTAACAACACCAAACAAACAACCATCCTTAGTTGTCAACTTTTCCAATTTATAGGTGTCAATTCCCTTAACAAAAACTCTCAACTCACCACTTGGTGAACTAACTTTCTGCGTTATTTCACACATAGTCCCAACATCATACAAGTCTTCTCTCTTATTTACATCACCTATCAGACCGCTTTTTTCCGCCACACACAATATTTTTTCATTATTCAGGTAGGCATTTTCTACGGTCAATATACTTCTTTGATTATTAACAATTAAAACTGTTGAGGAATTTGGAAAAATTACCATTTCCTTCACTGGTAATAGGTAAAATTCTTTTCTCAATAACATTTTATTCTCCTTTATACTGTATTTTTGTATCCAATTTTTTATCTTTATTAGAAACTTTAACATCAATTATCACCTTATCAACGTTGTCCTTTGACGGAACCTCAAACATTGTATCCTTCAAAATGTTTTCCACTATTGTCCTTAATCCTCTAGCCCCTGTTTTTCTAGACATTGCCTTATCAGCTATCAAATCCAAAGCATCATCAGTAAACTCTAAGTCCACATTATCCAACTTGAATAACTTTTTATACTGTTTAACTATAGAATTTTTAGGTTCAGTTAATATCTTAACCAGTGCTTCTTTATTTAAATCTTCAAGACAGGTTATTATTGGTAATCTTCCCACTAACTCCGGTATTATACCATATTTAACCAAATCATCAGGCTCAACCATATTTAGTAGCTTACTTTTTTCCACATCATCACTTTCTTTTATACTAGCCTCAAAACCAATACTGTGCTTATTTATCCTATTTGCCACAATTTTTTCCAATCCCTCAAAAGCACCACCGCATATGAACAATATGTTTTGTGTGTTTATATGTATCATTTCCCCCATAGGATTTTTTCTTCCACCCTGTGGCGGAACACTTGCCATCGTTCCTTCGATTAACTTTAACAGAGCCTGCTGCACACCTTCACCAGACACATCTCTAGTTATGGATGGATTTTCGCTTTTTCTTGATATTTTATCTATTTCATCTATATAAATTATACCGTGTTCAGCTTTTTTTATATTAAAATCTGCCGCCTGTATTAGTCTTAAAAGAATATTTTCAACATCCTCACCAACATAACCAGCCTCCGTCAACGTCGTAGCATCCGCTATAGCAAATGGTACATCCAAAGTTCTAGCTAACGTCTGAGCCAAAAGAGTTTTACCGCAACCAGTGCTTCCTATCATCAAAATATTTGATTTTGATAGCTCTGTGTCATCTTTTTCCTTTAGAAGATTCTCGCTGTTAGTTATTCTTTTGTAGTGGTTATACACAGCAACCGCAAGAGTTTTTTTAGCATCCTCCTGTCTTATAACATAATCATCCAAAATGGAGCTTATATCCTTTGGTTTCAACTTTACCTTCTGAAAATCAAACTCTTCATTATTTACTTCATTGTTTACAACTTCCGCACATAAAGATACACAGGAATCACATATATTAACACCTGGACCAGTTATTAACTTTCTAGCTTCCTTCTGTGTCTTACCACAAAAAGAACAGCATAAAACCTTCTCTTCTCTATTGTTTGTTGTGTTATCTTTACTCACGAACTTCCTCTTTACTTGTAATCTTACTGGATAATATATAGTAATTATATTTAATAAATCAAGTTTATAATTAAATTTATAGTTAATTATTGTTTTCCAACTCTTCTCTGTTTTCTATTATTTTATCTATAAGTCCAAATTTTAGAGCCTCTTCCGGAGACATAAAATTATCTCTTTCCATATTTTTTTCGATAACAGATAGTTTTTGACCTGTGTGTTTTACATAAATATCATTTAATTTCCTTTTTGTGTCCAAAATTTCTTTTGTATGTATTTCTATATCGGTAGCTTGACCTTGATAACCTCCGGACGGTTGGTGTATCATTATTCTAGAATTTGGTAATGAAAACCTTTTTCCTTTTGCTCCAGCCTGTAACAACAGTGAACCCATAGAACAAGCCTGCCCCATACAAACGGTGGCAACTTTTGGTTTTATATATTGCATTGTATCATAAATGGCTAAACCAGATGTTACAACACCACCAGGTGAATTAATGTACATCCATATGTCCTTTTCAGCATTTTCAGACTCCAAAAACAACAGCTGAGCAACCACCAGAGATGACATAACATCGTTAACTTCTCCATTTAAAAATATAATCCTCTCCTTTAATAGTCTTGAAAAAATATCAAATGACCTCTCACCTCTAGAAGTTTGTTCTATTACTATTGGCACTAAATCATCTCTTATCTCTAACATTTATTTTTTATTTTTATTTAATTATTAACAATATAAAATCATTTTTTTGATAATCAATAGAAAAATTGCCTACTAACGCAAATTAATGTAGAATGGGCAGTATGTATAATATTTTCTTACAGAAATGGAAACAAAAGAAGAGCAGAAATCTACAGTAGACGATTCTAAAGAATATGATCTTGATTATGATTTTGATATAGAGGAGGAGGACGACATTGATTTCATTATCAAAAACAAACAGCAACTTAATACTAAAAATATAGATGATAAATCTAATACTGGTAATAATGAAAATATAAACAATGAAGATGAAAACGCCTACGAAAATCTAATCAAAGAAATAGACAAAGAATTAAGTGATAAGTTTGGTGAGGATATTATAGAAGCATCCAATGCGTTTTTTGATGACATAAAAGGGACAATAGCACCGCTGCAAATGATACATAACGAAGCACTAAGGTCAGTTATTCCATTTCTGCCACATAGTGATAGAATACAAATATCAAAAACTAATATAGTATCCCCACTATTGATTGGTAACATTAACGCATGGGATGTGATAAACCGTAACATGGGTGAACCTAAAATACTAACCTATAAAACGTTTTCTAGAGAAACACAGGAAACATCAACATCTTTACAGACAGAAGAAAATGTAAGCTCAGAACAGAGTAATTCATCTCAGCTAAACAGTAACAATATGTTTTATACAACAGGATATATGGTACCTCCATATGTGGTATATCCACCACAAAACAGCAATTTCAGTGTATTTAGTAATATCAATACACCAAATATGACAGGGTATGGTGTGGTTATGCCAAATAATGTGGTTGTGCCGAACATGATGGTATATAATAACACCATAAACAATATCAAGAGAGATAATACACCTACTGTAGAACAAAAAAGTAGCATTAAAAAAAATAATAACAAGAAAGAAAACATTGAAACCATATCCATTCAAGATAGAAATAAACCAATAAACAATGGTGAAATAAGCGTAGCGCCAATGCTTAAATTGCCGTACTATGACAACATATATGTCATAAATGTTAATAATACACATTATAAGTTGGCCTATTTAAAGCAAAACAGTTTTGACAGGGATGTTTATGAATACGAAGACTTCGAAATAAATGGGAACATAAATGATCGTAATTGCGATTGTGGTCTAAATGCACTGGAACAGGCTATGCTAATGTCGTATATTAAAACCAAAGATCAAAAAGAATTGTTGGTGACACCTAAAGACGAAAGAGACTACATAAGATACTTCGAATCAGTAAATAATTTTGTTAGAACATTTAATATTAATTCATTTAAAACTACATCAGAAAAGTATAACGAACAACAAAGAGTTCTTTTATATAAATTATCAAGATTAACCAGTATTAAACGAGCAATAGAATCAAACCCTAATAATAGACAAGCGCCAATACAACTTGAAGTGGTAAATAATTTGATAAATGGTTGTAAAGATAAGTTTCTAAACTTGTTTAGTAATAGAATACGAGAATTTGATGAAATAATAAAAACAGATCTATATAAAAAAAATTTTGCAGAAATTTATAAAGGCACAACACGTTTAATACCAACCATGCTGGATAATACCTTAACTGGAAAAGATAAGATAAATAGAATATTCAATAACTTTAATGATTATGTTGGTATTGTGACTAGAAAAGACCTTGATTCAACACCAAATAAAAAAGAATTGTTAGAGGCTAAAGATGAAAGTCTCAAATACTTTACAGATAGATATTTAAAGTTAACACAGGAGGAGAAACAAAGTCTAGAGCAACAAATAAATGAAAAATATCCGGAAGATATAGAAATAAACAGAGTTAAAAAACAAGAATTTATCCTATTAACAAGCAAAATAAATAAGGAACAATTATCATTTAACACCGCTCTTGATGCCTTTAATAAATACGCCGACACCTACCTTGAGGAAAATATTGATAATAGTAATATTGATAACATGGTAGAAAAAAGAGACAATTATCTTACTGACTTTAAAAGGCAGTATGCTGGTCTGACAAATGAATGTAGAGAAAGACTTAAACAATATTTAAATTGTAAATATGAAACAGGTTATAAACTTTTATCAGAAAAACAACAAGATCACAACATACATATGCAAAACATATTAGAGGTTGCAACAAAAGATATTGACAACAAACCAAATCTTGGTGGATTAACAAATTATAATATTAACGCAAGCGATCAACAGGATATAAATAACACCATAAACAAACCAATAAGAAAAGTAGATATAGCTGGACTACAAGAGGGTCTTGTTAAGCATGGCAAGTCGTATGTTAAACAAAAATAATTAAGTTAATGCACTAAACAAATTGGTTATTAATATGTTCCTGCGCCAATAAAGCACGCTTATGCTCCACCGGCGTATGGACTCTTATGATATCAACTTTATTTGCCAATTTCATTGATATTGCTATTGTTTCAATATCTCTGTTTATGGGTATTGCCTCCGTAAATACAGACATAAAAGATTTTCTGGAGTGTCCAACAGCAATCTTTACACCATATCTGTGAAAATTTTCTATATTCTGCAGTATCTGTAAATTTTGAGACGGCGTTTTGCCAAAGCCTATACCCACATCAAAAATAATTTGCTCTTTCTCTATACCATTTTTGTCAAAAATATTTAATTTATGCTCCAGCCACTTTTCCAATTCCTCAATAATATTCTTTTCATCTGGAACCACAACGTTTTTATTTGCCGGAACACCTAAATTATGTGAAAAGACAAACCTTACATTTTTATTATCTTTTGCTAGATCAAGCATTTTTTCATTTTCAAAGCCGGACACATCGTTAACCATATCAAAACCATTTTTAATTGCTATTTCTGCTGTTTCCGGATGATATGTATCTATACTTAATATTGGTCTCAGTTCATCAAATTTTTTATTTTTTATATACTCAAAAACATCCTTTAATCTGTTAATTTCATCGGTCGCCGTTATTGCTTTAGAATTTGGATTTGTTGACTCCGCCCCAATATCTATAATTTGAACATTATTTTCAACCCAATTTTCAAAAACCTGTACAAAGTTATCACCGGCGCCACCGGAAAATGAATCTGGACTAATATTTATTATCCCCATAAAAAGCGGTCTATGTTGTTCTACGTAGTAGTCCTTTATCCTCTCTGGACATAAAAAAGACAGAGGATCCAACACAAAACTTCTGTCTCTATAGGATTTGTGTGGTATTGTCAATTCCGGTAAATTTACATTCTGATTTTTATAAAAAATTATATCTAAATCAATAATTCTGGGCGACCATTTGTTGGTAAAATCTCGCCCCATTTCTTTTTCTATCTTTTTTAGAATATGTAACAACTCTAGAGGCTCAACATCCGTTTTAATCTTTATGGCACAATTATAATACGGTATATTCCAGCTACTGGGTGAATGTTTCAACAGTAACGCCGATGTTTCGTACAGAGGTGATACCTGCAAAACGCTTATTTTATTCTCCCATAACTTGCGTATAGCATCCAGTATGTTTTGTTTTCTATTTCCTAAATTCGTTCCAACAGCTAAAAATATACAATCATCATTGTCAGTCATAAAATATCTTGAAAATAAAATCTTTTACAAGATAATAATAACAACGAATTAAAAAGTGTCAATGAAAAAATTATATATAAAAACCTTTGGTTGTCAAATGAACGTTTATGACTCGTCAAGAATGGCAGACATTTTACAGTTGAAGGGTTATGAATCAACAGATAAAATCGAAGAGTGTGATATATTCATAATGAATACGTGTCACATAAGAGAAAAAGCAAGTGAGAAAATATTTTCAGAATTGGGAAAGATTAAAAAAATAAAACAAAAAAAGATTGAAAATGGTGAATATCTCATTGTGATTGTTGCCGGATGCGTCGCTAAAGCGGACGGAGCAGAAATTTTTAAAAGAATGCCTATAGTTGATATAGTTGTGAGTGGTGAGTCCTATCACAATATAGGCGACATGGTGGACAAGGTTTTGCAACAGATTAAAAACGAAGAAAAAACACACGTGATTGATATAGATTTTAAAACACAGGAAAAGTTTGCCTCTCTGCCATCCATTAGAAATGTCAAAAGTGTTAGCGAAAATATAGCGGTTCAAGCCGGATGTGATAAATTTTGTTCCTACTGCGTTGTACCCTACACCAGAGGTAGAGAATATTCAAGAGGAGTTGAGGAAATCATTGAGGAAGCAAAAATACTTGTGGATGCTGGCGTAAAAGAAATAAATCTATTGGGTCAAAATGTAGACAATTACAATGGAAAAGATAAAAACGGTAGGACCACAACACTTGCTGAACTTATATACAAGGTTAATGATATAAATGGTATAGAAAGGATAAGATACACCACCAGTTACCCGTCACAATTTGGAGATGACCTAATTTTTGCCCACAAAGATTTAAAAAAATTAATGCCATTTATACATCTGCCGGCTCAAGCGGGATCAAATAAAACTCTAAAGGCAATGAACAGAAAATACACAAGAGAACAATATTTGGAATTGGTGGAAAAAATTAGAAAACATGTTCCAGATGTTGCCATATCATCAGACTTTATAGTTGGATTTGCCGGCGAAACTGAAGAGGACTTTTTAGAAACACTATCTCTGGTGGAACAGGTTAAATACGCTTCATCCTTCTCCTTTAAATATAGTCCTAGACCGAACACCGTTGGTATAAAAATGCCGAATCAAATTGATGAAAACATCAAGGCCGAAAGACTTGATAGACTGCAGGCTGTACTGGACCAACAGCAGATAGATTTTAATAGAAATTGCATTGGCAAAACAATGGAGGTTTTAATTGAAAATCCAGCAGAAAATAATGAAAAATTATTTTTTGGTAGAACTCCGTATTTGCAGGCCGTTATAATAAAAAGCAACAGAACACTTAATAATGGCGATATTTTAAACGTTAAAATAACCGATGCTAACTTAAGAACACTAGAAGGAGAGGCTAATTAACTTATTATTTTATTAACTTATTTAATTAA
>JAFVEQ010000013.1 GCA_017475895.1 Rickettsiales bacterium
ATGTATTAATGTAATTTAATCATTTAAAGAGAATAAAAAAAGGAATAAAATAAGAATTAAATAAGAATAAAATAAGAAGTAATAAATATTACATATTCATCAAAAAAACTGTTGATTTTTAACCTTGGTTTAAAGTGGACGGGGAGAGGTGAAATATTAATTGATAAAGCGTATATACGATTAAACTATCTCACTAGTATTTTTGTACAAAAAAAAGACCCATAATTGCAATTATGGGTCCATATCATTCATTAAAAAGCTTATCTTACGGCCTTTATATCCAAAAATTCTATGTCTTTTGACATAAAATTGTCCTTCATGTCAATTTTTTTCGAATAATCGGTTGATAGATATTTTTTATTATCATCTGCAAACACAGTAGCTATGACTTTGTTTTTACCAATTGTATCCTGAGCCTTCAAAACACCTAAAAGATTAGCACCGGAAGAGATTCCAACCCCCAAACCAAATGTCTTCGCTAACATTTGAGATACAATTATGGAATCATCTTGGTCAACCGTAATTATGTCATCCAACCTATTCAGTTTAACTATATCCGGAATAAAACCATCACCTATACCTTGAATTTTGTGCTCTTCCAGATTCTTCATACCGGACATTATTGCGGAATTAGTTGGTTCCAGTGGGAAGGATTTAAAATTACTATCTTTTTCTTTAAAATAGTTACTAACACCCATTAATGTTCCACCTGTACCAACACCGGCAACAAAACCATCAATTTTATCTGTAAATTTCAGTATTTGCTTATCTATTTCTTTGGCGGTACCGTTATAATGAGCCTCTGTATTATAATCGTTAGAAAATTGATGTGGTAGAAAATAACCACCTTTTTTTGCTTCCTCATCTGCCAATCTGGCACTACCTTCAAAACCGCCCTCTTCTTTTGTAGTTAACCTTAATTCGGCACCAAAGCTCAATATTAATTTTTTTCTCTCTTCACTCATCCACTCTGGCATAAATATTTTTACTCTGTGTCCTAAAAATCTACCAACACCAGAAAATGCAATACCGGTATTTCCACTGGTGGCTTCTGCTATAATGTCACTTTCTTTAATTGAATTGGTTTCATAAGCCTTTTTTAAAATGTAGTAAGCTATTCTATCTTTTATACTTCCGGTATAGTTGTAATACTCAGCCTTAGCGTATACTTTTCTTATTTCATTTTTGTACTTTAAGGTTATTTCCAACAATGGAGTATTACCAATTAAACTTTCCAGCTGTTTAAATTTATCTAAAATCATATTACTTTTAAAATTATTTTAATTTCAGCGGAATTATTACACGGTTTTTTTTATAATCAATACATTTTATGAAAACAGAACCATCTGAAGCAATACTATGTTGAAATTGTGATTTTTTAATCTGGCGCGAATGACGAGACTTGAACTCGCGACCTTCTGCGTGACAGGCAGACGCTCTAACCAACTGAGCTACATCCGCATCCCAATGAATGTATGGTGGGCGATATAAGACTCGAACTTATGACCCTCTGCTTGTAAGGCAGATGCTCTAACCAACTGAGCTAATCGCCCATACAAAGTAATTATATAATACAGTTTTTTATTTTCAAGAAAAAAAATAAATATTTTATTATGTGAAAAAAACTGTCATAAAATCAACATAAAATCTATTTTATATCGTCAGCATCAATATCGTTATTGCAAAATGCTTGACTTTACACAGGTATAAAATATATTGTAAATAAAAAGAATAAATGAGTTTTCCGTAAATGGATAACCTAAATAAAGAACAGATAGAGGCGGTTTTATACAATGATGGGCCACTTTTGATACTTGCCGGAGCTGGAACAGGTAAAACCAAAGTTATAACATCAAAAATAGCCTATATTATAAAATCAAATATGTGCTACCCATCCCAAATACTTGCCATGACTTTTACCAATAAGGCAGCAAATGAAATGAAGGAAAGGGTTGACGATTTGACTGGTCTTGATACAAATTCAATGTGGATAGGTACATTCCATTCAATAGCTGTAAGAATTTTGCGACAACACAGTAATGTTATTGGCTTTGATAATAATTTTATAATAGTTGACCAGAGTGAACAAAATACGATAGTAAAGCAAATAATGAAGGAACTTGATATAGATCAAAAGGAATATTCACCAAAACAATATGTGGAAAATATATCAAGAGTAAAGGACAGAATGGTTAACAGCTCGCGAGAACATTTGTATATGTTTGATGAGGTATTTAACAGGTACAACGAAAGATTAAGAAAGTCAAATATGTTTGATTTTTGTGATCTGTTGTTGAATTCGATAGAAATTTTAAAGACAAAAAAAGAAATAAAAGAATACTACAATAACAAATTTAAATATATTTTTGTTGATGAATATCAGGACACAAACTCAGTTCAAAACGAATTTTTAAAGTTAATTAGCGGAATAGACTCAAACAGTAAAAAAAATATAACCTGTGTTGGAGATGATGACCAATCCATATACGGTTGGAGGGGAGCACAAATAAAAAATATTCTGAAGTTTAAAAACGATTTTTCAAAGGCCAAAATACTAAAACTGGAAAGAAACTACAGATCTACGCAAAATATCTTGGATGTATCCTCCTGTATCATATCAAACAATAAAGATAGGCATAAAAAGGTGTTATATGCCAACAGCGGAGAAAGTGGAGAAAGGGTTTGTTTGGTAAAGTGTAATGATGTAAAACATGAAGCTATGTATATTGTTGATGAAATTAATAGATTAAAAAGTACATCAGCTGTTAGTGATTATAAGCAAATGGCTATTTTAGTCAGAGCCGGTTACCAGACCAGAGTATTAGAGGATGTACTTTTAAAGGCTAGTATCCCATATATAATAGTTGGTGGATTAAAGTTTTATGAAAGAAAAGAAATTAAAGATTGTATAGCATATTTAAGACTCATAAATAACACCGGTGATGATTTATCATTTGAAAGAATCATTAATGTACCAAGAAGGGATATAGGTAGTGTTACTATAGATAAAATAAGAAATGTATCCGATGAAAAAAATATATCTATGATGGATGCAGCTTCCGAGTTGTGCAATAGTTCAAGCATTAAAGGTAAAGCCGCAGAGGAACTCAAGGGTTTATTAAATAAAATTAGAGATTGGAAAAATAATGTAAAAAATATTTCTCTAAAGGATCTAATGAAAGTTATATTAAGTGAAACGAGGTTTATTGAATTTGTTGAGAAAAACGAGGATATAGAGGCTAAAAATAAAGTTGAAAATATAGAAGAATTTGTAAACACGCTGGAAGAATTTGAAAATATAAGTGAATTTTTGGAATATGTAAGCTTAGTTAGTGACAATAACCAAAAAAACACCATTGACGCTGTAAATATATTAACTATACATTCGGCCAAAGGATTAGAATTCGATACAGTATTTTTGCCAAATTGGCAGGAGGGTGTTTTTCCTAGTCCAAAGTCTGTGGAAGAAAACAATAGTACCGAAGAGGAAAGAAGACTGGCGTATGTAGCCATAACTAGAGCAATGAATAGACTCTACATAAGTTATTCTAAATATAAATATGACCATGGAGACATAGCAATACTTGAACCATCGGATTTCATAAAAGAAATTCCAGAAAAAAAATTGAATATTATTGATAATTCGAATGAAAATTACTATTACAACAGTTACTACGGTTATAAGAAAAATTATGATGAAAATAAATATAGATTTAACAAAACCGATGTGAATGCGGATGAAAATTACGAATCCACAGCCGAAAAACGCAAAAATAGTGAAAATTTTAGAGTTGTTAGCTATGTAAATAATGCCAATAAAGTTAGTGACGTCAGCGATAATAGAAAAAGTTTTAATTTACAAAAATGTTTTCATAAAAAATTCGGTTACGGTTACATTAAACATGAAGACGGTGATAAGTTGACCGTTATTTTTGGCAGAGGTGGCGAAAAGGTTATCTTACGAAGTTTCGTTGAAATGGTGGAAAAGTAATATTAAAGATTTTATTTTTATTTATAAAAAATAGTACCTTAACAAAATGTCAAAGTACTATTTTCATTGTGAATTAAAACTTGATGTTTATTTTTTCTGCATGGAAGCAACTTCTTCAGCAAAATTATCTTCCTTTTTCTCTAGACCTTCACCCAAAATATACAAACAATATTCTTGAATTTCTACCTTTGTACCATTTTCCTTTTCAAAGGTCTTAAGAACATCACTAACCTTTTTATCATTATCCATAACAAATACTTGGTCCAATAAACAAATTTCTTCATAGAATTTCTTTATTCTACCCTCTATCATTTTATCAATAATGTTTTGTGGTTTACCGGATGTTTTTGCCTGTTCTATTAAAACATCTCTTTCTCTTGCCAGTCTTTCAGCCGGAACACTTTCTCTATCAAGAAATTCCGGTTTAGAAGCAGCTATATGCATAGCTATTTGCTTTCCAACTTCCTGCAGACTGTTTATATCAGCATTGGATTTTAGAGCAAGTAAAACACCAATCTTTCCAAGATTTGGAGCGATAACGTTGTGCAGATAGGAAACTATAACACCACCATCAACTGCTATTGTTTTACCTCTTCTTAGCTGTATATTTTCACCAATAACAGCAATTTTATTTGTTATTTCTTCATTAATGTTGGAATAACCTTTAACTTCTTCAACAAAGTTATCATTATTCTTAACCTTCAAACCAGCGTCTGCTATGTGTAAAGCCAGCTCTTGGAATTTATCATTTCTAGCAACGAAGTCAGTTTCAGAATTGAGCTCCACCATACAGGCACTGTTACCATTGTTTTTTATAGCAATCAAACCTTCTGTGGTTATTCTGGTACTTTTCTTTGCAGCGGATGATAGTCCTTTCTTTCTTAACCAATCAACTGCCTCTTCAAAATTATTATTGCAGGCCGCCAATGCTTTATTACAATCAGCAATACCGCAGTTTGTTTCTTCTCTTAATTTTTTAATTAAAGATAAATCTACCATCGTCTACTCCTCTGTTGTTTTTGTTGTTTCCTCTACCGTTTCGTCTTTGGTTTCCTTTTTCTCTTTAACTTCCTTTTTCAGAGACGGTTTTTTAACAACTTTCTTGTCGGCACCAGTGATCTTTTTCTTAACTGTTGTAGCCTTCTTTTCAGTTCTAGCAACTTTTACATCCTTTAGAGAATCGTTAATTACTCTGCAGTATAATTGTATTGCTTTTATTGAGTCATCATTTCCAGGAATAGGATAATCTATAACATCCGGATCAGAATTTGTATCAACAACAGCCATAACTGGTATTCCTAAAGATTTTGCCTCGTTTATGGCTAAACTTTCTTTAACTGTATCAATAACAAACAAGAGGTCTGGTAAAGTTCCCATTGACTTTATACCACCCAAGTTGTCTATCAACTTTTCCTTTTGTTTATTTAAAACAATCTGTTCCTTCTTCAACAGTTTGTTATTTTCGTCTGCCAATTGACTTTCAATAAATCTAATTTTTTTTATTGATTGAGAAACAGTTTTCCAGTTGGTAAGCATACCACCAAGCCATTTATGGTTAACATAAAATTGGTTGTTATTTTCCGCCAATTCTTTAATGCTTTCAGCACCCTGTTTTTTAGTACAAACAAAAAGTACTTTACCCTTCTTTTTAACAACTTCTTTCAATATCCTAGTAGCTTCATTTAGTAGGATTGCTGTTTGTGTCAGGTCTATAATATGAATACCATTTCTAGCACCATAAATGTATCGAGCCATTTTTGGATTCCATCTCATAGTTCTATGACCAAAATGTGCTCCTGCTTCCAACAGTTCTCTTATGGTAAATGGTACTTGATTTTCTTTAGTTTCTGTTTCTTCTTGATTTTCAACAACTTCTTCGTTGCTTTCTTCGACTAGCTCTTTTTCTTCTGTCATTTTAATACCTTGGTTAAACATTTATCAACAAAAATCCCGTAGGACACCAAAGTTTGTTGATATGTTAATTAATAATAATATAATAAAATTTAAACTAATTTTAACTAAGTTTAAACAGAGTCATTGTAATTAATTATTTTTATAAAATCAACATTTTTCTTATAAAAATACCTTGATTTTTTCGTTTATTGAAGTAATATTGAAATTGTGGATAGGTGGCAGAGTGGTCGAATGCACCGGTCTTGAAAACCGGCGAGGGTGCAAGCCCTCCGGGGGTTCGAATCCCTCCCTATCCGCCATCTAATGCAAACTCAAAAAAAATCTAGTAATCACGGTGGTATTTTTAACTTAGCAAAAACATAATAGTTTTAATTTACGTCTACGGAATTAATCCAAGTTTTTGTTGAAGAACCACCAGCTAAAAACCAGTGTTACTACTCCAATCAACAACATCGGAATAGCGTTTTCCAGTATTGTTATTGCGCTTATATTTTTTAGAAATATTCCACGCAACAGCACAAAAAAGTATGTCAAAGGATTAATTTTTGTCAGCATCTGAAAAAATGCCGGCATATTTTCAATCGGTGTCATAAATCCCGATAACATCATGAGTGGAGATGTTACAATAAACAACCCCAACACCGATTGCTGCTGTGTTTTACACACAGTCGATATGGAAAGACCTATTCCGGATATGGACAGTAAAAATATAATTATACACAAATACAGTACTATAATTGAGCCCTCTATTGGAACTCTAAATAGAATCACGGAACCTATGATTAACAGCGTAACATCGAATAGAGTTATAAGTATTGCCGGTATCGTTTTACCAATTAATATTTCTGAGGATTTTAATGGTGATATTATTGTCTGTTCAAATGTTCCCAGCTCTTTTTCCTGTGCTATAGCCAACGCTGTTATCATAAAAGCCATATTCATAGCCAAAATACCGGTTAAACAAACTAAAATAAACCACTGGTAATTCAGATTTGGGTTAAAAATATTTCTTGTTTTTATTTCAATTTGACTTTTTACCTTTGAGGATTCATTCATTTCTGCCGAAAACTTTTGTATTATGCTACCAATGTAACTGGATACTATCTGTGATGCATTTGATCTTCTGCCGTCAATTATCACCTGTAGACTTGTGGGATTGTTACTGTAAATATTCTTTGAAAAATTTTGTGGAATGGTTAAAACAGCAAAAATTTTTTCAGCATCCATCAACTTTTTCATATCTTTTTCATTGTCAACCCTGTAAACTCGCTCAACTATTGGTGTATTGTCAAACTTTTGTGTTAAACTTCTAGATATTTCCGTGTTGTCTTTATCATATACAGCTATAAAAACCTTCTTCACCTCCAGTGTAGCCGTATAAGTAAACAAAACCAACTGAATTAGTGGTGGAAATATAATCATTGTCCTGTTGCTTTTATTAGACAAAGTAACCTTAAATTCTTTTACTATTAAAGCCCAAATTCTATTCCATCTAAACATATTACTCTAGCCTAGTTTTTGTGTTTCTATAAATTAAAATAAACATTAATGCGCTAAAACCAATCATAAATAAACTTTGGGTTAGTAACACCTCCCAAATGTTGCCAGCGTTGAACAGGTTTCTTATACAAGCACTAAAATATCTTGATGGTACCATATAGGATATTAACTGAACTATTTTTGGCATGGATGATATTTCAAATAACATTCCGGAAAGCATTGTAGCGGGCAAAAGTCCAAAAACTGATGCAGATAACGACGCTAAAAATTGATTTTTACATAGTGTAGATATTAAAATACCCTGCCCCAAAGATGTAAAAATAAACAATGTTGACGTTAAAAAGTAAACTATATAGGAACCATTAAATGGTACTCTAAACCAACAGATACACAAAACCGAACAAAAAATAGCTGATAACAAAGTCAAAAAGTAGTAGGCAATGAATTTTGACAACAGAATATCCATTTTACTAATTTTGGTTGTTAGCAGAGATTCCATCGTTCCTCTTTCCCATTCTCTAGCTATAACCAATGCCGTTAGTATCATACCAACAACAGTCATAATCATTGCTATCGATGATGGTAGTATAAAATTTATACTTTTCAAATCTGAATTATACCAAATGGCTGTAGTTACATCTATTATTGAATTAGCATCTTGTCCATTTTCAATTTTTACACCCTTTATCCATTTTGACATAACTCCATTAACATAACCATCAACAAATGTAGATATATTTGGATCACTACCATCAATAAGTAGTTGGATTGAAGCCGTGTCATTGCCGGAATAAAAATTTTTCATAAAATCATTAGGTATAATTACCATTGCCTTTATTTTTCCAGCGGTAATATCTCTATCCATGTCACTTCTGTTGTTATACTCCTTTACATCAAGGAATTTAGTTGCCTTAAATGTATCTATTAGGCTAATGTTTTTATCTCTGTAGCCATCACTTAGCAGACCTATTTTTATAGTGTTATTATCAAGATTTATTGCATAGGCAAAGATTATCATCAGAATTAATGGCAATAGAAAAGCAATCATTAAATTACTATAGTCTCTAATTATTTGACGAAATTCCTTTTTTATCAGTGAATTAAAAATTTTTACATTCATACCCTTTCCTCTCCATGCTCTTCATCATATTCTTGTATTGTCCTTATGAACGCATCCTCCATAGTTTCATTTTCCATTTTTAGTGCCGTCGGACTTCCAGTTTTTATTGCTCTGCCCTTGTATATCAACGCTATTCTGTCGCAGTATTCTGCCTCATCCATAAAGTGCGTTGTAACCATAACAGTTACCCCTCTTTCCACCATAGAATTGATATGATTCCAAAACTCTCTTCTGGTCAATGGATCCACTCCGCTTGTGGGTTCGTCCAAAAATAAAATTGGTGGGTTGTGCATTATGGCACAAGCTAGCGACAATCTTTGCTTAAATCCCAGTGGCAACAAACCAGAAACCATATTTCTACAGTCCCAAAGATCAAACACCTCGATCATTTGTTCTATCTTGTGTTGCTGTTCTTGTTTATTGAGTCCATATATTCCGGAAAAAAATTTTAAATTATCTAGCACCGTTAAATTGGAAAATAATGAAAATTTTTGTGCCATATAACCTAACTTTTCCCTTGCTATTTCTGGTTTTTCCTTCATGTTTATACCCATGATGTAGGCATCTCCAAAAGTAGGTCTAGAAAGCCCACACATCATTTTAAAACTTGTTGATTTTCCAGCTCCATTTGGTCCCAAAAGTCCAAATATTTCACCTCTTTTTATGGAAAAATTAATTTTATTGGCGGCAGTAAACGTCCCATATACCTTAGTCAAATCCTTTGCTTCAATCACGTATTCCATGTCTGTTTCTACAACCACATTTTTAGCCACCTTAGATTCTCCAGTGGGACAACCGCCAAGTGCATTTATTACTGCATCTTCAAACCTTGGTTTTGTTTCCTTTAGGTAACAATTAAATCTTTCTATGAGTTTTTTGTTATCAACAGCAACCCTTACAGAATCACCCTCAATGACGGCGTCAATAACTTTTTGTCTGCTTTTTAATATTTTTCTCAATAAGGTTCTATTTTTAACGTCAAGTCCTTTCGTAGTAAAAACTTTACCTTCCATAGTCTTTGTCAATTCACTAGGTATTCCGTCGTAAAGTATTTTTCCATTGTTTAAAACTATTGTTTTATCAAAGTTTTCTGCCTCGTCCAAATATGACGTACTCCATAATATGGTCATACCACCTTTACTCAATTCTCGCACCATGGCCATCAACTCTCGTCTTGATATAGGATCAACACCAACCCCTGGTTCATCCAAAAGCAAAAATTTTGGATTTCCCAATAGTGAGCAGGCCAAACCCAACTTTTGTTTCATACCACCAGAAAGTCGTCCAGCTAGTCTGTCAGTAAATTTTTTTAAATTGGTAAATGACAACATGACCGCAAAATATTCACGTTTCTCATCCTCCGTAAGTCCTCTTAAATTTGCATATAAATCGAGATTTTCCTGTACAGTCAAATCCTCATATAGACCAAATTTCTGTGGCATATAACCTATAATTTCATGCAATTTATCAGTATCATCTATAGGATTAAGGTTAAAAATACTTATGTTACCAGAGGTGGGTTTCAATAGTCCCACTAAAAGTCTTATCAGAGTAGTTTTTCCAGCTCCATCCGGTCCCACAAGTCCGACTATATCACCCTTGTTTATATCAAACGATATATCGTTGACAGCTATGCTATCTCCGAAATTCTTTACCAAATTACTAACTGAAACTACTTTTTCCACCATACAAATACCTAATGTAATAAGTTGTCCTCTACAAGTTGTTTTTCTATATCATTAAACACCGAAAGAAGTTTATTTTCGTCTTTGTTGTCAAAATTTTTAATTTCAATCTTCATTATATTTAGCAGATCTCTAAGACAATTGCTCTCTTTTATAAATTTTTTAGAGGCATTATAAAATAAATCGTAGCTCCAACAAATATAACCTAACATCTGATCAAATACGGTTTTTCTTTCTGTATTATTTACAAGTTTCCTATTTTTAAAGCTATTCAAACAACTTTCAGTAAAAAACGGTAATCTTTCTTTACTTATTATAAATCTTTTGTTTATATCCTTAAAATGCGTATAATTCGACAATCTATCACTGTCCATCACAAGTTTTAACAATAAAATAATATTTTCTTTATCGTTATCATTTACCTTCAATTCGTTCAACTCATTCAATGTTTTTTCAACTGCATTAAGATCGTCATGATACTTCATCGAATATATCAAAAAAATATTATCCTCATGCTCTTCATTAACTAAAACATCCGCACCAACTATTCCGTGTGGTATCACACTTTTTCTCAAATGTCCTATTTCATAGGCTCTACCTATATCATGTAACAGAGCCCCTAACTGTCCATATAATTTTAAATCATCATCAAGATCATTTAACGTTGCTTCATTTTCAATCAAATATTGCGACATTTCAAACACTTCAAGCGAATGATTATATTTTTTATTTACCCAAAACACATCCTCGCCTGTGTATTTTTCCTGTGCCACCTTCAGTTGTCTATCATAATGTTTTTTTAATATCTCCTTACCAACTTCAATGGAATTGATCATAAGCAACCTCTGACATTAGTTTATTTTCACAGTTATTGGCATACCCTGTTTTAAATAGTCATCAGCATCATCAATTACTACTTTAACTTTGTAAACTAAATCCGTTCTCAATGATGTGGTTTCAACATTTTTTGGTGTAAATTCAGACACTGGTGATATAAAACCAACATGTCCACTATAAACTTTACTTGTGGAATCAGTATAAACTTTAACATTAGAACCTATTTTAATTTTACCCAACTCAGTTTCCCTTATGTACACCTTTGCCCACATTTTATCATTTAATGATAGTGTATATATTGGTGTTCCAACACCAACTATTGCTCCCTCATCCTGAACTCTTACCAAAATAACACCGTTACTGGGGGAGTATAATTTACAATCATTATAGCTTGTATTTACTTCGCTATATAAAGCTTTCATATATTTATAGTTGGCATTCGCCTCATCTCTTTTAACGGTTATGTTGTCACATTCCTGCTTTGATATGGTTTTCTTTCTGCACAATTCAATATTTCTTTTGTAATATCTATTTGCATTCTCCATATTTATTTTTGCTATTTCCAACTGTGCCTTTGCCTGTTTTAACTTGTTCAACACAGGTTCAGCATCAATTTCCGCCAACAAATCACCCTTTTTAATTGTATTTCCCTCTTCAAAATTTAAAGAGCTAATTCTTCCACCTGTTCTGAATGCTAAATTTATTTGCCTTATGTCAATGTTACCATACAAGGTTATTTCTTTTTCTCTGTTGTTTTTGTAAAAATAATCAAAAGAAAAGTAGACACCAAAACAACAACCAATTAATACTATTATAAAAACTATCTTCTTCATTATGTTTCTCCAATTAATTATTATCGATATAACCTGCCGTTGATTTATACAGACTTATATAATCAATGTAATTCTCTATTTTTGAATTAACTAATGTAATTTCTGCTGCTATAAGCTTTTGTTTATAGGTCAATAGATCTCTATAGGATATCAAACCGTTTTTGTATTGCGTTCTGAAATCATCATAGTTCTTTCTTTCACTTAGATAATTTTTAAAGTTCATTATTGTTATGTTGTTATCATATATCATATTCACCATACTATCATTTACTTCTTTAACGGCCTGCAGTGTTGTTTTTCTGTATTCCTCAAGCAACTCTTCATATTTTATTTTTTTTATCTTTAAATTGAATTTAATTCTTCCACCCATAAATATTGGCTGTGTTAATCCCGCCATCAGACTTTTTATGGTACTTCCTGAAGAAAAGAAACCACCGGCACCCATATCATTAAACACCAAAGAGGCTCCAAGATTTATCGTTGGCAAAAATTCTTTTCTGGCAATTTTTATATCAATTTCCGCCTTTTCCAGTTGTTTTTCAACTGCTAATACGTCAGGTCTATAGAAAATGACGTTTGAAGATATTGCATTATCCATACTTCCGGTAAAGTCAATTTTATCAAAACCACTTATCTTTATATTTTGTGCCTTTGACGGCATTTCTCCCAAAATAACAGCAAATTGTGTCAACAGTTCGTCTCTATTCTTTAATATATTTATCCTGTCAATTTTTAATGTTCTAACCTCTTGTCTTATTTGATTGCTTTTTATATCCCTACTTAACCCATTTCTAACAAGTCTCTCTTCATCCTGTAGTATCTTCTGCTTTATCAATATGAGTTCATCATATAAGCTAATGATTTTATTATATCTAACTAGGTTAAAATAAATTGTAGATACGCTAGATACCAATGATATATAGGCACTTTGCAACTGATAATTATATATTTCAAGTTGTTTTTTTGCTGATTTTGTAGTCAATTTATTTTTGCCAAATAGGTCAAGTTCATAATTCACACTCAATGGCAACATAAAACCATCTTGTTTTATGGACATGTTGTTAAATGGAATATCTTTGACATTGTTGTACATCAACGATGCAGACACCGTTGGTAATTCTTTACCGAATGTATACTTTACAAAGTTTTCATATTCTTTAACTCTAAAATCCAATATTTTTATATCACTGTTGTTCAATACAGCCTTTAATATGTACCTCTCCAAATTACTATCATTAAAGTTATACCACCATTCATAATTTACGTAGTCTAGGTAATTATTTATGCTTCTTTGTTGAACTTCTTCTGCGTTTATTGTTATAATATTCGTAGTAAAAATAGTGATGACCGCTACAAGAATTTTAAATATTTTTTTAATATTCATTTTCTAAAAATAATTCGTCCCCGCGAATGCTAATTATAAAAAAATAAATGTCAATAATAAAAAGCCTTTGAACCAAAGTAAATCGCGTAATATCAACATAAATGCCACATACATATAAAACACAATAGTTATTTTTTTATTCCATAAAAACCTCATTGATTTTTTAAAAAAATAATTGTACCATTATGGCATAGATAACAATATTAGTAAAAATGACTCAAAAAACCTTAAGCATCATAAAACCAGACGCAGTTGAAAGAAACCTAGAGGGAGCAATAATATCGCTTATAGAAGAAAACGGTTTTAAAATAGTTGCTCAGAAAAAAGTTTGGTTAACCAAAACACAAGCTGAGTTATTTTACAGGGAACATTCACAAAAACCATTTTTCGAAGATTTAACCACGTTCATGAGTAGAAGTCCAGTTGTAGCTCAAATATTAGAGAAAGAAAACGCTGTTGTTGAATATAGAACTTTAATGGGAGCAACTGATCCTAAAGAGGCAGATAAAGGAACATTGAGAAATAGATTCGGAAAAAGTAAAAGTGAAAACTCAGTACATGGTTCCGATAATATAGAAAGTGCGTACAGAGAAACACACTTTTTCTTTAGTGATATCGAAGTAAATAGATAATTTTTATAGTATCAGTATTTTAGTCATTTAACCAACATAGATGTTGGTTAAATTTTATATTTGCATCACGATAGCAAATACAAATAAAATAAAAACAATATAAAAGACAAATACAACGAGACATCATGGCAGTTTAACACGACCCAATAACATAGTCGTCCGGTTATATTTAATCAAAAACTCCTTGACTAAATAATTACAAGTTTTACAATCGCGACAACAGTAATTAAAAAGTTATCAATTTATGCCAGACGCAGACGATATAATAAACAGTTTCATGGTAAACAAAAATAAAGAAGCACTTGGAGAAAAGATAGAAAGTGAGTCAGTAGTGGATGATAACTATTTAAGTGAAGGAGAAAAAGTAAAAGAAACTTTCACGGGTGAAACTCCGTCGAATAGTGATAACGGACTTTTAATGGCCAGAAGAATTTTAAATACATTTATAGCTATTCCAATCCTGTTGGGTGGTATTTTTTCAGCATTTTATATAATTTTGAGTTGTGGTCCTTCTCTGCTCAGATTTATAAAAAGTGTTTTATTTCACATATGGTTGTAGGTATTCTATGAAAGTAGGTTTGACAGCAATAAAAGGAACGGTTCAAAAGGCATTAGCATTAGAACTGTATAATGATGGTTTATTTGATATATCGTCAGCACTTGTAAGGCAGGGTTATGATGAAGTGGGTCTTGATATTGGTACATTTTTAGGTTTAGAAAAAATAGGCGCCAAAATAACAGATAGTATCGAGGAATTGTTTAAAAAAAGCGATGTGGTTATCGATTTTTCATCACCGGAGCTAGCGCTAAAAGCAGCATCGACCGCTTCAAAAATGAATAAAACAGTAATAATTGGAACAAGGTTTCTAACCGAGGAGGAATTGGATAAATTAAAAAAATATTCGGAATCTTGCAGAATATTATACTCCTCAAATATGTCCATAACATTTAATTTGTTGCTAAACATAACAGAACTAGCATCATCAATATTGAGAGATGATTATAACATAAATGTACTCGACTTTGAAAATATAACAAATAAATCAGGTTCTGGCATGTCAAACGAAATAGCTAAAGCAGTTGCCACCGGCAGAGGTTGGGAGTTTGGCGAAGTGTATAAAAAAACCAATGGTAATGGTGAAAATATAAACGAAAAACAAATAAATTTTGCCTCCCTAAGAGGTGGTGATAAAATGGGAAAATATGAAGTTTTGTTTAACGGTGTTGGAGAAGAATTGAGAATAACACAAAGTATGACATCGTTTTCAAGCTTTATCAAAGGAGTTAAAAGAGCTTTGATATGGCTAGATGGAAAACAAAACGGACTTTACACAATGAAAGATGTCTTGAAATTAAGTAAAGTCAATTAACAAAAGCAAGTTTGAAAAATGTTTATATATGTAAATAATGATAAATTGGAATTTACGGCCAGCAATGATACGCTTCTGGAGTTTTTGATTAAAAATAACTACAGAATAAAATCAAACTGTGATGGTAATGGAGCTTGTGGAACTTGTCATGTCAAAATTGATGAAGAACATTACAACGAATCAGAAATTAGTGATCACGAACTGGACGTACTAGAAAAACAAATAAATCTAACAAGCACATCAAGGCTAGCTTGCCAAGTTAAAATGTCCCCTGCCCTAGATGGAGCAAAAATAGATATTTTATAAACAAAAACTAATTATCATCATACATACTTTTGGAGGAGGAAATTTTTTCTCTTAGTGTGTTGACCAGAAACGAGTTTGCCTTTTCTTTCTCCTCAAGTTTTTCAATTATCTTAAAAGTCTCTTTATATTGATACTTGTTTAGCTCGTCAATAATCCTTTCATCTATTAAGTCAATATCACCGGTAGCAATTAAAACATTACAATAGAAAACAATACTTTTTATATCCTTTTTATTTATATTATATAGTTTCTTTGCTAATTTTACTTTATTTTCACGGTCACCTAGATAGATTTGACCCATTCCATCATCGGGAGTATATTTCCATATTTTTTTCACATATTTTAACAACCTTTTGTCCTTCAGGTTAAGCATTGAATTGATAATAATTTTATTATTACTTAACTTAGTTTTATCAGCATTAAAAACCTTCAACGAATAGTTTAAAGAATTGTTATAATCGTCTTTTGTATAATAATTTTTGGCTAAATTCTCACATATAATCAACATTTCATTTTTAAAATCTTGTTTCGATAAGTATCTTTTTATTTTATCAATCAAAATCAAACACTCATCCCAATTATCTGCATCTTTACTTATTTTATACAGTACTTCCAGTGATTTTTTATCATTTTTATTTATATTTAAAATTTCATTGGCATACAACTTCATACTTTTAACATCATTGTCAGCTATGGCTTTGGATAAGAAGATATTGTATTTAACTATGTCTTTAGTGTCACTAAAATTCACCTCATTAAAAACACTTTCCTTCATAAATATTTGTGTTTTTATCAAATCTGTCAGTTTATTTTTAACAAATTTATCAGCCCTTAAAAAATATTTTTTTGCTCCATTAACATCACCAACTACATTACTTGTAATGGCATTGTAAATATTCTCTAAATACAAATCGTATTTATTTTTCTCAGCATTTATTTTCTTAGCTATTTTATTTTTACTCGTATTTGTAAATATATAATATATGGATGTAAATAAAAACAAAATAACAGCGATTGTAAAAGATAAAAATATAATAAACTTAGCGTTTGTAAAAACTTCATAACTTCCAGCGTAAATTACAACATCACCGTCAATTGTCGTCAAAAACGACATCAAAAAACCAATAGCTAATAGAAAAATTATAATAAATATTTTCTTCAAGATAAATAAAAACATTCTCCTGCTGTAATAATAAAAAATATAAAACAATTTTCAATTAAAAAATATCTCTGGTGTCAACTTTCTTCCACTCATCCAAAAATTCATTAAAATGTGGCAAATTATTTTTTTCCAAATACTCTTTCAATTCTTTATTCATCTGTATAAAACCATCATGCGTTATGGTTCCCGACAATAAACAATAATTCAAATACACAAGATAAGTATTTAGTACATCAGTTTCACAGTAGTTATCAATTTCTTTTAACTTTCCATCATCAAACATATCAGCAACTTTCGAACCATCAACCCCTATTTTTCCAGGTATTCCCAATATACTACAAACTTCATTCATTTTACATCTGGAGGATGTACCAAAATCTGATAAAACCTCCAAAAGGTCACAGTGCCAATCTGTGGAGTATCTATAGTTATAATTATTCCATTTATCGCCGGATTTAAACAAATTTTCAACGCTCACGCCATATTTCATGGCTCTATACTTCATAACTGGTAAATCAAATGTTTTGCCGTTGTAGTCAACTATTCTTGGATTATGTCTTTTTAAAAAATCAAAAAATTTCTCGGTTATTTGTTTTTCAGTATTAGTGGTACTTGATATGGTACCGACCCTTGATATCTCGTAGTATTCATAGCCATTCTTCTTCTTAATGTCAGCCCACAAAATACTTATGGACACCACTCTATGAAATGGCTGTCTTGGAAAAGGATTTCCTCCGGATACTTCTCTACTGTACTCCTCCAACTCCAATCTTTTTTGTTTTTCATCAGTCGTGGTGCTACCGGTTAAGCTCTGTAATACATCCGTGTCAGGTACTGTTTCAATATCAAAAACAAATAATTCATCCAACATACAAAATACAGTCAAATTTTTTAAGAAGATAAACCACACTAAATTAAAAGCAAGTAATTTCGCTTAATACCTATAACCCGCCATATTTTATAGTTATAAACAATAAACAATTCTCCTTGAGTTTTTAAAAAAGTATTAATATTATAAAACCACAATTCATTAATATGTTAATTATGAAAAATCATATTTTTACAAAGACAATCCTAAAACAGTATGACATTAGGGGCATAGTAGACAAAGAACTAAATGAAACAGATGCCTATTTTGCCGCAAAAAGTTATGCCAAATTACTTCACAGATTAAACAAAAAAAGTTGTGTTGTTGGCTACGACGCAAGAGCCACATCGGAACCATACTCAAAGGAAGTTATTAAGGGTCTAACGGAATCCGGAATAGATGTTACAGTTATCGGTTTAATGCCAACACCTGTTGTATATTTTTCAATACAACATCTAAATAAAGATGCTGGTTTTATAATAACCGCCTCCCATAATCCACCCGAATACAATGGTTTTAAAATGTTGACAAATGAGGGACCGGTTTGGGGTGAACAAATAAAAGAGCTTGGAAGAATAGCGGAAAATGGAGATTTTATTGAAACAAATAAAACTGGTAAAGTTGAATATATTGATGTAAAAGAGGATTACTTCCAATTCCTGTTGAATATTTTAAAAAAGGATAACAAAAAAGAATTGAAAGTATGTTGGGATGCCGGAAATGGCGCTGTGGCAGCAATTTTAGATGACTTTGTAAAAAGATTACCAGGAACACATATAACAATATGTAACACCATAGATCCAACTTTTCCAAATCACCATCCAAATCCAGAAATACCAGAAAATATGAAAATGTTAGGTGAAGCGGTTGTAAAAAATAAATGCGATTTTGGAATAGGTTTTGATGGAGATGGTGACAGAATAGGTGTTGTTGATAATGAAGGTTTTATGTTGTATGGAGATCAGCTTTTATGTGTAATTGCTAGAGATTACCTAAAAGATCATCCGGGTGAAAAGGTTATGTCTGAAGTATCGGCAAGTTTAGTGTTGTACGATGATATAGCACAACACGGCGGAGTTCCTGTTATGTGGAAACCGGGACATTCTATACAAAAAGCCAAAATGAAAGAAGATAATATAAAACTAGCCGGTGAAACAAGTGGACATATATTTTTCGGAGAAAATCATAACTATGATGATGCAATGTATGCCGGAATAAAATTGATTAACATCCTGTCAAATATGGATACTACGTTGGCAAATATTAGAAAAAGTTTTCCAATAACATACACCACCAAAAAAATTAGCATAAAATCAAACGATGTTGATAAATTCGCTGTACCACAACAAATATTAGAAAGGCTACAGGCGGAAGGTAGGCGAGATATATGTACTGTTGATGGAGTAAGAGTAAAGAAAGCTGACGGTTGGTGGATGTGTAGAAACTCCAGCACCGGTCCACAAATGACGGTTAGATGTGAAGCTTTGAGTAAAGAAGGATTAGAAAAATGTAAAGCAGAAGTTAAAAAACAGCTTAATTTAAGTAATTATGATGTTGAATTCTAAATAATTTGGTTTAACAAATATTTTTAAAACTGTCTATAGGTAAAATTATAGACAGTTTTTTATTTTTACTTTTTCACTTAATAATATGCCTTCAATGTGGCACGACCATTTCCGGAACAGGCACCGCTACTACCACCACCGTTAGTCACGGTACTAGCTACATAGCCTCCGCCTCCGCCTCCGCCTTCTCCAGCACTACCGCCTCCGCCGTAACCGCCTCCGCCGGCACCATAGACTTTATCAGTATCAGCATTACCACCTTTTCCATAGCCATAACCACCATTGGAAAAACCGGAGGCACCCCAAGCATCAGCCCCATCAGCACCACCTTCAGACCCAAATAATATATCACCACCCGAAAGATCACTGCCATCATTACCAAAACCATTAGCTCCAGGGGTACCCCAGCCACCGTAACTGTATCCACCGGACCTGTTTCCACCTCCACCGGCACCACCGGCACCACCTCTACTATTGTAGTTTGCAGCACCTCCACCACCACCGGCTACAATAACCACTGTTCCATTTAATTTTATAGCACTTCCACCACCACCAGCTCCGCTGGAAGCTCCGCCAGCGCCAGCTCCGCCAACTATAATACTTAATACATCACCGGCATTTACAGATAGTGTACCATAGGAGTATCCACCTTTACCACCATTTCTACTATTAAGTTCACTATCACCACCTTGTCCTCCACATATCTCCAGTACAATGGAACTTACCTTGTCCGGAACTGTGTAGACTTGGGCGGAACCAGTATAGCTAAATGTTTTTGTTTCGTAAATTCCACTGTGACATTTGTTACTTCCTCCATCAGTTACTTCCCAACCACTATCACCACAATATATTACTCTTTTATCTTCAGGAGTAGCGTACCCACTGGCACAGGATTCTATGGTTATATATTCACCTTGACGATACTCTATCGATTCATTACCACTAATGGTTAGGCCTGAACCAGCTATAGTGGAGGAACAACTACTATCCGAACAGGTGGCAATTGATACCACATTACCTCCCAATATGGAGTTAGTCAAATTATTTACAGAACAACTTGCCTCTTCACAATATTTATTACCATCAGTTTGAACCCATCTTCCTTCATCACAGGTGTAGGTTAAATCCGTATCTCCGGAAAGCATATATCCAGTATTACACGTTAGAGCAACATTAGAAACAACGGTTCCATTGGTGGCACTACCCAAAAATATTTCACCGTTGCCAACAGATATTGTTTGCTTACTACATTTGGATGTACATGATAAAGTATTAAGGTTAATTTTCCATTCACCACCATCACACTCTGCATTAAAACGTCCATCATAACCGGAACTATTACCGGAACTATTACATATAGGATAAGTATATGACATATTACCACTATTAGTATATGTGTACCCATCTTGACGTTCAAGCCATCTCCAGGATCCATCAGGTGATTCCGGTAATTCCATATAACCGCCTTCAAATTCTATTTTTTCAATCGAACAAGGCTTTCCAATTCTACACCTATTTATTGAATCACCGTTTACTACCCAACCATCAAGTCCACAAACCATTATTCTTTTATCTGTAGGAGGAGTATACTCACCATCACAAGCATCTATGGTTATATACGTACCAAAATCATAGGTTTTTGATTCGTTACCTTTAATGTTTACGCCTGAATTAGCCAAAACAGAGTAACAACTACCATCTAAACAGGTGGCTACGGATGCAACATTACCTCCGGTTATATTATCGTTTAGATCACCTAGGGAACAAGGGTTACAGGTTAAACTTTCGGTCTCAAATATCCATTCATTACCCTTACATAACGCTTCAACATAACAACCGTCATAGGCAGAAGAACCACTACATTTAACACTTACACCACCATCAGATTCATTTATACTACCACATATTCCAGCATATCCTCGAGAACCTTCAGATGATGCCGGTAGCATCGCCGTACCGCCATCAAACTCTACTGTTTTGGCAGTACATGCTATTTCTTCACATACATTATAACTTCGCCACACTTCCCAACCATCAATTCCACAGCGTACTATTCCTTTATCACCGGAAACGGCATATCCACTATTACAAGAATCTATAGTTATAAATGTACCATAATCATAGGTTTTTGATTCATTGCCCTTAATGTTTATACCTGAATTAGCTACAGTGGAGGAACAACTACCATCTGAACAGGTGACTACGGATGCAATATTACCTACAATTTTACTACCAAGAATATTATCTAGATCACCCAAAGAGCAGGTTGCAGGTACACAAGATGCACCATTATAAATATTAGTCCAAATACCGTCGTTACATGCGTAGGTTATAAATCCTGTTTTTTCATCTTCATTTGCTAGAGTATACCCATAGCTACATTTTGGAATTACATCCAGAGTTGAACCATTTTTAATGGCGTTCAAATACACATAAGTTCCATCATCAAGCCACATCTCCCTTTCACGACAAACATCCGAATAAACACATTGCCATTCTGGTGGATCTTTGATACCTTCAAATTCTTCTTTTATTACAGTCCATTCACCAGCGTTACACATAGCTATAACAAGACCCTCAAATATATAACCAGTTTTATCACACCTAGCGCTAACACTTACACCAGCATCTTCATTTAATTCACTTTCTTCACTGTAATATAATCCGCCCATACCTCCATCTTCCGCCGCAGACAAGGTTACAACACCACCATCAAATTCCATTGTTTTAGCGGGACAACTTCCTTCCGTAAGACATGTTTTATCTCCTTCGATTTTAGTCCAGACGCCATCGTTACATTTGTAGGTGTAGTCTGTACCGGTTGATTCATAATAACCCGTATGGCATTCCGGTCTAATGGAATGATAAGAATCATTATTGTTTGAGTTTGGTAAATGTATTGTTCCGTTACCAATGTCTAGATCTACGGTTTCGCAGGTGAGACCGGAGTAGGTACATTCTTCATCTCCAGTGTGTATTGTTTCTCCATTGTCACAATATATTGTTATGTTACCTTCATAGCCGCTGTTACATTTAACTTTTCTACTGGAACCATTCAATATTTTTTCTCCGGTCATTAATTCTGCATTAACATAGTTATCAGAAGCCGTCAATGTACAACTCTTACCGGTTATTTTTTCCAATGCTTTATCAGTGGCTTTGCTGCGTTCAGTTGGATTTAATGATCTTAACAGCACACAGTTCCTACCTTTGTTGTTGTAGACTATTTCGTTACCTTGTCTAGTGAGACAAGAGTTGTTAGAAGCAGCGTAGACGGTACTAAACGCTATGCCTATAAGGA
>JAFVEQ010000014.1 GCA_017475895.1 Rickettsiales bacterium
GTATAGTTAAAGATAAAGAAGCTATAACTCTATTAAAGTTTTTCTCCAAAATAAAAAATAAAAAAACTAGAAAGAGTATCCTTAATTTAACAAAGACATTATCCTCTGAAGAACAAAAATGTTCTGATGGTAAATAAATATAATTATTAACAAAGATAACCTTTGTTACCAGATTAAAATAGGAACAAATCAATGGGAGTGGTGTTTGGTTAGTCTCCATGCTAAACGTTCAATGTTAACAAAACGTAAATTTAAAAGATTATTTTAATTTTTATTTTATTTTAATATTAAATATTATGCTTTATGGATAATCTTTGAGATGATCTTTGGTGGCGGATCTTCGAATCTAACATCACAAAGATGTGGTGTGTATACAAAATAATTGAAAAAATATATTATTTCATAATACCTAATTATGTTTTATTGGTAATCTTTAAATAACTTTTGGCATTGAGTTCTTTGCTCTGCTTTGGCAAACTGCGGACGACCAACAGACTATCGATCGGAGGAATCAAGTTTCCATCGGTTTGTCATTGTTTTCGGAGACCTAATACCACAAAAAAAATATAAATGCAGTATGAAAACGACTAAAAACTACATCAAACTATAAAAGTACTTGATTATAATAAACAAAAAAATAGACGAAGTGTCTGAACTTCGTCTATAATTATTTGTGTATCTCTAAAACTAACCCTGCGATACTTTAAATCTTGGGTTCTTTTTATTGATAACCACCAAGACTGCCTTTTGGGAACCATCACTTCTGGTTTTTTTTCTTCTGACAATCTTACAATTTTTATCTCTATTCTTACAAGTCTTTATCGACGCTGCTATTCTCATTTTTTCATCCTTTAATCATAAAACAAAATAAACTATCACTAATTGCTATTAACGGTGTCGTAGCTACTGCAGGCAACATCACCACCGGCGAATGCTTTAATAATTTGTGGAGCACCGAATATACAAGCCATACCAACAGCGAATGTTAAAATTGTGGTCCAGCTTATTTTACCACCGACGAATGCCAAACTTACACCAATACAGGCGAAAGCTGCCAAAGATTTACCTACACCACCGGTTAAAAATCCCAATGCTGTACACAGATAATCTTCCATTCCATTGTCTGTATTTACACTATTACTGCTAGCCAATACTTCTGGGCATTCTACCAACAATACTGCTAGAAGAAGTAAAAAGGTAAACAAGAAAAATTTTTTAGTGTTAAATTTCATAGTCAATATACAAATAGTTAACATCATACCACTATGATAATATAAAAGATTTTATTTTCAAGAAAAAAATAAACATATTTTAATTTTTTATAATTAACAACAAAAAAACAGACCACAAAACTATGGTCTGTTGCTAATTATAGCTATATTTTTGTTATTTGGCTTCTGCTTCTGCTCTTCTTACGGCTTCCAAAATTTTATTTTTAGCCTCTGCTGAGTCTTTATAGCCTGCCACCTTAACCCATTTACCTTTTTCTAGGTCCTTATAGTGTTCAAAAAAGTGTTCAACTTTATTTAGATCTATTTTTGGCAATTCATCTATTTCATTAATTGATGAATATTCACTATTCATCTTTTCACTGGGAACGGCGAGTATTTTTTCATCTTCTCCCTTTTCGTCCTCCATTAACAATACTCCAATAGGTTTACAGGGTATAACTGCTCCATAGGTTATTGGATATTCGCTTAATACCAAAACATCTATAGGGTCACCATCTCCGGACAACGTATTTGGTATAAAACCATAGTTTAGCGGGTAGTGCATAGGTGTAGCTAAAAATCTATCCACAAACAGTGCACCACTTTCTTTATCCAATTCATACTTTACTGGTAATGCATTTGCTGGGTTTTCTACAATAACATTAACAACGTTTGGAACGTCTTTACCGGTTTTAATATTTTTTATTAACATTGATATTTTTGTTGTTCGTTACTTTAATTTTATTATTTTGTTTGTTATAATCAATAGTTTATGTTAACGGTTTTTTGTTTAGATAAACCTTTTGAAGGGAAAACTTAATGGCGGAGGTTTAGTTTATACCCTTTGTTTTTTTTATTTTATTTACATATTCTTCAATTTGACTCGTGTTAATGATAAGATTTGCTTTATTAGCAAAATCCTCCTTAAAAGTTATTATACTATAAAGTGGTATGCTACTTTTACCGATTTTATTCATTATTATTGATGTATTTATCATATCTATCACCATATTTTTTCCGGTGTTATCTATTTTTGACACAAGTTTACTTGATATGTAGTCTGTTTTAGCGTCTACGGAAAAATTGCTTACTCTATTGGCGATGCTCAAGGAACCATTAACATCGGTGAACGTTGTACCACTGTCGTCAAGTATTGATTTTTTTACATCCAATTCCTTCAATAATTTGTCATCATTATATATATTCTTTAAATCATCTCTCAATTTTTCTAATCCCAACTTTTTTATAAATAGATTATTACTTACAAACCTGAATTTCATACTTAAGGATGCGGCGAAAATTTCTCTATTGAATCCAGTGGCTTGTATTATTCCACCGATGCCGATGGGTCCGGTTATTATGTCATTTTGCTCGTCCTTTACAAATAATCCAACTATATCAGAAATATTGTAGGTTGTGTCCGTTAAAACTAGGTGAATATTTCTTGAAGTTTTTAAATCTATTTTACCCTTTAATTCGGTGGACCCACCAAGACCAACAAAAGTTAAGTTATTCATGTTTATTGTACCATTGTCGATGGTACTATCAAAATTTATATTATTCAACACCGAATTGTTAAAGTTAAATTTTTGAATCTGCAGATTAATTTTGCCATTTATCTCTTCCCATGTGGATATTGAAAATAATTTATTAATCCAATATTTATCCTGTATTTCCTTGTTTATTTCTTCTCTAAGCAGAAGTTGTTTGTATTTTTCAATGTCAAAAACATAATTTGCTAAGTCTAAATCGTAGCTGGCCTCTTCTATGTATAGATTTACATTAAATATTGGATTTTTACTCCTGATATCAAACAGAACATTACCTTTAATGTTTTTGAATTTATCTAAGTTAATCTCTTTTATATCATAAAAGTTAATAAAACCAGATTGATAATTTGTCTTTAGATCAAAGGATATATTTTTAGTGTCGTTGTAGCTAAAATTATTAACCTTTATGTTTAAAAATACATTATTTGAACTTGTTAAATTGTTTAATCCCAAAAATTTTTCCTTTAATGTTTTTGTCTGTTCGTTGTCAAAATTTACCGACAAATTATCTAGATTTATATTTAAAGCCATGTATTTTTTATTTCTATTAAAGGAATATTCAATGTCACCATCCACAGTGTTGGTGTTTTCCTTTGTTTCGTTTCTATCAGTCAACCTAAAGTCCATTAGATAGATAATGTTATTAAAAACAATGATATTTGATGAAATTTTAAATTCTTTTATATCTTTGAAAAAGCTTAAATTTACAGCTTTTGTTAAACTTGAAAGATCATCACCAACCACATTTAATTTATTGTAGTATAAATTGTCTTTAATTTCTGGAGCTTCCGCCGTAATTTTTATGTTGTCTATGTTTATAATTAGGCTGTTAATTTTGTAGTTGTTATTGACTATTTCAAAATCAATTGATGAGTCGCTTATTGTTTTGTATTGTTTGATTAATGTTTTAAATATTATAGAAAACTTTGTATTTTTAACACCTTGCTCGCTTTTGCTAATTTTTAAGTTGTCCATAAGTTCCCCAAGACTGGCGGTTTTAAAAATATGTATATCATCATCCGTCGTGGTGTTTTTTTCTTTACTAACACTTACTATGAATTCATCTAAATTTAGATTGTTTACCACTACGTTTATATTATTTTCTTTTTCCATTAGTTCAATATTACCAATTAAATCAACATCCTCACTACTTATAGTCATGTTTTTGATTTTATATTCTCTACCGTTTTTATTTATTTCTGTGCTTAGGTTGAAACTTTTTTTATAGTTAAACATATTGTAATATTTTGAGTTTACGGAAAATATCCACTGCACCAAATTATTAAAATTGCTGGCTTTAACATTTAACGTCATACCAGTTTTTATTTTATCAAAATCGTTAATTAAAATATCCTCCCCAACATACTGTAATGTTACATTATCGCTTAATTCATTTTTTAATTCACAATTTACACTATAGTCATTATCATGTTTTTTACTTTCAATTCTTAAATTACCATTTATATTATTCAGAATAAAATCCGTATTAAGTTTATAGTCACCATCACCATCAATTTCCAGTTTTCCGGAAATATTTTTAAATTCTTTTTGTATATTTCCATTATCTATGATACTCAGAATTGCTTTGGAAAACAGTATGTCCGGTATTTTGTTCATATTTAATTCACCAACCTTCAACTGCTTTAGTAGATCAATAAGTATAAATTTAACTTTGCTGTTATCTAAATTATAAACCGTTTCCTCTTCGATTTCTATCTCTTTATATCCCTCCTGAATATCTTGCTTATTATTATTTGAGGCCGTTAAAATATTTTTTAATTTATCTCTAACTCCGTAGACTTCATTATCATCAAGTTTAACTATTCTTTTTTTAATTTCCTTTGTTACATAGGAATCCGGCAACTCATTATTTTCAACCATTACATCAATTCCGCTTACCAGTATTTTTTTTGGAGTTAACTTCCTTTTAAAAAAATCAAAAAAACCCAGCGAAATTTCTATTCTTTTGATGTTCATATTTACTATAACCGTCTTGTATTGAACACTTTTTATGTCGAGGTCATTGATATTTATTTTTATTTTTGGAAATACAATCAGGTCTATTGAATTTCTTATGGAAAATTTTATATCTTTTTTTTGAAATAGATAATGTTTGTTATACTCTTCTATTTGTTCAGCAAGTACTCTATTTATCCTATCCTGTATTTTTTGTGTATTAAATGAATTTTTTGCCATCAACAGCACCACAAAGTAAGCCAAAACCATCAGCACCGGAAATAGCAGTAAAACATTCTTCTTTTTCATCACAAACGGAATAATTACCTAGTGTCTACTATATTAATTTTGTTTTAGAAAAAGTAAACAAAAATTTACACAACAGACAAGCGTTTACGGGTATAAACAAAATTTATTCATTGGTATCTTCAACATCGCCACCAACCACCAATTGTGCTGGTGTAGATTTTAGTTTTTCTCTTATTTTAACCTCAATTTCGTTAGCAACATCGGGATTTTGTTTCAGATATTCCTTAACGTTGTCTCTACCTTGTCCTATTCTTTGACTGTTGTAGGAATACCAAGAACCGGATTTTTCTATAATATCAAATTCCGCACCCAGATCAACGATTTCACCAAGTTTTGATATACCCTCTCCATAACATATTTCGAATTTTGCCGTTCTAAATGGAGAGGCAACCTTATTTTTAACCACCTTAACCGTTGTTTCGTTGCCGACTATTTCATCTTTATTTTTTATAGATCCAGTTCTTCTTATGTCTATTCTTACGGACGAGTAAAATTTTAGGGCGTTACCACCGGTGGTGGTCTCAGGATTTCCAAACATTATACCAATTTTCATTCTTATTTGGTTAATGAAAATTACTGTGCTGTTTGTTTTTGATATGGAGCCGGTCAATTTTCTTAGAGCTTTACTCATTAATCTTGCCTGTAGTCCCATTTGATTGTCATCCATATTTCCGTCCAATTCAACCTTTGGTACAAGAGCGGCAACGGAGTCTATAACTATCAGATCAACGGCACCAGACCTAACAAGTGTATCAGCTATTTCTAGTCCCTCTTCACCGCAGGAGGGTTGAGATATAATCATTTCTTCAAGGTTTATACCTAACGCCTGTGCATAGGTTGGATCAAAGGCGTGTTCGGCGTCTATAAACGCACAGGTTAGACCTAGTTTTTGAGCTTCTGCTATGGCATGTAATGTTAATGTTGTTTTACCTGAACTTTCCGGACCATATATTTCTATAATTCTACCCCTAGGATATCCACCAACACCCAGAGCTGTATCTATCGCCAATGATCCGGTTGGAATAACCTGAATATTTTCTATCGGTCTTTGACCGAATTTCATTGCGGAACCTTTACCGAATTGCTTATCTATCTGTGCTAAGGCTACATCCAAAGCCTTCTTTTTTTCAGGATTCATTGTTTCTTCTTTTTTATCTACCGTTTTAACCATAATCGTACAATTATTTTAATAAAAATATCTTACATTTATATTTTAAAAAGTAAACAAAAAAGTGCTGGACCGAGATTAACAATAGCATCTTGTGAGGTCCAATTTGGACCTCACAGAATAGTTACCATCCCAACCCAACTCCCAAATCAATTCCAAATATTCCATTATTAGAAATGATAGAAGCAAGGTTAAGAGATAAATTCTTATTTAGACTATAACCTACACCTAAACCATAGTTAAGGGCATCAGATATCTTAAATTTA
>JAFVEQ010000015.1 GCA_017475895.1 Rickettsiales bacterium
AGGTATTGGAATTGGTGGTGGTAATGATGAAAGGGAACAAACCCTAAATCAGCTGTTGGTGGAAATGGATGGATTCGAGGGAAATGAAGGAGTAATTGTAATTGCTGCAACAAACAGAGAAGATGTATTAGATAAAGCACTTTTAAGACCGGGTAGATTTGATAGACAAATAACAGTTCAGTTGCCGGATGTTAAGGGTAGAGAAGAAATTTTAAAAGTTCACGCTAAAAAAGCTAAAATAGCACCAAGTGTTGATTTAAAATCGATAGCAAAGTCAACATCAGGTTTCAGTGGTGCTGAATTGGCTAACATAATCAATGAAGCCGGATTGTTGGCGGCTAGAAATAACAAAAAAGTTATAACCAATGATGATATAGAAGAAGCAAAAGAAAGAGTTATAATGGGTGTTAAAAATCAAAGTAAAGTTAAAAAAGAAGAGGAAACAAAATTGGTTGCATACCATGAAGCCGGTCACGCTCTAATAACTTTAAATTGTAAAAATACGGATCCTATATATAAAGCAACAATAATATCCAGAGGAAATGCCGGTGGTTATGTAGCCAGACTACCAGAAAATGACAGGCACTATACATCCATGACAAAGGCAAGTTTATTAGATGACATAACAATTGCAATGGGTGGTAGAGTTGCCGAAGAGGTAATTTTTGGAAAAGATAAAATAACAGCCGGAGCTTTAAGTGACATTAAAACAGCGACCGAATATGCTAAAAATATGGTGGTTAGTTGGGGAATGAATGACAAAATAGGAACCGTCTACTGCTCCAATAAATTAAAAAATGAAGATGGCTACGGTTTTGAAGCTAGCTCAAATGAAATGTTAAAACTGATAGACGAAGAAATAAAAAATATAATAGAAAATGCAAAAAATAGAGCTACAGAAATTATTACTGAAAATAAAGATAAACTGGAACTGATAGCTCAAGCGTTGTTGAAATATGAAACCCTGACCGGTGAAGAAATTAACAAAGTTATTAAAGGTGAGGAAATAAGAAACGAAGAAGTGGAAGAAAAACAAGAGATTACAAGCTCGTTATTTGCTAAAACTTTTAAAAATGAGGTTAATGATAATGATAAATAGTAGTAAAGTTAAAAACTTTTTTGCTATATTATTGGTGGCATTTACAATATTTTTTCCAATCTTGGGTGAATCCTATGCTAATAACATACCGGACAATTTGGAATTAAATGATGTACTACTGATGGAACTGGAAGATGGTGTTGTGGTTATACAGATGTTTCCAGACAAGGCGCCATGGCATGTATATAGAATAAAATTATTGGTTAGAGAAGGTTTTTATGACGGTTTAACATTCCACAGAGTTATAAAAGGCTTTATGGCACAGACAGGCGACCCAACCGGAACCGGAACCGGTGGTAGCAAATTCGGAAAAATGTATGCCGAATTAAATGACATAAAACACACAAGAGGTACAGTATCTATGGCCAGAGCTGAAGACATAAATAGTGCTGACAGTCAATTCTTTATCGTAACCGGAAACTATTTTCAACATTTGGATGGTCAATACACCGCATGGGGTAAGGTATTAGATGGAATGGAACTAATAGACAATTTAAAGTCCTCCAATAATGACGATAATGGATTGGTAAAAAATCCTGACAAAATAGTAAAAATGAGGTTGGGACAGGATTTGAATTTTAACTACGAGGGAGATACAGAGGAACAGATAAAAAATAGAAGACTAGAAAGGCTTGATATGTTGAGAAATTTGAAGGAATTAAAAAAAATTAACGATCAAATAAACAGTGAAAAAAATGATAACACCTGTTTATTGGATAGAATTTTTGAATTAAATGGAGAATTAGAATAACAGAGGAGTTTATATGTTTAAAAATATATTTAAAAATATTTATGCGGTTATAAGCACAAAATACTTTAGATTTGCTTTGGGTTTTACAGTATTGGCATTGCTATTTATTTACCATTTCAATGGACATTTTAATAGGGATAAATTTTTTGATGCCATAGAGGCGGTTAGGGATAATAGTAAGCAAAAAAAGGTTGAAGAAAGAAATAAAAACAATGTGATTGTATTAAAAAAACAGATTAAAATTGATGACGAAAATGTAGTTGATGAAAAATCAAGCGAAGAGAATATAGAAAAAACTGAAGAAGAAAAAGAAAAAGATGAAAAAGCTAAAAAAGAAACTGAGATATTGAACGAAAAAATAACAAATGTATTCTTAAAGTTAAGAAGAGTTGAGGAAGCATATAAATATAAACTTGAAAATAAAAAAATAAACCACAAAAGAATAATAAAAGAAGGTGATTTTGTCTACTATTCAATGAGAAGTATCTTTAATGAAGATTTTGAAAACAAACACATAATGCCAAATATGAATGTATTTATAAAAGTAAAAAAAGGTGATTTTCTCGGAGATAAATTAATCGGTAAAAAAATAGGAGAGGCAATACAGTTTAGTTATAACGATATGGTTGATGAAGTAAATCCAGAGAATTCAGATGTGATGAAAAATAAGATAAAAGATACCCTTAACACCGTAAACAATATATATAACAAAGATAAAAAAGTTATCACAAGCACTAAAATATATTATGAAATAACTCCATTGGACTTCGTGTCAAACAGTTTAGTTAAGGAGCTAGGTCTTGAAGCTGAATCTGCTAAATAATTTTAATTTTTAAAATGGACAAAACAAAATTTAACATAAATAGCACAGGAATAAATGGGCTAACTGACAGTGAAGTTGAAGAACGAACTAAAATATTCGGTTACAATGAATTGCCGGAAATAAAAAAAGAAAATATATTTATAACATTTATAAAACAATTTTGTGACCCATTAATATATATTTTACTATTGGGTGGTTGCATATCTATTTTCTTGCAAGAATACTACGACGGTATTTTTATTTTTATAATTTTATCTGTGAATTCATTAATCGGTTGTATTCAGGAATATTCAGCACAAAAATCAGCAGATTCTCTAAAAAATATGGTTGTTTCAAAGGTTGTAGTAGTTAGAAACGGAAGAGAAATTGAAATAAACTCAAAGTATCTGACGGTTGGTGACTTGATAGTGTTAAGAGACGGTTTAAGAGTTCCCGTAGATGTGTTACTAATTGAAAGTAATAACCTTGAGGTTAATGAATCAATGTTGACTGGGGAATCAGCTGTGGTTAAAAAGGATTGTAACTATAAGCCAAAAGAAAATTCCCAAATACAGGAAAGATTAAACGAAGTTTTTGCTGGTACAATAATAACAAAAGGTGTTGCTAAAGGTATAGTTACAAACATCGGTATAAATACTGAGATGGGTAAAATTAGTAACAAAATTACAGAGGATGATACAGCACAAACCCCACTTGTAATCAGAATGGAACAGTTTTCAAAAATGTTTACAACCATAATAGGAATAGCTGTCATAATAATAGTAATAGCAGCAATAATAAGAGGTGACAACATAAATGAAACATTTTTGATGGCTGTAAGTTTAGCGGTAGCAGCAATCCCTGAAGGGTTACCTATAACTGTGACAATAACTCTATCCATTGGTATGATAAATATGGCAAAAAGGAATGTTGTTGTAAGAAATTTGTCAGCTGTTGAGGCTTTGGGATCCTGTACTGTAATAGCATCAGATAAAACCGGAACTTTAACACAAAATGAAATGAAAGTTATCGGTATTTACGATGTTAACGGGGAAGAAATTAAACTAAATCATAAATGTGATTGCGAATTAAATGAGGAAAACTTTACAAAATTTTCCTCAGAAGAGCTTAGTATATTGGCATCAGCTTTGCCAAATGAAGCAAATTACGACAAAAATGAGTACTTTGGCGACGCAGTAGATGTTGCATTTCTAAAATATGTTAAACATAAGGGCTATGATTTTAAAAATATTTTCAACTCATTCGAAAGACAAAAATTATTTTACTATACATCTGAAAACAGATTTTCCGCAAGCATCAATAAAATTAATGATAAGATGTACGCATTCATAAAAGGAGCACCGGAAACAATACTATCCATGTGTAAAAAAGAAGATTATTCAAAATTGTTAAAAAAACTGGAGGAACTATCAAACGACGGCATGAGACTTTTGGCTTTAGCCTATGGAGAGATAACAAAATCAAACGATTACAAGATCGAAGATCTAAAAAATTTAAATATGATAGCATTAGTGTCAATGCTAGACCCCCTGAGAAATGAAGCAAAAAATGCCGTTGCTGAATGTAAAAGCGCAGGAATAAAGATAGCTATGATAACCGGCGACAACAAAACAACAGCCTATGCCATATCAAAACAATTGGGTTTTGTAGACAATATAGACGAGGTAAAAACCGGAACTGATGTAAAGAAGGCGCTTGGAAACAGTGAAGATGAACTGGATGTTTTAACAAAAAACACCAGAGCCTACGCCCGAATGGAACCAATACAAAAACTTGATATTGTCAAATCACTAATAAGAAACGGTAATTTTGTTGCCGTTACCGGTGATGGTGTGAATGATGCACCGGCCTTAAAAAACGCCAATGTTGGTGTGGCTATGGGTAAAAGTGGAACCGATATAGCTAGAGAAAGTGCCGATATAATACTAATGGATGACAATTTTGCTTCCATAACAAATGCCGTCGAAGAAGGTAGAATTGTTTATAACAACATAAGGAAAGTCATATTTTTTGCCGTATCCTGCGGAATACCAAAGGTGCTAATATATATTTTAGCAATAATGTTTGGTCTTCCGGTACCATTCAATGCCTCACAATTGTTGTGGTTAAATGTAATGACGGAAGGTGTACAAAATATATTTCTAGCATTTGAAAGAGGAGAAGGCGATGAAATGAAAAAACCACCAAGGGACCCTAAGGAACCAATATTCAACGATGTTATGTTAAGACGATGCGCAATAATGATATTAACAATAACAATTATCTGTATAAGTGTATATTATTCTTTGACAAAAATATTACTCTACACACACATGAGAAGTGCTAGCATGCTGTTGATGTTGTTTGTATTCATACAAAATTTACAGGTGTTAAACAGCAGATCTGAAAGAATATCAATATTTAAACACAGTATAAAACATAATAAAAAACTTTTGGTTGGAATAACAACAGCTGTATGTATCCATCTTTTTGCAACACACAACAGTATTTTAGTTAAAATGTTAAGAATAGAGAGTTTGAACCTACATGAAATACTGTCAATGTTTTGCCTAGCGTTACTTGTTATAGTCATTTCAGAAGTGGAAAAACTAACTAGAAATTTAAAATACAATCACAAATAAAATACATAGCCCTTATGTCTTATGGTTTTTAAAAATCTAGGATTCTTGGGATCATTTTCTATTTTTTTTCTTAGTCTGGTAATTTGTACATCAACGCTTCTTTCGTCCATACATTTTGACAAGTTACATAATTCTTCTCTACTTAAAACGGTATTTGCGTTATTAAAAAATATTTTTAGAATGTTGACTTCCGTATCCGTTAATTTTACCAATAGATTATTTTTATACAATTCACTTCTCTCGCCATCAAATGAAAATTCACCAAAAGTTAAAACATTGTTTTTATTGTTACCATTAAATCGTCTTAAAATATTCTGTATTCTTAAAATTAACTCCTTTGGTTCAAATGGTTTGGATAAATAATCATCAGCACCAGCGGATAATCCTTCAATTCTGTTTTCTATTTCTCCTAAAGCTGTCAACATTATCGCCGGAGTTGCATCACCTTCATTTCTAATGCTTTGAAGAAATTCTACACCACTTTCATTCGGCATCATATAATCTACCACCATTATATCAAAAATATATTTTTTCATTATGCTTCTTGCTTCCGCTGTATTTTCAACACCGGAAACTAAAAAATCATTTTTCACCAAATATTTTTCCAATAGACTTCTAATTCTATTATCATCATCAATTATCAGTACGTGATACATAAATAGTTTAAGTGGTTAATAACTTTCAATAAGTGATAAAACATCACCACAAAAATAAAGGGAACCGCAAATCAATATTCTTAATTTTTTGTCGCTCTTTATTTCATTCGTTTTTCGCAGCGCTTCAACAATATTGTCACAACCATAAAAAACATCAACACCGATATTTTTAAATTCGTCTGTAAAGCTATCTATAGTTTTGTATCTACTCATTTCACCTTCTTTACCATCATTGCCAGATACAATAATAACCCTGTCAAAACAACCTTTTATTTTTTCAACAAATGATTTACTGTCCTTTCTTTCTAACATTGATATTATTAAAATATTTTCTCTGTCGTCAATTTTATTTTTATCCAACAGCCAATTTCTAATAACCGCTGCCCCACCCTCGTTGTGTGCTCCATCAATGTACAATTCGCTACCCTTTTTCACATATTCATACAATTTTGTATCCTTTAGATTTTGCAATCTAGCCTTCCAAAACGTTTTAGCAACTCCACCGGATATAGCTTTTTCATTGATTTTTAGCTTATTCTGACATAACAGAGCTGCAATGGCGGCTTCGGCATTTGCCAACTGATGCATTCCCTCTAAACTTGGCATTTGTGTGTGAAATTTTTTAGAAAAACCACAAAATTCACATTCATTTTTATTAATTTTTTTAAAACTATAATCAACACCGGATGTAAATAATTTACAGTTGTTTCTGTTGTTTAAAACCCAATTTTTCATCACATCAATTACGCCAATGTGTTCCTGCTTTCCAATAATTATTGGACAATTATTTTTTGCTATGGCAATTTTTTCTAACGATATTTTTTCTACAGTATCCCCCAACGCAGCCACGTGATCCAAAGATATTGATGTTATTATACTAGCAACTACATCATCTACAATATTTGTAGCATCCAACCTACCACCCATACCAACTTCCAATATTGTAGCATCAGCATCATTTTTAGCGAAAGCCATAAAGGCAATGGCAGTTATTATTTCAAAATAGCTCGCATCTATGTCATTTTTCTCCATAACATACTTGCATTCTTCCGCTAATTCATTATAGTACTCATCAGTTATTTCTTTTCCACAAACTTCGATTCTCTCGTTAAATCTAACTAAATGAGGGGATGTATTTCTGTGAACTTTGTAACCATTTTCCTCAAGTATATACTTTAAAAATGAACTAACCGACCCTTTGCCGTTTGTACCGGCTATGTGAAAAATCGGTGACATTTTTTTTTGTGGATTACCAAGTTTATCAAGTAACACTCTAATTCTATCTAGTCCAAGATATATCTTACTTATACTTTTTGGCTTTGGCCAATCTGGAAGTTTCATTATTTTATAATTCTAAATTATTCTAGTACTTTTTGAATTTTAGAAAAAAAAATAAAATAGTAAATAAATTATTTAACTATTAATTTTTTATTCAAAACTAGTTTATATAACCACCACCAACCACCATACTGCCATCATATACACAAGCCAATTGCCCTCTTGTTATAGCTCTAGTTTTTTCATTCAAAATAACTTTAACTTTTCCTTCATCAGTAATTTTAATCTTGCCACTTTGTCCCATATGAGTTGATCTTATTTTTATGATATAATCATAATTTTCTACTACATCCGACAATTTATTAAAACTTCTAACAAAAAACACATCATTAAATAAATCTTCCTCGTTATCACTGACATAAACTGTATTATCAACAGCATCCAACCTCACAACATAGATTGGTTTATTGTAGGAAATATTTAAGCCCTTTCTCTGACCTATGGTATAATTTATTATTCCGTTATGTTTTCCCAAAATTCGCCCATTAATATGTCTTATAAATCCGGATTTAATTTGTGTTTTATCAACGTTATCAAATAAAAACTTTTTATAGTCATTATTTTCAATAAAACAAATGTCCTGACTATCATTTTTGTTAAATACATGTAATCCAGCGTTTTTTGCCTCTTGTCTAGTATTATCCTTTGACATTTTATTCCACAACGGAAATTTTATATACTGCAAAAACTCGTGGTTTATTGTGGATAAAAAATATGATTGGTCCTTTTCAATACACGCAGCCCTGTGTAATTCGTATTTTCCATTATTTTCAACAATACTGGCATAATGTCCTGTTGCTATATAATCAGCTCCGATTTTTTTCATAAAATCTATCATTTCTTTGAACTTTACAAATCTGTTGCACATAGCACAGGGATTCGGTGTTTCACCACATAGATATGATTTTATAAAATATTCCACCACCACACTCTTGAAATTACCGGACACATCGATAACATGGTGTCTTATACCCAACTTATCACACACAGTTCTAGCATCCTCTATTGCACCAGCATCACATTTTCTACCCATTGACATGGTGGCACCAATCACATTATAACCCTCATTAAGAAGCTGAAGGGCGGTGGTTGAACTATCAACCCCGCCCGACATAGCAACCACAATAGTCTTCATAAGTAAAACTATTCGGTTTTTGATTTAGATTTCTCTTTTTCTGTTTTTACTTCAGACTCTTTTCTGGTCTTTCTTTCTCTAATTATTTTTACTTCGCTTAATCTGTTTTCTTTAATTAGTTTTTTCATAATTCTGGCTCTGAGATCTTTACCTTTATCACTTAATTTACTAAAACCATAGTTTACCAAGAATGAATCTAAAGAACCATATTTGTTAATTGTTCTTAATGTTTTTGCTGTAATTCTTAAATTAAAACTCAAGTTCAAAACGTCACTTCTTAGTGAAACTCTCTTTAAATTTGGCAAAAATCTTCTTCTTGTTTTAATTTCTGAGTGTGATACCTTATTTCCAAATAAAACACCACCGTTTGTTAAATCACATACTCTAGACATAATATTTCCTTTTGTTTATAAAATAATACCTTAACTGAATAATAATTATTTAATTGTAATTTTCAAGAAAAAAATGTATCAAAATAACATATACTAATAGTATATATAATTTAAAAATTCATCCACAATAAATTGATAATAATGTATATATATCTTAAATTTACAGTAAAAAATCATTTTTAACAAGTTCGATATCATTTTTTATATCACTAGTAAATTTTTCAATAATTTTA
>JAFVEQ010000016.1 GCA_017475895.1 Rickettsiales bacterium
ATATAATAATAGAGTAACAAAACAGAAATGAAACTCACTTTTTCTTGGTTAAAGGAATTTTTAGATACACAACATTCTATAGAGGAAATCGCCGACAGGATGAATGAGATTGGTATAGAAGTTGAGGAAATTGTTGATAAAAGTAAAGATTTAAAAGCGTTTAACTGTGTATTGGTGCAGAAATACGTAAATCATCCAGATTCAGATCACCTACATATTTGTGAAGTCGTTTATGATAAAAATAAAGAACCACTAAATATAGTATGCGGTGCCCCGAATGTCAGAGCAGGATTAAAGACAATTCTAGCGCCAAATGGCTCAAGATTACCGAATGGACTTGAAATAAAAAAGACAAAAATAAGAGGTGTTGAAAGTAATGGTATGTTGTGTTCCATAAGGGAGTTAGGACTCGGAGATGAACATGATGGCATCATTGAATTACAGGAAAATACGGAAATTGGAACAAATATAGCGGACATATTGAATTTAAAGGAACAAATAATTGATGTGTCTCTAACTCCAAATAGAGGAGATTGTCTGGGTGTCTATGGTATTGCCAGAGATTTAGCCTGCGCTGGTGTTGGAAAACTCAAAAAATATAACGAGTTTCACAAAAATATCACGGAAGACGGTAATATAACTATTAATGTTGAAGTCAATGATAGAAATTGTCCTGTATTCTATGCTAGAAAAATAGTTGATGTAAAAAATTGTGAATCACCAAATTGGTTAAAGGATAAACTTAAATTAATTGATATTAATCCAAAAAATGCATTGGTGGATATAACAAACTACGTTATGATGTGTTTTGGTAGACCACTACACTGCTACGATGCAGATAAAATAGACGGTAAAATGGTAATAACCCCAGCTTCAAAAGGAGATGAATTCACGGATTTATTTGATAATAAACATACTCTATATGATGGAATGACTCTAATTAAGGACAAAAATAAAAATTTGTGTTTAGGTGGAGTCATTGGAGCAAAAGAAAGTTGTAGTGAAATTACAACAAAAAATGTAGTTTTAGAATGTGCTATCTTTGACGCAATAAATACCGCCAGAACCGGTAGACTGCTAAATATACAAACGGATTCAAGATACAGATTTGAAAGAGGTGTTGATTATGAAATAACACAATTTGTGTTGGACTATGCAACACAGTTAATATTAGATATTTGTGGTGGTAAAGCTGGTAAAACCACAAAGTATGAAGATAATAACTATAGAAAAACTATAACCAAAAGCTTCAACTTGAGTTTTGAGTATATAAATAAACTGTTGGGAATAGAAGTTGATAAAAATAAAGTACTATCAATATTGAATGGTTTTGGTTATGAAGTTACTGAAAAAAATGGCGAATTAATAATTAATGTTCCCTATTACAAAAATAATATCTTAGTAAAGGAAGATATTATTGATGATATAATAAGAATGTATGGTTACAACAATCTTGTCAGTAAAGATTTTGTAAATACCGATGTATTCAAAAAAAATGGCAACCTTTTTCAAAAGCAGTTTGAAAATAAAATGTATCAAGCCAGAACCGTATTAGCCAAAAATGGTATGATTGAACTTATAAGTTACGCTTTTTTGAATAAAAAAGATGACAGCTATTTTTCAACCGTAAACGACGATCTAGACTTAATAAATCCAATAATTTCTGAGCTGTCCCATCTGCGACAAAACATGATTCCAAATATTTTAAATGCCATCAAAAGAAATATTAACAGAGGCTATAACAATCTATCATTTTTTGAGATCGGTAAAGTATTTAATGAAGGTAAGGTTGCTAGTGAGAATAGTATATTGGTTGGTGTCAGATATGGTAAAAATAAAATCAAAAATATTCACGAAAAAGTAAGAGATTTCGACATATTTGACATTAAGAAGGATCTTTTTGATGTGCTGGAGGTATTTAACATTAACGGTGAAAAATTAAATATTGATAGAAACGTTCCAAAATATTACCATCCAAATAGAAGTGGAGCAATATACATTGGTAAAACACTTATAGCCTATTTTGGTGAACTGCATCCGGAAATAAATAAAGCGTTTGGACTAAATAGTAAAATATATACCTTTGAGCTAATGGTCGATAATCTACCAAAAAAGGTTATATTGGAAAATCAAAGTAAAAGCGCTTTTAAACCAAATGATTTACAGCACATAGAAAGAGATTTTGCATTTATTGTTGATAATAACATCGTGGTTGGAGATTTAATAAAGGGCATATATAGCATTGATAAAGAAGTTATCACCTCAGTTAATCTGTTTGATGTATATGTGGACGAGCAGAATAAGGATAAAAAATCAATTGCCTTTGCTGTAATAATACAACCAAAACTGCAAAACTTCACAAAGGAGGATATAGATGATATATCTGATAAAATAATAAATTTTGTGAGCAAAAATTTTGGTGGTACATTGAGAGACAAATAATAACAACTTGAATTTTTTTATTTAGATACTATATTGTAGAAGTAGTGATACTTTTAAAAGTAAAGATAAATGGCTAGAGATTATTATGATGTGCTTGGCATTTCGAAAAATGCCACGGCTGATGAGATAAAGAAAGCGTATAGAAAAAAAGCTATGGAATTTCACCCTGATAAAAATCCAGGGAATAAGGAAGCTGAAGCAAAGTTTAAGGAAGCAGCAGAGGCGTACGATGTATTAAAAGATCCAGATAAAAGAGCAGCCTATGATAGGTATGGACAAAGTGCTTTTCAGAACGGTGGTGCTGGAGCTGGTGGATTTGGCGGTTTTGGAGGTTTTCAGCAGACTAATTTTACGGATTTTAGCGACATATTTAGCCAGTTTTCAGACATATTTTCAGACATTGGTGGCGGAAGCGGTAGAAAAACAAAAAGAAGTAGCAGCGTAGATGGCTCAGACCTTAGGTATGATGTGGATTTAACACTTGAAGAAGCCTATAATGGAAAAATTATAGACGTTAACTTTACAGCTATGGGTAAATGTGAAGATTGTAAAGGCTCCGGATCGGCTGATGGTAGCGCTCCAACAACATGTCCTGACTGTAATGGAACCGGAAGTGTAAGGACACAACAGGGATTTTTCATAGTTGAACAACCCTGTAGAAGATGTCGCGGAACGGGTAAAATAATCAAGAATCCATGTAAGAAATGTGGTGGCACCGGTAGAGTAAACAAAAATAGAACATTGTCAGTAAAAATACCGGCCGGGGTTGATAATGGAAGTAAAATTAAACTTACAGGCGAAGGAGAAGCTGGTATGAATGGTGGTAATTCTGGAGATCTATTTGTTTTTGTAAACGTGAAAAAACACAATATATTTGCTAGAGAGAGAAACGATTTATACATAACAGCCGGTATTTTACCAACAACAGCAATGGTTGGTGGAGAAATAGAAGTACCAACCATAGATGGCGGAAAAGCGGTTGTAAAAATACCAGAGGGTACACAATATGGTGACAAAATTAGAGTTGCGGGCAAAGGTATGCCGGTTTTGAACGCCGGAGGTAGAAGAGGAGATTTAATTTTAAATATAAAAATTGATATACCTAAAAACCTATCCAGTGACGATAAAAAGACCATTGAAGATCTAGATAAATCACTGCAAAAATCTAGCTCAGGCGGTGGATTTTTTAAAAAATTGTTCAACAAATAACAGATAAAAAACAAAATAACTAAATGGTCTACAAAACTAATTAATTTTGTAGACCATAAGTGGTAAATAATACTATTATAATTTTTTTATAATATCTTTTGCTTCTTTTATAGCCTGTTTAACACATTCTGGAGCTGTACCGCCATAACTTTTTCTCGAATTTAAACTATTTTCTATTTTTATATGTTCAAAAACATCCTTATTTATATCTTTACACACAGTCTTCATATCCTTTAGAGATAACTCCTCAAGAGAAATATTTTTATCTTCTGCCAACTTTACTAATGTTCCGGTAACTTTGTGTGCTTCTCTAAATGGAATATTTAGTTTTTTAACAAGATAATCCGCTAAATCCGTAGCGTTTGGAAAACCATTGTTTAACGCTCTTAGCATGTTGTTCTTGTTGACCTCTATGCCCTTTATTATATCAATTGTTGATTGAATACAAAGTATTATATTTTCCACAGAATCAAAAACTGGCTCCTTATCCTCCTGTAAATCCTTTTCATATGCCAACGGCAATCCCTTTAATACCACTAAAAGTGCCTGTAGATTACCAAAAATTCTACCGGTTTTACCTTTAATTAATTCACAGGCATCAGGATTCTTTTTTTGTGGCATTATGGAACTACCGGTTGTATATTGTTCCGGCAACCGTATGTAATTATATGGTTTAGACACCCAGATTATACATTCTTCAGCAAATCTTGATAAATGTACAGAAATTAATGATATATCAAATAACAGCTCAACAGCAAAATCTCTATCGGACACACCGTCTAAACTGTTTCTATTAGGACAATCAAAACCCAACTTTTCAGCCGTATAAAATCTATCAATATTAAACGGAGTTCCACAAAGTGCTGCAGAACCCAGAGGGCACTCATTCATCACACCTCTTGTGTTTTTTAGTCTCTTTATGTCCCTTAAAAACATTTCAAAGTATGCCATTAGATGATGACCAAATGTGGTTGGTTGTGCCACCTGAAGATGCGTACATCCCGGTAACATAACATCAAAGTGTTTTTCTGCCTTTTTTACAATTTCCTTTTCAAGTTGTATAAGTAAATCAATTATACCGTCAACTGCATCTCTAACATACAATTTAAAATCAAGAGCAACTTGATCGTTTCTAGATCTAGCTGTATGCAGCCTGCCACCAGCATCACCAATCAATTCTCTCAGTTTTGCTTCAATATTCATGTGTATATCCTCCAAATATTTTGAAAACTCAAAATCTCCCTTCTCTATCAATTTTTCAATTTTATCTAGACCGTTTTGGATTGCTTTATTATCAACCACTGTAATTATTTTTTGTTTTTCCAACATGTTGGCATGAACTCTTGAGCCTTGAATATCATATTTATACAATTTTTTATCAAAATCTATAGACGCATTAATTTTTTCCATTATTTCAGTCGGGCCAAACACAAATCGTCCACCCCACATTTCATTTTTTTTAGATTCTTTATTTTTCATAACAATATACTAACTTTGTTTCTAAGCTTTCGTAATTCTATGAAAAAATATATGATAGTCAAGCGGTTATATAAGTAAAATGTACTATATAACCGCAGGACAATATATTATTTGCTATTATTTTTTACTGGCAAATTCAACTGGAATTTTATTTTTCGAATTCATAATTTTATTGTGAGCCATCAACCTAATGGCGTTGATTTTAATAAATCCGATAGCATCCTGTTGATTATAGCCGCCCTCTTCATCCATAGATGACAATTTTTCATCATACAAAGAAGAATCACTTTCCCTTGATATAGGATAAGCATTTCCCTTATATAATTTCAAAACAACTCTACCATCTATAACCTCTTGACTTTTATCTATAGCAGCCATTAAAAAGTCCATTTCAGGACTAAACCAGTAACCATTATAAACTAACCTAGCCAACTCTGGACTCAACATATCTCGCAGACGCATAACTTCCCTATCCATAGCTATACCTTCAATATCCCTATGTGCCGCATACAAAATTGTACCACCGGGAGTTTCGTAAATTCCCCTTGATTTTATGCCAACATATCGGTCTTCCACCATATCAAGATGACCAATACCATTTTCAGCGCCCAACTTGTTCAGATATATAAATAAATCCAAACTGTCAGTCTTTACTGTACCATCATTAAGGTTTTCAACCTTTACAGGAATACCATCTTTGAATGTTATTGCTATTTTTGTAACTTTATCTGGTGCTTTTTCTGGGGTATTACTTCTGTTGTAAACCTCCACCGGACATTCTTTAGATGGATCCTCTAGGATACCGGCCTCGTGACTGATGTGTAGTAAATTTTCATCTTCACTATATGGTTGCTTCACGGTCTGGGAAACGGGTATTTTCTTTTCTTTGGCATACTTTAGTAGATCACTTCGACCTTTAAACTTGTCTAGAAATTCCTTATCTTTCCAAGGAGCAAAAACTTTTATTTTTGGATTCAAAGCATAATAGGACAGTTCAAACCTAACCTGATCATTACCCTTTCCGGTGGCTCCATGCGAAACATATCCAGCCTCCTCTTTTTCGGCAATTTCTATCTGTTTTTTTGCTATTAAAGGCCTAGCAATAGATGTTCCCAATAGATACCTATTTTCATATATAGCCCCAGATTTAAATATTGGAAATATATAATTTTCCACAAACTCTTTTCTTAAATCAACTACATAAGCCTTTGATGCTCCCAACTTTAGTGCCTTTTCCTTAGCAACGTTTAACTCAGCATCTCTTTGTCCTATGTCTGCCGTAAATGTAATAACATCAAAATCCTTTTCCAATAGCCATTTCAATATTACAGATGTATCCAGGCCACCTGAGTATGCCAAAACAATTTTTTTCTTCATTTTTTAACTAATTTTTATTAATAAATATTTAAAATGCCCTATATATTTAGATTGTTCATGATTATACTAGACCCGTTCGGGTCTTCTGTTGTTTCTATTGATAACGATGCACAGCATCACTTGAATTTTAATGTCTTCCGTCATTACGATTTTAAAAAAAACACCAATACACGCCTAGTGTATAAACTTATTTGTAATTGTCAAGAAATTTTTCTTGAAAAAAATTATAAAAGTTTTATCATCGGAAAAAAATTAATACTAGTTGTTATGAAAACAGCAAAATTGGCTATAGTTTTTGTGCTATTATTCACAGTTCAATCATGTGTAAACACTAAAGTTGTGGATGTTAAAAGTCCATGTGTATCAGGTAAAGACGGTCCCTGTGGTCCAAGAATGCCGGTTAATACATGGTTAAATGAATACACATTATAATTATTACAAATTTATCAATTACGGTTATTAAAAGGGTTATATGAAAAAAGCATTAAGGTACTTCATTAGTAGTTTATTCATAGTGGTGTCATTATATTTTATAATTGGGGCAGTTCAGGTTGAAAACAATGAGTTAATAGCAAGAACAGATGAAGGAGAACAGTCCAGCTTGACAACTAACATTAATAGTAACAGAAAAGTTGTATCAAACAGGCCAACTGATGATGAAAAGGAGAAAAATACTAAAGAACTGTCGGCCAACAGCAATACAACTAATAATTTTAAGTTTTCAATAGGTGGTATACTAAACAACAAGAATATCGATGACGCTGATTTATTTAAGTACATAATAGAAAAAATAAAATTGGACTATGTTGAAGAGGTGGAAGAAAAAAAATTATATGAAGATGCTTTAAGAGGAATGCTTTCATCATTGGATCCACACTCAATGTACATGAGTGAAAAAGAATTTAAAGAAATGCAACTGCACACAAAAGGTGAATTTGGTGGTCTTGGTGTAGTGGTGACGAAAGATGGTAACTTCATAAAAGTTGTTTCACCGATAGATGGAACACCAGCAGCAAAGGCTGGAATGTTGAGCGGAGATTACATAAGTGAGATTAATGGTGTTGATACATTTGATATGACTTTATTTGAAGCGGTGGAGAGAATGCGAGGTAAGGTTGGTGAAAAAATAAAAATTGTCGTATTAAGAAAAAGTGAAAGTAAACCATTAGAATTTAATTTAAGAAGAGAAATCATCAAAATCGATTCCGTCAAGGGTGAAATAAAAAAGGATAATATAATTTATATTAAGATATCAAGTTTTATAGAAACAACGCAACATGATACAATAGCATTATATAACAAGTTAAAAAATCAGATAGAAGGTGAAGTTAAAGGTTTTATTTTAGATTTAAGAAGTAACCCAGGTGGACTATTGGATCAGTCGGTTAAAATTAGCGAATTATTCTTGGATGGGGATAAACTTGTTGTATCCACAAGAGGTAGAGAAGCTAAGAATGGCAAAGAAAGTCAGTATTTTGAAAAATATAAAACCACCAACAAAACGTCACTAATTAAAAATATTCCGGTTGTGGTTTTGGTAAATGAAGGTTCTGCATCGGCATCGGAAATCGTAGCCGGAGCTCTGCAAGACTATAAAGTGGCAATAGTTATGGGAGAGAAAACCTTTGGAAAAGCATCTGTTCAGCAGGTTATACCATTGGCAAATGGTGGAGCAATAAAAATGACCATTGCCAGATATTATACACCTCTCGGTAGATCAATACAGGTTGATGGTATCACTCCTGATATAATTGTGAAAAAAGGTGAGATTGCCTATGATAAAAAGATATATCCGGAAATAAGAGAAAAGGACTTAAAAGGACATCTGGAAAAGCAAAACAAAGATGAAAATAATGACGATATTGTTAGTAAAACTGTAAATAAAAAGAAGGAAAAAGATACTGATAAAAACAGTAACAATAGCACAGATGTTAATGTAAATGACTATCAATTATTAAGGGCGGTTGATTTAATCAACGGTATAAATTTTTATAATAAAAATAATGAAGAAAATTTATAGAGCACTGTTTATACTGTCTTTACTATTACTAATTAATATAAAAGTTAGTTTTAGTAGAGACACTATGAACATCGTGAAAAATAAAGAGGCGGATATAGTGGCAAATGTTGATAATTTTGCCGTTACAAAATACGACTTAAATAATCTGATAAAAGTCTTTAATATAAATGCGGAAAAAAAAATATTATATACAAATAGTATGTATAATGATGTTTTAGATTTCTATATAGACATTTTAACAAAAAGGATAATAGCAGAAAAAAACAACATACACATTGACGAAGACGATAAAAACACGGTATGGAATACCTTTAGAAGTAACTTAAATATAAAAGACATTAGTTTAAAACAATTTTGCAAAAAAAACAAAATTGATGAAAATTTTTTGACCTTTTTTCTGGAAAGCAATTATCTTTGGATGAAATATGTCGAAATGAGGATAAAACCTAACATAAAAGTTAGCGATAAAAACATAAAAGAAGTGTCAGAGTACGCAAATAAAAGCAGTAAAATTGTAAGGTATAATTTATCAGAAATAGTATTGTACTACAATAATTTGGAACAAAAGGAATCTGTAACACAAAAAATAAACGAAATATATGAAAAACTAAACAACAAAAACTTCGGCACCATGGCATTTTCCATGTCAAAATCCACCAGTGCCGACAAGGGTGGTTTAGTTGGTTGGATATATGAAAATGAAATGAATTCAACAATAATAGACAACATTAAAAACGTCAACGCTAATTCCTTTGGTAAACCGTTTTGTATTGGCGAAGAAAATGGGGGTTGTTATATATTTAAAGTTAACGATAAAGTTGTTGAAATTAAAAATTCAAAAGAAGCAGAAGATACCATTAGAACATTTATTTTTAACCAGAAACTCGACACAAGAGTTAGAGGTATTATTAATTCCAATAGGCAAAAAATTAACGTAGTTTATAGGTAAACATTTATGGATGATGCAAAAATTATAAAAAGATTTAAAACGGAAAAAGTTAAAACCGCAAAAAACAGAAAAATATCATCCACAAGATGGCTACAGCGACAACTAAACGATCCCTATGTTCAGGAGGCTAAAAACAGAGGTTATAGGTCTAGAGCCGCCTTTAAAATACTTGAAATAGATGAAAAATTCAAAATATTCAAAAAAAACTACAAAGTACTAGATTTAGGTTCTGCACCAGGTGGTTGGAGTCAGGTTGTAAGTGAAAAAGTTGGTGAAAACAACATCTTAGCTGTGGATATTTTAGATATGAATCCCATAGCCGGAGTAAAGTTTATAAAACAAAACTTTCTAGCCGACAATGCAGAACAAATAATATTGAGCAACATGAATAACGAAAAATACGACGTTGTTATGAGTGATATGGCAGCAAATACAACCGGAGATAAAAAATTAGATCATTTGCGAACAATGAATCTTGTGGAAAGTGCCTTGATGTTTGCCCTAAAAGTGTTAAAAAATGGTGGTAGTTTTGTTTCTAAAATTTTTATGGGTGGAACAGAAAAAGAGCTGCTGGATGTGTTAAATAAAAACTTTGATACCGTAAAACATTTCAAACCAAAATCTTCAAGAAATGACTCGGTTGAAATGTATGTGGTAGCAAAGGGATTTAGAGGATAATCTATTATTTTGATACATAGAAACAAAAACTATCAGAATTTATTTCGTCAAGATCTAAATCTTCCAGTATGCTTTTTATGTTTTTAATTTTCGCGTTAGTGCTATTATTTGTTTCAATAAAAATATCATCAATAATCTTTTTCGGTAATCTAAAATTACTACCACTCACACTTATAATTTTATTATATTTATCATCATTAACAATCTTGTTAAAAAACAAAACGTTATTTAATGAATATAGTTTTTGCATAGTTATTACATAAAAATCCAACCAGTTTTTTACTTTGAATTCTTCGTTATTTATTAAAAAACATGTTAAATCACTATTTGTAAAATCACAATCTAAACCATTTATAACTTTTTCCTCATCCATATCATTAATATTATTTTCCTTATCTACATTAGTAATATTGTAATACTTCCATCTATTTTTTGCCTTTTCAAACAAAAATTCACACCTATCTTGTATAGTCTCAATATTCCATTCATTATATTTCTCCTCTATATCTCTAGTAACATGAATATTTGAGTCATGATAATATTTTAACTTCTCGGAAAAAACTTTGTTACTAGCTTTTTCATTTTCAATCCCACCAAGTAAAGCCAGATTTCCAACCGTATTCAAATACTGTTCTTTTATTTCGTTAATTTCTTCTTCTTTTAAATAATCATACCATTTTTTATTTGGGTTTTGCGGAAAAATATGCTCTATATGTGTATTTTTTGTATCAGTAACAATCGTATTTGTATATGTTTTTTCCATTTCAACAAAAAAACTTTTTGCAAAATCTCCTTTTGCTTTGAAAAAGTTAAACTTTTTGAAACCATCCAAAAATGCAACATCATTTGGAGCATTATAGGTATAATTTAATATGTATTTTAAACCGTAAATATAGTCAAAGTTTTTGTTTTTATCATCAATTAGCTTTATTATTTTACTGTTCAAACCAACAAATATACCTCTCAGAGAAGCAGTTGATTCATTGGTAATTTTTCTTCTAAATAAAAAGGATTCAACAATCCTTAGTATTTCAACAAAATCATCTTCGTTTATTTTAGACCCATTCTTTAAATCTATCAGGTCAAAAATAAAAGGAATCACAACAGTATAGCCCATAAAAGCTATTATATTTTTCAACAATTCACCAATTTCTTTTTTGTTATTTTTAAATAATTCGAAGTTTATTATGTTTTTATAATAATCGGAATATTTATATATTTCCTCCATTACTCTTTTTTTATCTGTGCCATTAAAGCTATCTTTAAAGACTAAATACAGATTTCCATCTTTATTGTTCACGTTTTTTGTATAGTACTGAATAAACTGTCTAAAGAAATCATTTATATTATCACTAGTATTTTTCTCTATTTTTTCCCAATAATTATTATAATAATTATTCTGCTCAGATTCAGATAAATTCATAAGCAAATAATTTCTTATTAAATCTCTTTGTTCCAATTGTTTTCCTGTTGAATTTAGTGTTTCAAAAATAATTTGAGGATTATCTCCATGCTTTGGTTCCAGTTCTATATCCACAATCTCCAATCTTTCCAGTGCATCTAAAAATTGTTCAGCGGTAAAATTACCATTTATAAATATATCCTCATCTAACCATTTACAAAAATTGCTAAAATTATTAAATATATTATTTTCATTCCTCACATCATTTAAATGCTTCAAATCACTTATAAATAGTTTATTAAAATTATCTCTGTTGCTATTACTAACCTTTAACTTTAACTTGTTATCACTTTTGTTATATTTATTAACTAAATAATGATCGTATATTCTGTCAGACAACTCCTTATCTTCCGAATGTTTTTCCAGTAGTTTACACAGAGCTATCAACATCAAATTTACTGTCGTAATTCTCTGTTGTCCGTCCACAAGTATTTTTGTATCATTATTTTCCCTTAAACTTACAACAGCTCCACAAAAGTGGCTATCATCCTCACAATTTATCATATTAGTCACATCGCGATATAGGTCCTTACACTCTATTTTGGTCCAATCATAGTTTCTCTGGTAAACTGGAATTATAAAATTTTCTGAACCTTTTATAAAATCTTTTAATAATCTTTGTTCGTTTGCCTTCATAAATGTTGTTTTAATGAATTTGTTTTTAGTCTATTTTTTTTTTTGACATTGTCAAGGCAAACATTAATAAATATGATATAATGAATAATAATTATAACAATAAAACGGTTTCTCTATACATACAGCTAATGAATCAGAAACAAATTTAATAGAAAGTGCTAATGGCAGAATAAAAATAATACCACAAATTTCCTTACTCTCATATTTCATGCAATATTTATATACTACATAATATTGAGAAATAAATTATCATTCACTCTAGACAATTATAATTAAATCTTTATAATTTAGTCAAACACTGTTTAACAATAAATAATTGACATGAAGTTAACTAAAAGAAATGCAAAATTAGTAAAAGATGTTATTCTTGATTTTGAAAAGAAAAACATGCTTTCAAGTGAAAAAGCTACAGAGTTACTACAGGATATAGATGTAATTGGTTTTGACTATAAAAAATTGTCAAAATGGAGCTTTGTTTTTTCGGCTTCATGTTTTGTTGTATCTTTAACAGGTTTACCATTTATATTTCAGTATAAAGTTTTTAGAATACTTATAAGTATTTTATTATCCGGTGTTTTTTATTATCTTGGTTTTAGAAATAAAAACGATAAAAAATTATTACATGAATTTTTTATTTTTATTGGTGCTTTATCTACGACTTGGTTTATTGGTGAAATTGAAATATATAATATATTTTTTAAAGATCTTTACAATTTGACTCTTTTCATTGCAATTATGTATGGTATTATATCTTATTATGGGCAATCAAACCTAGTATTAATTTCTTCTTTATTGAAGTTTGGTGTATGGTTTGGTGCCACAATTGGTTATATCGGTTATGGTTCTTATGTTTTAGGAATATCCAAACCGTCAAGTTTTTTAATATTTGGACTGCTTTTAATACTTATTTCATATGTCATAAATATAACAAAATATGATAAAATAAAATTTTCCTTTAAAACATTTTTATCAATGGGGTTGTTATATTGTTTCTTATCTTTGTGGATTTTATCAATATTTGGAAATGGTGTGTATAATAACATTGAAGCAACAAAATTAAGTTTAATATTTTGGTCTTTACTGTTTGGAATCAGTTCTTTATTATCTCTTTATTTTGGTTTAAAATACGATAATTATATGCTTAAAGGATATGGTATTACTTTTTTCTTAATTAATTTGTACACAAAATATTGTGAATATTTTTGGAATAATTCAAATAAATTCATTTTCTTTTTAATATTAACTTTAAGTTTTTATTTTATTGGTAAAAAGTCAGAAGAAGTTTATTTGGTTTTAGAAAAGAAAGTAAAAAAAATAAACAATTAGAAAACTCAGAAATTACCCATTAAACGAGAACTAATAAGGCGCAAATATTGTGCCTTTTCGTGACCAGTTATTGATATGATTATGTTATTAAACTATTATTAATGATATTGTTTGTTAATGATTCGTCCTTCCTTTTTATTATTCCTCCAGCCTCAAAGCCGCCAGAAATGCACTTTGTGGAATTTCCACATTACCTATCAACTTCATTCTTTTTTTACCTCGTTTTTGTTTTTCCAAAAGCTTCCTTTTTCTTGTTATGTCACCACCATAACATTTAGCCAAAACATCTTTTCTATAGGGATTTATGGTTTCTCTTGCTACAATTCTACCACCAATGGCCGCCTGAATAGCTATTTTAAACATTTGCTTTGGTATTAAATCTTTCAATTTTTCACAAAGTATTCTTCCTCTACTTTCCGCCCTACCCCTATGTATCATTAGAGATAAAGCATCCACCGGTTCACCATTAACTAAAATTTGTAATTTAATCAAGTCACCCTTTTGATAATCGGTAATTTCCCAATCAAAACTTGCATAACCCTTCGAGTAAGATTTTAGTTTATCATAGAAATCATAAACAATTTCATTCAATGGTAATTTATAAACCACCATTGCCCTATTTCCAACGTAGGTTAAGTTTTCCTGAATACCTCGTCTGTCGGTGCAAAGTTTTAATATATCCCCAAGATAATCATCGGGAGTCATAATAGTCGCTCTGACCCACGGTTCCTGTATTTCTTTTATATAGGTTGGTTCAGGCAAATCTGCTGGATTATGTATTTCTAGATAATCTCTATTCTCTTCAAATTTAAAATTTTTTGTAGTTGTTGTATAAACTCTGTAAATTACAGACGGTGCCGTTGCTATTAGATCAAGGTTAAACTCTCTATCAAGTCTTTCCTGTATAATTTCCATGTGTAAAAGTCCAAGAAATCCACATCTAAAGCCAAAACCAAGAGCTGACGACGTTTCCGGCTCAAATTGAAAACTTGAGTCATTTAGATGTAGTTTTGCTAAAGATTCTTTAAAAACATCATAGTCACCGGCATCAACCGGATATATACCACAAAAAACAACGGGAACGCTGGGTTTAAAACCCTCTAGCGCTCTGGTGTACACGTCATTTGACATTATTATTGTATCACCAACCCTACAATCAGCAACCTGTTTTATTTGTCCGGTAAAATAGCCAACCTCTCCGGCAGACAGCTGTTGAACATTTACTTTTTTTGGAGTAAAGATACCAACAGAATCCATCTGATATACACCACCGGTTGACATCATTTTTATTTTGTCACCCTTTTTGAATACTCCATCCATAACCCTAATTAACACCACCACACCCAAATAGGAATCATACCAACTATCAATCAACATAGCTTTAGGTGATTTTTCTACATCTCCTTTTGGTGCTGGCAGTCGTTTAACTATCGCCTCCAGTAGCTCTTTCACACCTTCGCCAGTTTTAGCACTAACAGGTATAGCTTCACTGGCATCAACACCGATTATATCTTCAATCTGTTGTTTTGTTTTTTCTATATCGGCGGATGGTAAATCCACCTTGTTTAAAACTGGAATTATTTCGTGATTATTATCTATGGCGTGATAAGCATTAGCTAAAGTTTGCGCCTCTACCCCTTGTGTTGCATCCACCAGAAGCAATGAACCCTCGCAGGCAGCCAAACAACGGTTCACTTCATAGGTAAAATCCACATGTCCCGGAGTATCCATTAAATTTAAAATATAGGTTTCTCCATCATCAGCCTTATACTTTAACCTAACCGTTTGTGCTTTTATTGTAATTCCCTTTTCCTTTTCCAATTCCATGGAGTCCAAAATTCTATCCTCTTTTTCTCTTTCATCAACTCCACCACAATACTCAATAATTCGGTCGGCTAAAGTCGATTTTCCATGGTCTATATGTGCTATTATGGAAAAATTTCTAATTTTACTAAGTTCTGTCATAGTCTAATTTTATCTACTGATGTAATGATACTTTTATTTTTTTAGTATTCAAGAACAATCTAAAGGTGTCATTTAGTAATAGCGTAATTTAATAAACAAATACCACATGTTATTAGCAACTAATAAATAATTTGACATATTGTTAAAATTTACTATAATATGTTATCATTAATAGTGGTTGTAAACAAAATGGTAGTATACAATAATAATGTTAGACAATGTATTCGTGATATTGTAGAACAAAACCCAAAATATGTTAATTTTGAAGTGAATTTTAAAACGGAAAACAAAAATTACACATTTCTTCAGATGGCGGCCATAAATAACGATTATGAAATGGTACAATACCTATTAGATCACGGTGCTGACATCAACAAAAAAAAACAAAAAAAATCAAACCGCACTTCACATGGTACTCGAATCTAAAAACATGGACATGGCAACATATCTAGTAAAACACATCCTGCAACTTGCACCAGAAGACGAATATCAAGCCATAGTCAAACCCGCAAATGAATCAAATAACCCAGACATAAAAGAATACTTAGAACTAAACAAGAAATCCGCCATAGAGGCCATAAAGGAAGGAAACGTCGATAAGTTAAAATCTTCATTGAAAAGAGGTGTTGACGTCAATGCTGTAGATGAAATGTGTAGAAAAAATAATCCTGATATAAACCTTCTATTCTACTATGGAACTATCTATGGAAATGGAGAAATACTGAAATATTTAGCAGATAATAAATACATAAATATAAAGGCAAAGGATGGAAATGGATTTTCAGCAATGCATTATGCCGAAAAAGGCCACAATATTGGAACAACTCAATATCTAATAGACAATGGATTTAATGTTAACGTAATGAATAACCTTGGTAAAACTCCAATTGTACACGCAATAAAACATGGAGATATTGGTATGGTAGACTATTTGATTGACCATGGTGCCAACATTAATACAGTAGATATAAAAAATAGAACTCTTCTTCACCATGCGATCAAATACGGGCAATTTGATATAGTGAAATATTTGGTCGACAAAGGAATTAATATTAATGCATTAGATGACAGTAATCTATCCGCTTTTAATTACGCAGCCAATAGCAACAATAAACAAATAATAGAATATTTACAGCTAAAACAACGAGAACAACAACAAATAGAAAATATAAAAACATTAGTTGATGAAAAAGATTGTAAAAACGCAATAGAATTGATAAAGGGCATCAAAGATATTAACATGCCTGATGTATTTGGTAATACCCTACTCCATTGGGCTGTTTGCAACGAATATAAAGAAATAGTTGAAGAATTATTGAAGAGAAAAGATATCAACATTAATGCAGTAAACAAACAGAAGAATACTGCACTTCACCTAGCGGTTATGAGTAATAATATTGAAATTACGGAACTTCTAGTGGATAACAGAGCCAACATTAATACAGTAAACGAATATAGACAAACTCCCTATATGTGTGCACTTAATATCAAAAAAAGTACCGGTAAACGCGAAATGGTGGATTACTTTAGATCAAAACAAGAGTTAATGGAGACACAAAAACAACTGGAAACCTTTACTAAAGTCACTAAAGAATTAAACCAAAGAGCTAATAGTTCTATACTATGGAATCAATTACCTAGTGTTTATCAATATATCTAAATAATTATTAGTTTATTTTATAGTATAGTAAGTTTAACATTATTTTACATGCCCAGAAACATAAAAACAATTGGTCATTGACTTATATAAAGTTTTTATGTAGATTTTCTCTAGAAAAGGAGGCGTGTACTATGAATGAAATAAAAAAGACTTTTAAAAAACTAGAGATAGATGCCTATCAGGAATATAAAAAAGAAAATAAACCAACCAAAATAGAGTCACTATCATATTTTAGTAGATATATTTTACATTCATCTAAACTTATTTTTACAGAAAAAGAAATTATTACTTTTGCCCTTTTACAACTTGTTTGCATTGCTCTGGGATATTATCTTTGGGTGCAGATGTTGGACTGGATTCCTGAAGCAGTTTGGGAAAGTGCACGACATTCAGATAAAGCCTCCACAGCGGACTGCATTTTGCTATTATGGTCATTCATTTGCGTTGGTTTAGTAACATACCCACTAGGATTATTGACAGCCTGCATGGGGGTTGCTCATTTTTTGCACGAAAATGAAGAGGAATCCACCATTGCTAAATGTTTTAGGGTTGTACTGCCTAGAGCGTGGTCCATTTGGATTTTTAGTTGGATTGATGGTTGGTGGACAGTCAACAGAATTTTGGAACGTCTCCCTAAAAAACGAGATCGGGTTTCCCTATCTCAAAAACTCGTCAATGAAGCAATCTATCAGTCATGGAAAATCGCTTCTCTTGGCGTTTTACCGGCATTGATTACCGGAAGAGGAATAGCAGACAGCTGTAAAGATTCTTTAGGTGTTTTAAAAACACATTTTAAAGATATTTGTCGATTAAGAATTGCTTATTCTGTCATCTGTTGGATATTTGGAATAGGTTCCTACATTGGCTGTATTTTTATAGCACCATATATTCTAAAACACATGTCAAACAGTAACGATATATATACATTTTATGTATTTGCTGGTTTTCCAATGTTGGTTGCTTTGTTTTTTATTCAGGTATTGTTTAGGCCAATTTACATTTTATCTGCCTGCCGCATATATTCCGATTACGTAGATGAAAACAACATACAAATTACATTACCAACAGTTTCAAAGTTTTCCAGTACAATAGTTGCTTTTCTGGTATTAGCAACAATTATTGCTACTGTATTTTTGTATCGTGATGAACTAGGAATTACGTATCTTTTATCTATTCCGTACAAATGATAAACAAAAATCATCAGCACTTTTAGCAAACACACCAATACTGAATACTGGCGATTTAAACATACAAAAAATGGGATCAACATTATTGTCTTTGATATTGGTTGCGGAGGATGGATTTGAACCAACGACCTTCAGGTTATGAGCCTGACGAGCTACCAAGCTGCTCTACTCCGCGATATCCAGAAATATAATATATATTATTTTTAAAATGTCAAATAAAAAATTAATGAATAAATTTAATAATAACTCTTATAATTATTATTCCTTTTTATTAATACGTACAACGCTCCGGTTCCACCATCTTTGTGTTTAGCATCAACATATTTTATAACTTTACCAACAATATCTTTATGTATAAACCAATGCTCCATCATTGATTTTATCGTTTCTCTGCCATCTTTTGTTCCACTACCCTTGCCGGTTATCAACAATAAAAAACGCAAGCCATTATTATAGGCATAGTTAACAACATAAATCAAGTGTTCAAATGCTTCATCCAGTGTCATACCATGAAAATCAACCTTTAAATCAATTGAAAAATCACCATTTTTCAATTTTTTATCCAACCCCCTATCTATTCCAAGGCTTTCACCCTTTTTAATTACTTTATCGCAATTAATCTGTTTAATTTCATTATCTTTTACACCAAATTCCTGATGCTTTTTAACAATCACGTTTTTAAAAATTTTTATGTCAGCAACCCTGTTCCCTTTGTTAATTTTATTGATTGTTTTTGTTTCCTCTAACCAAGCATCATCAATCATAATTTTTTAACTATTTTTGTTGGAATTAATAGATAATATGTTCCTGAAGAATATTGAAAACTAGCATCGTTTTCTCCATCAACACCGGAACCAAAGAAAATATCTCCCCTGACTGCTCCGTTTATAGCCGAACCGGTATCATTAGCAATAACAATTTTGTTAAAATCTGTGTTCCTGCGTTTTGTATTGTGAGTTGTTTCTAACCATAATGGAAAACCAAGTGGAATATATTTTTTATCAACAGCTATCGTTCTATATGGTACCAATGTGGTTCCAAATGCACCAACGACAGCGTTATTTTCAATTATTCTAAAAAATATATACGATTTATTTTGATTCATTACTTTTTTTGCTAAATTTATATCTTTTTTTAAATCTGCTTTTAAATCCTTAGCATTTAGTTTATCCTTTGAAATCAAGCCATTTCTATACATATAGTTACCTATGGAAGTAAATTTATAATTATTCTTACCATCAAAACCTATTGATATTGTTTTATTTTCGTCAACCAAATATACACTACCGGATCCCTGTATGTGTAAAAAGAATAATTCCACTGGATCATCTGTATACAATATTTCAAGATTTTTATTATTCAGGGCACCGTTATTTATTTCCTCTCTTGTGTAGTATTTTCCATTGTTTTCAAAGTCACTATGTCTACCATATATGGGATATTTATAGACTTTATCTTTTTTTCTTTTAGCGTTTATTTGTGGTAAGTAATAACCAGTAAACAAAGATTTATTATTTTTACTTACAACCTTATAGGGAACAAAATAATTTTCAAAAAACACCTGAAGATATTTTTTGTTATAATTTCTAATAACGTTACCTATCTTACAAACAGCATAAAAATCTGTTTTATTAACCTTTCTATTTATTTGTGGAAAAATATTTGTACCACTTGGTAGCTCCAATATTTTTTCACAGGACTGTAGAAACACCAACAGTGCATCCCCATAGTCCTCCAACTCCCAATCTCTGAAATCATCAAATGTAGACCTAACTAAAAACACATTTTCGTCAATGTCTATAATGTTTTGTTTTGAATATGAATCACCACAGCCTATGAGAATAAAATAAACTATTAATAATAACGATATCATACTATTCTATTGAATTCAATAACCAATAGTTATCATTATCGGTTTTAACAAAATTCCAAACTTCTTTCACCTTATTAATTCTATTTTTTGATCCAGATATAACCTCACCATTACTGTTTTCTATGTAGTTAATTTGTTGTGTGTCAACCAGTAGACTGATGGAATTATAGCCACCGCCAATGGTTTTATTTAATATTTTTTTATCAACAATGGAAACTATTACTGTTTTACAAAACATATCATTTTGTTTATTTTTCAAGATGTTTTTTTCAAAAACAGAATACATTTCAGGACTCAACAATTCCTTAAGCGTCTGCATATCGTTTCTTGAAAACGCATCCAATATCGACACAATCGCCTTTTCACTCAATTTTAAAAAGATTTCATCATCAAAAATGTTAACTTTTCCCTTTTCGGTCTTATTTTTTTTTGAATAGTTACTATAAATCTCTCTAAAAAACTTAATATCTTCACCACCGCTCTCGTTGCTGTAACCTTTTACCTCATTTCCATCAATTTCTTTTATAAACCGTCTTATAGCCTCATCTTTTTCCATTGCGTCTTGCGTAGTTGTAAAACCAAATTTTCTAAACAACACTCTAAATACTAAAATTGTAACCACTAACAATAAAAATATATACATCATAGACTCCTTACTCTCGATACCTTTTTTGTTATTTTTTTTGATAAATCTATACCTTGACCTTCCGTTTCTACTCCTCTTTTCCTTAGGTCTTTAATTATCTTGTCCATCTCTTCATCGTTTTCATTAACAAAATCAACGGTTCGTTTGGACAATCTTTTTTTTGCTATTTCTTTTATTTTATTTTCTAAATCCTTATCTCTTTTATTGCTGTCATCGTCATCCTCCTCTTCGTCTAGACCAACCAGCAAATCATCATTGATATTTTTATCTAAAAAAATACCCCCTTTTAATTTGCTTTTGTTTTCAGTAAAATTAAAATAATTCATTATCCACCATAAAACATCTATCCACATTATAATGTACACTTTTTAAAAAGCAAAGAAAATAATTATAATTTAATCATTTATAAAAAATATAAAAAATGTCGTATAAAGCACAACTAAATATAAAAAATAGTAGCAAAAATCAATGCGTTGTAAATTTTTGTTTTATTTCCTCTTGACTTTTCCAATAGATGCATTATTATGACCTTCGTTATATTAACAACAGTTATTACAAACAATGAGTGAAATTTTTGATAAAGTAGTAAAAATAGTTTCAGAGAATTTAGGTGTAGAAGCTTCAAAAGTTACAGAGACATCAAGCTTCGTTGAAGATTTAGGTGCCGACAGTCTCGATCAAGTGGAATTAGTAATGGCATTTGAAGAAGAATTTGGTATCGAAATTCCAGATGATGCTGCAGAAAAGATTACAACAGTTAAAAAAGCAGTTGAATACATAGAAAAAAATAGTTAAGTTTATTTAATTAAATTAATACAGGTGTTTTCTTATGACTAGGAGAGTTGTTATCACTGGTATCGGTATGGTGACACCAGTTGGCGTCGACGCTGGTAGAAGTTGGAATAGAATAATAAATTCAAAAAGTGGTATAAAAAACATAAAAAGGTTTGATACCACAGACTTGCCGGATAGTATAAGTAAAGTTGCCGGTGAGGTTAACTGTGATAATGAGAATAGTGAAGAAGGACTGTTTGATCCTAGTCTTTACATCGAAAAGAAAGACCTAAAAAAAATGGATAGGTTTATATGGTACGGAATCGGAGCGGCAACAGAAGCAATCGAAGATTCCGGCTGGAAACCAACAGATGAATATAACCTAACTAGAACTGGTGTTATAATAGGTTCCGGAATAGGAGGACTTTATAGCATACAGGAGACAAGTATAACAATAGCAGAAAAAGGTATAAAAAGAATAAGCCCATTTTTTATACCATCATCTTTAATTAATCTAATATCCGGTCAGGTATCAATAAAATACGGTTTTAGTGGTCCGAATATGGCTCCGGTTACCGCCTGTGCCACCGGATCTCATGCAATAGGAGAAGCATCAGAAATAATAAAGCGTGGCGATGCTGATGTAATAGTTGCCGGAGGTGCGGAGTCTGCCGTTTGCGAGAGTGGTATAGGTGGGTTCTCGGCAATGCATGCTCTATCCACAAAGCACAATAGTGAACCAGAAAAGGCCTCGAGACCTTGGGACAAAGACAGAGATGGTTTTGTCATGGGTGAAGGTGCTGGTGTTGTTGTTTTAGAAGAGTATGAACATGCGAAGCAAAGAGGAGCAAAGATATACGCCGAAGTTGTGGGATACGGCATAAGTGGAGATGCCTACCATATAACTTCACCAGATCCAGAGGGAAAAGGTGCTAAAAGAGCAATTAAAATGGCATTGGACAGAGCAGCAATAGATGTTGATAAAATAGACTATATTAATGCACATGGAACATCTACACCGCTCGGAGACGTATTTGAGTTTAATGCAATCAAAAGTGTATTCAACTCCTGCTTAAATAAAATATCAATGTCTTCCACAAAGTCTTCAACCGGCCATCTTCTGGGAGCTGCTGGAGCAATAGAAGCCATAATTTCAGCTAAAGTACTACAGGAAGGTATTTTACCACCAACATTAAATCTTGAAAATGTTGATGATGCATGCAGTGGAATTGATTTGGTGCCATTAACAGCAAAAGAGAAAAAAGTTAATTACGTGTTGTCAAATTCTTTTGGTTTCGGTGGAACTAATGCCGTTTTAATATTGAAGAAAATATAACACAGCTGAATCGTATAGTAATATCAATAGTTTTAAAGGTTACAGAGTAACTTTAAATAAATGTTTAAAGGTTTTGTCGAATTTTCTTGCTTTATTAAAAACATGTTTTATACTGCAACGGTTAGTAAAAATATGTTTTACTGAGATTTTTTAATAATTTTATAAACAATGGATGGCTTACTATGGCACACACATTAACGACAAAAAAAAATATTAGAGTTATAACAAGAAGAACCGCTATAAACAAGTCTAGAAAAAATAGAATAAGAAGTTTTTTTAGAAAAGTTGAGGCAGCAGTTTCTGAAAATGACAAAGCTCTAGCAAAAGAGGCTCTTGTAAATTTTGAATCAGAAGTTATGAAGGGCGTTTCAAAAAAAGTATATAAGAAGAATACAGCTGCAAGAAAAATAAAAAGAGCTGCAAAATTAGTAAAAAGTTTGGATCAATAAAACTTTAAAATATGTCAGATAATACAAGTTATGATTTTCTAAAATTAAGTAAGGTAACTGGATTATTATCTTTGGTATTGATTGCCATTTCATTTACGAGTATAGCAATAAGGCATTTTAACTTTGGAATAGATTTTACCGGTGGCACTATATCTGATCTAAGTATAACCGATAAAACAGCGGAAAAAAATATTAAAAATGAACTCTCTTTGAAATATTCGAAATATAAGAATAATATTTTTCAATTCTATAACGGTGGAATGGTAGTAAAAATATCAACAAAAGACATAAAAGACAACAGCGAAGACACTGATAACATAGTCAATATATTAACACCAATTAAAAAGGATGTGGTATCTAATAGAATTGATTTTGTCAATCCACAGGCAAGCAAAGTTCTAATAAAAAGTGGTATAATATCTTTAAGTTTATCATTATTTGGAATACTACTATATATTTTGTTTAGATTTAAACTAAATTTTGCAGTATCTGCAATAACAACACTTTTACATAACATCATATTAGTATTTGGTTTTATATCACTATTTCAAATGAACTTTGACCTGATGACAGTGGCTGCGATACTGATAGTTATTGGTTATTCGGTTAACGATACAGTAATTATTTTTGATAAAATAAGGGAAAACTTAAAAATTTACGACACAAAAGATATATACCATGTAGTTAATACTAGTATCAACAGTAGTCTGAAAAGAATATTGTATACCAGCATTTCAACTGTATTGGCAATATTACCATTAATTTTTTCACCCGTCAGCGGTTTGAAAAATTTTGGTATATTAGTAGTTTTTGGTATTAGCATTGGAACATATTCATCTATTTTTATAGCGTCTTCAATGTTAGTATTACATAATAGTAAACAAAATGGAGTTAACAATGAAAAAGGCAAAAATAGTAGCAACAATAGGTCCAGCATCTGAGAGTACAAAAGTACTAAAAGAATTATCAAAAGCTGGTGTAAATGTTTTTAGACTAAATTTTTCTCATGGTACACACGAAGAGCACGGTAAAAAAATAGACAACATAAGAAAACTAGGTCTACCCGGAGCAATAATGTTGGATACAAAAGGTCCAGAAATACGAACGGGAGAAGTAAGGGATAAATTATTCGTAAAAACAGGTGATAAATTCACAATAACAATAAACAAGGGTGTTTACGAAGATACCGGAAAAATAAGCGTAAACTATAAAAATTTTTTAAAGGATGTTGACGTTGATGATGTAATATCATTTGACAGTGGAGTTATGTTTGCAAAAGCCATAAAAAAAACAAAAACGGATATAGAGTTTAAAGTTGTCAACGGACAAACAAACATAACCACAAAAAGACACATTAATTTATTTGGTAAGCCAGTTTCTTTACCAACGGTAACAGAACAGGATTGGAAAGATATAGACTTTGGTATAGAAAAAAAAGTTGATATGATTGCACTATCATTTGTAAGAAGTGCTGAAGACGTAAAAGAAGTTAGAGATTACTGTATTGCTAAAGGTCATAAACATGTAAAGATAATTTCAAAAATAGAAAATTACGAATCAACGCAAAACATTGATGAAATAATTGAAGAAAGTGACGGAATAATGGTAGCAAGAGGTGATCTAGCCTGCGAAATTCCATTTTCAAAAGTTCCGGCAGTTCAGAAAAAAATCATTAGATTGTGTAATTTATACAAAAAACCAGTCATAGTAGCAACACAGATGTTGTTATCAATGACCGACAATGCACAACCAACCAGAGCTGAAGTTTCCGATGTAGCAAATGCTATATATGACGGTGCTGATGCTGTTATGACATCCGACGAAACAACAAAAGGTGTTAATCCTGTTGGTTGTATAGAGGTTATGGCAAAAATAGTTGAAGATACAGAGGAAGAAATTTACTCCTGTGATTGTGGATGTGATTGTGGCGATGATTGTGACTGCGATGACGACTGTGATTGTGGATGTGATTGTGGATGCGGTAGTCACGAAATTGGAGGTTGTCACTGCGGTTGTAGGGATACCGAAGGTATATTAACTATACTACCAAAATATACAGACTTTATAGATGCAATAGTTGTACTTAGTGATAAGGTTGAGTATACTAATAGTGTAGCCTGTGCTAGATATGATTTGCCAATATTGTCATTTGTAAGCAACCAAACAATAGCAAATAATCTACATCTAGTGTGGAATACAACTCCATTTGTAATAAAAGCATCAAAGAATGTAGAAAGTAGTATTTCAGATGTAGAAAAAACACTAAAGAAAAACTACAAAGATGCCATAGAAACATACCTTCTTGTATTTGAAATGAACGGTTGTTTAACGGTACAAATAAGAGATTTATAAATTATAATGACAGTGTGGAGGCGGGTTCAAAAGATCCGCCTTTTCATTCTGAATTAAATTGAATTGAATAATGCTAACATCAAATCTCGATATTATAATAGTAGCAATATTGATTTTCTTTTCAGTCTGTGGACTCATAAGAGGAGTATTAAAAGAAATATCTTCAGTTGTTAATTGGTTTGGTTCCTTCTATCTTACATCGTTAGTAAAACCAATAATAAGACCACTATTTGAGGATAAAATAAAAATACCATTTTTATTGGATGCAGTTGTAAATATCGTTGTATTCATTTTACTGGTTATTCTACTATCGATGTTAACAAACTATTTAAGTATACTCATTAGAAAACTTATACCACACAGTATAAATAGTACACTGGGATTAATGTGTGGATTTTTAAGAGGATTTTTATTATCGGCCGTAATTGCAGCATTTATAAAAATAGTTTACCATAAGACAGAAAGCAAGCCAAATTGGATAACACAATCCTACGTTTACAATTCAATGTCCTATGAGAATAATATTTTTGTAAATATGCTAAATAATATCTTTTGGGATTATAGGGATAGTATCACCAACAGTAAAAACATAGATAACAAAACAAAAACTGATGAACTAAAGGAAAAAACCAAAGAAGCATTCGATAAAATCGGGGTAGATATCGAAAATATCAAAAATATTGATATTAATGAAAACGTTGACAAAATGTTTGATGAAACAATAAAAAAAACAGATAAACAAAAAAATCTTGAAAGATTAATAGATATAGTTGTGGAATAAATAAACAATTTGAAAAATAATAATTGCCTATTATCATAAAAATTAATTATCCAGACAAAAACAAAAATGGAAAGAATCGAAGAGCTGAAAAATATAATTTTAAGTGCAAATGAGGCATACTATACAAAAGATGAACCAATATTGACCGATGCCGAATATGATAAATTAAAAAGAGAATTAAAAGATCTAGAAAATAAATATCCAGACCATAAAACCGGTATATTAGACACTGTCGGTTATAAAATTTTAGACAGTTTTTCAAAAGTAGAACACAAAAAGCCAATGGTATCAATAAACGATGCTTTTGATGAAAGTGAAGTTATTAACTTTATCGACAAGTGCAAAAGGTTTTTAAACATGGATAATATCAACTTTTTTTGTGAACCAAAAATCGATGGATTATCATTTAACGCCAGATACGAAAATGGCATTTTTACCCTCGGAGCAACCAGAGGAGACGGAACAGTAGGAGAGGATATAACAGAAAATCTGAAGGCAATAAAAGATTTCCCACTAAAATTAGATATGAATAATCCACCAAAAGTTCTGGAGGTTAGAGGCGAAATATATATGTCAAAGGCTGATTTTATCAATTTAAACAAAATAAACCAAGAGAATAATGAAAAAATATTCGCAAATCCAAGAAACGCAGCCGCCGGCTCACTGCGACAATTAGATGTTTCAATAACAGCAAAGAGAAACTTAAAATACTTTACCTACGCATTAGGCGAGTATTCAAATGATTTTACAATTGAAACACAGCAGGAGTTAATAAATACATTTAAAAACATAGGTCTTAACACCACAGTAGATGTGAAACTATGTAATAATATAGAAGAAATCATGGAATACTTTAACTTTATAAAGGAAATCAGGCATAGTTTAGAATACGACATTGATGGAGTTGTCTACAAAGTCAATGACTGGAATTTACAAAACAGACTAGGACTTGTGGCAAATCGCCCAAGATGGGCAATAGCACACAAGTTCCCAGCCGAGCAAGCCATAACCGTTATAAATAAAATCGACATACAAGTTGGTAGAACTGGAGCATTGACACCAGTGGCAAGACTAGATCCGGTCAATGTTGGTGGAGCCATCGTTTCAAACGCTACATTACATAATAGAGACGAAATTGAAAAGAAAGATATAAGAGAAGGTGATGAAGTGGTTATACAAAGAGCCGGTGACGTAATACCGCAAGTGGTATCAGTTAATAAAAATAAAAGAAAAGCAGATAGCAAAAAGTATATTTTTCCAGATAGGTGTCCCATTTGTGGTAGTGTAGCAAAAGGTTATAATGATGACGTTGTTATCAGATGTACCGGTGGTATAAATTGTTCTGCACAAGTGATTGAAGGTTTAAAACACTTTGTATCAAAAGATGCATTTGACATCTTTGGTTTAGGGGATAAGCAAATAGAAAAATTTTATGATGATGGCAGAATAAAAACTTTTGTAGATATTTTTACATTAGAGGAAAGAGAAAATGCTTTAAAAAGAGAGTTTGAAAGTAACGATCTTTTTACAGATAACAACAATTTAAAAAAACCTTTATACTACAGTGAAGGGTTCGGCAAAAAGTCTGTTGAAAATTTATTTAATGCTATAAATAAAGCAAAAAATGTCACTTTGAGCAGATTTTTATATTCGTTAGGTATAAGATTTCTAGGAGAAATAACAGCAAAACTTTTAGCAAAAAATTACGTATCAATTACAAACCTACTCGATAAATTACAGAAGGCGGCAAGAAAAGATATCTTTGGAATTAGGGATAGCGAAGAATATAAAAAATTTTGTGCCATTGATGGTATAGGGGAAAAAATAACCGACGCAATACTTGATTACTTTGAAGAAAAAAGAAATATTGACATGATTAACGAACTGCTACAATTTGTAAATGTTAGTGATTATAAAAATAATATTGACAAAAATACAAATAGTGAACTAAACGGCAAAACCGTATTGTTTACGGGAACGCTAAAAACCATGACAAGAGCAGAAGCTAAAGCCAAAGCAGAGTCCTTGGGAGCAAAGGTTTTAAGTGGTATATCCAACAAGTTAAATATTCTAGTTGCCGGTGAAGAGGCTGGAAACAAACTAAAAAAAGCCATAGAATATAATGTAAAAGTTATAGATGAAGAAGAGTGGTTAAAACTAATAAACAGCACCGCTAGAGGGGATGAATAGATGTCACTAAGACCTTGTATGTAAAGGTGGCGATCACGTACCGCAACCACGATTGCGACAGAGGCGACTGCCGAAATTTTAAAAAGCGTCTCTGGGATTCATACAGATTCTGTCCCCTGAAGCAGTGGCTATATTATAAAATATAAAGTTTTATAAATCAAGAAAATTTGCCATGTTGTAGTCCAACTTTATTATCACCATATATAAGATAAATATTATCTTTATCTTTCTCATAAAAAACATCAGGATATCAATCACTTTTTCTTATATAAGTTGATTTATAGTTTCAATGATATAGTGTTTTGTTTAAACGTCAATGGTCACTGGTTTGGTTTAGTTTTTCCTTATACTTCGCTTTACTATTTAACTTCCAGCAACTTTAATTTATTTTTTCCAATATTTTTACTCTTATTCCTATTTTATTTTATTCTATTTCTATCTTTATTCAAACATCACTGATGATTTATTTAATTCAATTTAATTTAATCTAACCTGATTCAACTCAATCTAACTTAATTTAATCTAATCTAACTTGATTTAATTCAACTTGATTCAATTAAATTCAATTTAACTTTACCTTATTTTATCTAATTTGATTAATCTAACTTAACTTAATTTGATTAATTTAATTAACTTAATCTAATTTGATTAATTTCACCCGATTAATTTAACTTAATTTGACTTTATCTGATTTTATCTTATCTGACTCTTTCTGATTTCTCTGATTTAATCTTATCTGATTTAATTCGATCTTGTTTTTTATTTCACAGCAAATCAATTAACAACAATAGCAAAGACGATAGTCATAACATTTATATATGGAAGCATAACCCTAAGGTTAGCTTCAGTCTCTTTAAAGGAGGTAATCCAGCCGCAGGTTCTCCTACGGCTACCTTGTTACG
>JAFVEQ010000017.1 GCA_017475895.1 Rickettsiales bacterium
GCTGATAACAGATATTATGAACAGATAGGTACAGAAACCAAAGACATCACCAACGAAATCCCCTTTGACATTCCGAATAGTTGGGAGTGGGTGAGATTGGGAAGTGTTTTTAATATCATTTTAGGTCAATCACCTGATGGAAATAGCGTTAATAATAAGAAAGGAATTGAGTTTCATCAAGGTAAGGTGTTCTTTGGTTCCAAATATCTACGACAATCCAACCAATATACAACAAATCCAAGCAAATTAGTGCAGAAAGGTACGGTTTTACTTTGTGTCCGTGCTCCTGTTGGAGTTGTCAATATAACAAAACGAAATATTTGTATAGGTAGAGGTCTGGCTGGAATTGCTAATATATTAGGTATATCAACTGATTTTATATATTATTGGCTACAAGTATATAAAAATGAATTTATATCAAAGGCAACAGGTACTACCTTCATTGCAATTACTGGAGATGTGATACAAAATCAACTAATTCCATTACCGCCATTATTGGAACAAAACCGAATAGTCCAAAAAATAACAAAAATGCTAGAGGTTATAAGTGTTCTATAAATTTCATAAGAGTATTTAATTTAATAACAATTCTTTCTTGTTCCTGTATTGGAGGAATAGGAAACAGCATTTGTTTAAATATATCAAATGGTGGAATGTTCTTTATTGCTGAACCCTTACTACTTTGTTGTGCTGCCTTTTTTATAATATAGTCAAAATATATCAGAAAATATAGTTTATAAACGCTATTAAATAATCTTATTCTCATCAAGGCTTGATTTATAATCCCTTTTTCAATTTTATCTGGTAATATGAATGTTTCCCCAATAGTTCCAGCACAACTAACAATTATATCGCCGGAATTAACTTCAAAACCTTTCATATGGACATCAAAGTATTCTTTTGTAATATAATAATCGCCAAGTTTTTCGTTTTTGTATATAGCATTTTTTTGCTCGTATACTTTTACTGTATCATTAGATTTCTTTACAAAAATAGATTTTGTAAGAGCACTTCCAAATGGGCCTTTCTTATATACTCCAATATTATTCAATCTCACCCACTCCCAACTATTCGGAATGTCAAAGGGGATTTCGTTGGTGATGTCTTTGGTTTCTGTACCTATCTGTTCATAATATCTGTTATCAGCACCTTTATAGATGCGACTTTCTTGTTTGTCCTTTTTGATTTTCCCTTGTTTGATAAGTTCTGCTTTCTCGGCTTTGATTTTCTCCAGTAGTACTGATGCGGGTTCGTCGTTGGGGTCTTGGGGAACAAGTTTGTGGCGGTTTTTACTGGACATTTCAAATTTTCTGCTGTAATCTGCACTCATAAGGAATAAGGGGGTTTAAAATATGAGTTATAGGGTCATTGATAAAGAGAAATATTATCGCAAGGGTGTATTTCGTCACTTTTCTGAAGACTGTAAATGTTCCACCTCTATGACCGCGAGAATAGATGTAACCGAACTTGTAGCCCACTCAAAGCAGACAAATTCAAAATTTTATTTGAATTTTTTATATATCCTTTCCAAAGTAATGAATTCACGCGATGATTACCGCATGGGCTACCTTTGGCAGACGGACGAACTTATCTGCTATGATGTGGTCAACCCTACGCAATATGTATTTCATGAAGATACTGAAACTTGTACGCCCGTTTACACGCATTATTGTGAGGACTATGGCGCATTTTATGCCGATGCTCTGAAAGATGTGGAAGCGGCAAAGAAAACGCGCGAATACGGTTTAGATATGGCAAATCACCCGAATTGGTTTGATGCCTCATATATTTCGTGGCTTTCATACGATTCATTAAACATTGAATTGCCGGACGGATATTTGTTTTTTGCCCCAATTATTAACTGGGGAAGATACCGAGAGGAAAACGGCAGGCTTGTTATGCCGGTGAGTGTTCGCCTGAATCACGCAATTGCCGATGGATATCTGGTGGCTAATGTGTTCCGTTTGCTACAAAAGGAAATTGAGGTGTTCGTTGATCGTTGAGGTTATGGGATAATTAGTTTTCTCGTATACCATAATTTTAATCTTTTTTAATATTACTATGAGACATATCTTGACGTAGTCGAGGATAGAATAGACTTGAAAAGTAAAAATATAATTTGTAACATAAATCGACTCAACATATTGGAGGTATTACTAAATTTCCTTATACATACAAAAATGATTTAGAATATATCTATGCAACCGCCGATGACAATCAGGAAGTAAGATATGTTTTAGGAAAACCTGGTAACAGAAATATTATATGTTTCGGAATCAATCCAAGCACAGCAACACCGGAAAAACTGGATAAAACAATTCAAAATGTTGTAAAAATTACTGAAAATAATGGATACGACGGCTGGATTATGCTCAATATATATCCCAAAAGGGGAACACAATCCGCGCTATTGCAACAAATATGTAGGGATTTTGCTCAAACCGATTATCACAAAAATAATCTTAAAGTTATCTCCGACATATTTAATTGCGAGAGAGAACCTAACGTTTGGTGTGCGTGGGGGAATAGTATAATGAATGCTACTGAACTTCACGGCTATCTTAAGGATATATACCAACTTATTTCAACAAAAAAAGTTCGTTGGTTAGAATTAGAAGGATTAAGAACGAAGCACGGGCATCCGAGGCACCCAAGCCGTATAAGTCATAGTTGTAAACTTGCAGAATTTAGTGACTTTCCTCAGTATATGGCACAAATTTTATCATCTAAATAAAATAGTTCTCCTTAGTCCATTACCACATATCCCGCGGCGACAGCTCCATCCATATTGCCCACATTTACCGCGGAAAAGTTTTTTCTCACCGATTTTCTTACACCAACAAGAACCGATATACTTCAACAGATGAAGTAAAACAGAATTTTGAAGAAAGTTGAGAAAGGAACTAAAGTAACTGCTTTATTAATTTAATTACATACTCAAAATTATCATTGTTAGAAACTGTTATTCTATAGTCGCCATTACCCCAATGTCCTACATTTGATACATTTTGGAATAAATGTTGTTCATCCTTAACTTGTCCCCATTTAGTATTAAGGTATATTTTTAGAGCATTCTTATGTATTTCAATATCACATATGTTAGATTTTTTCTTAAATACAACATAAAGTTTGTTAGGTTTTATAGTAATTTCTTTATCCAGCTTCAATATAGCATCTCTATAATCTTCATATAGAGAGAGAATTTCTGGAGAAGCTTTTTTCAATAAATTCTGCATATTTTCTTCTTCAAAATTCTTTAGTATATCCCTTTCCTCTTTTGAATATGCCTTACTGTCATTGACATTTATTTCTGTACCATTAACAAGAACTGCAATCAAAGATAGCGCTTTCTTGGCCTCTTCGGGATTTACACGGAAAAATTCCTTTTTATTATGGGTTTTGTCTGTATGCTTATCAACACCTCTATAAATTGAATGCAAAAGGTTTTCAACTTCTTCATACTTATCGACTTCGTAAGCTGCATAGCATTCAAAAGGACAGGGAACACCTGTTTCGCCACTTAAACTTTTTAAGCGTTCTTCTATATTTTTAGTAATTCCAATCTTGACTACATCATCCTGAAACAAAGGATTTGTTAAAATATAAACTATACCTCTCTGGCTACTCACAGTGTTTCTCTTAATAATTTTTCTTAAGCAACTTCTCTCCAAACTGGTGATCTCCACGGGATTTGAACCCGTGTTACCAGCGTGAGAGGCTAGCGTCCTAACCACTAGACGAGGAGACCACATGGTCTATGGTAGTATTTATTTTTATTTTGTCAATAAAAAATGTTTATTATGAAAATAATTTTGATATTTATATAAAAATGGTTATAATGTAAATGCAACAAATCTCTTGACTTTTAGTCACCGTTTACTACAATAGAAAAGATTAACTATTCTATTAATAACATGAAAAGTGCTGTCGTGGGAACACTGGATTGATAAGGATTAGTCTTTTAAGACTAGTCTCGGAGTGGTCTAATTTACGAATAATTTACAAGCGGAGTATTTCATGTTAAAATTACAAAATATATCAAAGTCCTTCGGTGGTAAGGAAATTTTCAACAACATTGAGTTTATATTAAATGACGGTGAAAAACTTGGTCTCATAGGTCGAAATGGTTGTGGAAAATCGACCCTTTTAAAAATAATCAGTGGCGAACTTGAGGCGGATGATGGAGAAATAATTACATCTAAGAATTATAGAATTGGATATCTGCAACAACATCTAAATTTTACTGAAAATACTATATTGGATGAGGCCTGTTTATCTCTTCCGGATTATAAAAAAGATAATTTCTGGGAAGCGGAAAAAATATTGATGGATATAGGTTTTTCTCTAGATGATTTACATAAATCACCGGCGGAGTTCTCCGGTGGTTGGCAAATTAGGTTGAATTTGGCAAAATTGTTGCTTACTGAACCGGATCTAATGCTGTTGGATGAACCTACAAACTATCTTGATATAATATCCATAAGATGGCTAAAGACATTTTTGAAAAATCTAAAAAAATCGTGCATATTGATAAGTCACGACAGAACATTTTTAAACGATATTATAACACATACATTGATAATTCACAGAGGAACATCAAAAAAGATAACAGGAAATGTGGATGAGATGTATGAACAAATAGCAACCGATGAAGAAACCTATGAAAAGACTAGAATAAATGAGGATAAAAAAAGAAAACAAATTCAAGTGTATATTGATAGGTTTAGATATAAAGCGACATTGGCTAAACAGGTACAATCTAAAGTAAAAATGTTAGACAGAATGGATAATAAGGAAAAATTGGACGATCTACAAAATCTTGAGTTTGATTTTAACTATAAAAATATTATTTCAAATAAACCGCTGGTGGAGATTGAAAATTTAACGTTTGGTTATGAAAAAGATAACATTTTAATAAATAACTTTTCCCTTAAGGTCGAAAAGAATGACAAAATTTGTGTTATTGGTAAAAACGGAAGGGGGAAATCAACACTTTTAAAACTAATTATCGGTGAAATATATCAAAATTCTGGTAAGATTGATATTAATAGTAAAGTTGATATTGGTTATTTTGGTCAAATGAACATCAATAGATTAAATTTACAAAATACCATAGAGGATGAATTGTGGGATCTGGATAGAACATTACCCAGAGGTAAAATTTTGTTTGTGGCCAGTACCATGATGTTTTCCGGAGATGACTACAAAAAACGGTTGAGTATTCTAAGCGGTGGTGAAAAAAGTAGAGTTTTACTTGGTAAGATAATATTGAAACCGTGTAATTTATTATTGCTGGATGAACCTACAAATCATCTGGATATGGAAAGTTGCATTTCTCTGATGGAGGCGATAAATAATTTTGCTGGTGCTAGCATAATAGTAACGCATAACGAGGATTTTTTAAATAATGTGGCTACAAAACTGGTGGTTTTTGATGACAATAGGACATTTGTTTTTGAAGGAAATTATCAAGAGTTTTTGAAAGAAATTGGCTGGAGTAATGAAAATGAAGAAAAGAAAGACAATGAACAAAAAGATAGAAAACAACAGGTCGTAAAGCAAAAACCTGCTGGTTTTAAAATAGATGTAAAAAAGAAAAATAAATTGGAAAATGAAATTTTGGAATTGGAAATTGAAATTGAGGAAAAAATTTTGGCCGGTGATTATAATGTGACAAAATTGCAAAGGCTTGTGGAGGAAAAAACGAAAGAGTTAGAGCTGCTGTTGTGTAATAATTAATAAAAATGCTCTGGATACATTGAGTTATATTAATGTATCCAGAGCACAGATTAACTAAAGAAATTGGTTTATAGTGTTATATAAACAATTTATTTTTTTCTATAACTTCCACGCCGTTCATGTATGGAACCAAAACGTCTGGAACTTTTATACTTCCATCTTTTCTTTGGTAGTTTTCCATAATTGCTATTATTGTTCTACCAACAGCCAGAGCGGAACCATTCAGTGTGTGGACAAAATCAAGCTTTCCATCTGATGCTCTTCTATATCTGGCATTCATTCTTCTGGCTTGGAAATCCCAACAGTTGGAACAGCTGGATATTTCTCTATAGGTATTTTGTGCCGGTAACCAAACTTCATGGTCGTATGTTTTTGAGGATGCAAAACCGGTGTCGCCGCTACACAATAGCATAACTCTATAAGGTAATTTTAGTAGCTGTAGTATTTCGTTTTCAATACCATTCATTCGGTCGTGTTCCTCGATGGATTTGTCTGGTGTTGTTATGGATACCATTTCAACTTTTTTGAATTGATGTTGTCTCAGCATACCTCTTGTATCTTTTCCGGCAGAACCAGCCTCACTTCTCCAACAAGCTGTGTAGGCCGTAAGTCTGAGCGGTAGCTCTTTTTCTTCTATTATTCTATTATTTAACCAGTTTGTCATGGTAACTTCGCTGGTTGGAATTAGCCACATATTTTCTGTTGTGTGGTAGGAATCTTCGGCAAATTTTGGTAAATTTCCAGTACCAAACATTGCTTCTTCTTTAACAAAAAATGGGATAGACGTTTCTCTGTATCCATATTTTCCAACCACATCCAAAAAGAAATTTGATAAAGCTCTCTCTAGTTTTGCTAAATCATCAAATAAAGCGGTTGATCTGGAGCCACATAACTGTGCCACCTGTTCAAAGTCCATCTGTCTTAAACCTTCACCCAAGTCATAGTGCGCCTTTGGTTCAAAGTCAAATTTTGTAGGTTCCATAAACTTGTCTATAACTACGTTATCATCGCTATCTTTGCCGTCTGGTACGCAGTCTTGCAGTATGTTTGGTGTGGAAATAAGTATTTTATATAATTCCGTATCCTTTTCGTTACCGGCTATAGCCTCTAGGTTGTCTATTTCCTGTTTAATTTTGTTGACTTCTTTTGTTAATTCGTCTGTGTTTTTACCCTGTGATTTTAGAGCACCAATTTCCTTTGACAATGAATTTCTTTTTGACTGTAAATCTTGTATTTTTGTTATCTGTTCTTTTTTAATGTTATTTAATTCAATTATTTTACTAGCTCTCAAAGCTAATCCCTTCTTTTTCATTGCTGCATCAAAAAGATCTGGGTTTTCTAATATCCACTTTAGGTTTAGCATTTTTTATCTTTTATTTGTTATTAAATTCCGGCATATTCTAAACAAGTTTTTATTTTTTTCAATATTTTTTCTTGATATTTTATATATAATTTTTTATTATTATGCCAACAAAGTATGTTTTGTAAATGGCAAATAATAACGATCTCTCAATAATATTAAGAAATTTCATAGTATTAATACTGTTGGCTTGTTGTACTCTAATATTTACATCCGTTATATCGGCACTGGGTATGATGGCTTTAACTACTGGACCTGCCTATGCAAAAAAAGTTCTAACAACACAGGATTTTGGGGGATTAATTACATTATCATTTGTTACACTTAGAACAAACGTTGTTTGGGTATTGAATAATTTTGATAAATTCAGTAACTACGAGAATTATTTTGTAAAAGTTATATTATCCGTAGTTATACCATTTGGAACATATATATATTTTGTGTTTAAATATAAAAATCAGATACTGGAATGGAAACCATTTAAACAACCTGAAAGTCAATATGGTGATGCTCATTGGGCAACACTAAGTGAAATGAAAAAGGCAAAATTATTTGAAAAAAAAGGTATGCTGTTAGGAAGGTACAAGGATAAGTATCTAGTAGAATATAGTTTTCAACACTGTTTGCTATTTGCTCCTACCGGATCCGGTAAAGGTGTGGGTTTTGTAATACCGAATTTATTATTTTGGCATGAGTCAGCTATAGTTCACGATATTAAGCTTGAAAACTACGAGAAGACAAGTGGTTACAGATTTAAAGTACTAAAACAAAAAGTTTTTCTGTGGAACCCTGCTGATCAGGATGGTATAACTCACTGTTACAATCCTATGGATTGGGTTGGAAGAAATGCCGGCGCGTTGGTGGATGATGTGATGAAAATAGCTAAATTTTTGTTACCAAAAGAAGATTTCTGGGTAAACGAAGCCCGAGCTCTTGTTACTGGATTAATGTTGTATCTTTATGCGGATAAAAACAAACAAAAATCGCTTGGTGAGACATTAAGAATGATTAGAAGTGAAGATTTGGCGTATACCCTAGCGGTTGTGTTGGATACACTGGGAGGAGATATACATCCGGTTTCATACATGAATCTATCGGCATTTTTGAATAAAGCTGATAAGGAAAGATCTGGTGTATGTTCTACCGCTTCATCAGCTTTGGAGTTGTGGTCTAACCCATTTGTAGATACAGCTACATCTAAAAGTCATTTCAACATAGGTAAATTTAGAATAGAACCAAATACATTGTATGTGGGTATTTCCCCAAATAACATTGAAAGATTAAGGCCTTTGTTGCAAATATTTTATCAACAGACGGGAACTATATTTACACAAAAACTGCCTACAAAGGATGAAAAGCTTGGTGTTATGATGTTACTGGATGAGTTTCCAACGTTAGGTGAAATGAACGAGATTAAGACTGGTATTGCCTACTATCGAGGTTATAAAGTAAAGGTATTTTTGATTGTTCAGGATACGGACCAGCTGAAGGATATTTATAAAGATGCCGGAATGAATTCATTCCTGTCAAACTGTACATATCGTATCACTTTCGCTGCTAACAACGCTACTACTGCGGATATGATTTCTAAGCTATTGGGTCAAAAAACCATTGTAAACGAAAGTTCATCTAAACCTAAATTTTTGGACCTGAACCCAGGATCTAGAACCGTAAATGTTACAAAAACAGGAAGGGAATTGTTAAAACCACAGGAAATTCTTACGTTACCTAGAGATGAACAGATAATATTAATAGAATCTAAAAATCCTGTAAGGTGTAATAAAATTATGTATTATAAAGATAAAATGTTTACCAAAAGACTGTTACCACAAACTTTTGTTCCGAAACAGGAACCTTATGTTGCAAGTACAAGAACTAAAAAGGATGAAAATTCCGGCAAAAAGTAAAGTTTGAAAAGTTGTTGAAAATTGTATTTATTTGTATATAATGGAATGCGTTTTTGTTTCGTAGTGCCATTTTAGCTCAGCTGGTAGAGCACCTGATTCGTAATCAGTAGGTCGGCGGTTCGAATCCGCCAAATGGCACCATCTGAAAAATACACCACATAATAACTATTATCGTAGAAATCCTTATTGTTGTCCTTATTCTTATTCTTATTCCCGCCCCCTCACTTTCCCCTTGCTTTTAAATAATCTTTAACTAATCTATGGATTAGTTAATAACACAAAAACATATATATAAATATTATGTCAGTAAATAAAGTTATATTGGTGGGCAATGTAGGTAAAGATCCAGAAATAAGAA
>JAFVEQ010000018.1 GCA_017475895.1 Rickettsiales bacterium
ACCTATTTCAGATACCTAAACTAACCTACATTGATAATTATAATATTATTTTATTTAGATGTCAAGAGGAAAAGTTAAAGAAAGTTGAAAGAGAGATTGAATAGTAATTATGGGGATGAGGGGGAATTTTGGGAGGGGGAAGGAAGAAAAAAATTAAGTTATTTTTTCTGGGTCAACTCAAAATTTGCCACCTTAATAGTTTCATAATATGGTAATAATATTAAAATCATTATCATAAGAATTAAATACAGTCTATGTCCATTCATTTCAACAATCCCGAGTATGTCAAACACTAGGATAACAAATATCACCACCACTAAACTTAATGTTACAAACTTTAGGTTACCCACAGCCTTACTTTTGTTACTATTTAGCATGATTTCTTTAGCGTTTTTTCCCTTTCTCACAAGGTTATTATAATCAAAAGCAGACGGCAACACCGATTTTTCCGTATTTGGGTCTATAATTTCAAAATAAGGTTCAGCATCACTCGTAAAAATTAGATAACCAATGGCATCTGGATTTACTTTGCTAAGTTCAAATATGTAGTTTTTTATTCTATTTTTACCATTTAATTGAGATTGTTGCGTCTTTTTTGCTTTAAATTCAAAAATCTGTAGAGGGTTGTTGGTCTCCGGATCAATAATCACTAGATCTGCTCTATATTTTCCAATTTTGTAGTTCGTCAACAAGCTATTTTCTGGATACCCTCTTTCCATCAAATAATTTATAAAACTCTGCAATGTGTCTTTTTCGGCAGTTTCCATTATTTAGACCAAAATATTAATATAATTTCACTATAACAATTTTTTTAAAAACATCAAGAATTAATTACATTATTTTACCATTAAAGATGATATAATTATTAGAGCAACACCACCAACCTGCAACAATCCCAGACTTTCTTTAAAAACCAACGCTCCAAGTACTATGGTTAGTACCGGCGTCAAAGTTAATATTATATTAGCTTTTTCTGCTCCTAAAATTTGTATTGATTTGCCAAGTGCTATATATGGTATAGCAAAATTCACAATAGATGATGCCAAAAATAAAGAAAATAATTTAAAATCTACATTTTCAAGAACTAAGATTTCACCAGCTTTGTTTGAAAGTAACATATATATTATCATATAAACAAAAGAACTTAAAAAGGCATACATCCAGTATTTTATATCATCCATATTGGTATCATCTTCTTCAGCAGAAATCGAATATATCGCTGACAATATGGCAGATGAGAGAGCAAGTATAACACCTAATAGCACATTGTTACCAGAAAAATCAATTTTACCAACAATGAAATACAAACCTAATAGTATAAATATGGTGCAAAACATGTTGTTTTTGTTAATTTTTTTGCCAAACATAAATCTATTTATAAATATAATAAATACTGGACTGGAATAGGATAATATTTTTTGTATACCGACACTTATATATTGCAATGATTTTAAGACGGCAATGTTGTTTAGGAATAAACACAATAATCCGCCAAATACGCAAGAAAACAGCATTTCTTTTTTGTTAATTTTTAGAAATGACAAATTTTTATACTTAATCAGTGAAACACAAAATAGGATCAAAGAACTAACAAATAGCGACACAAAAGTTAATACATTAGCATTAATACCATCATAACTATATATAAATTTTGCAAAAATACCCTGTGTAGCAAATGCCATAGAAACAATGAATACATAAAAAAAACCAATATTTACCATATTATACCCCCATAATTGTTAACACAAATCAATAGCAGTGTCCACAGGTGGAACATCTACAACATCTACCAGTTTTAGCGTTTTTAGCTAACCCACCTAAAGCCGTTTCCTTGTATTGTGATGACATGTCGTCACCAATTTCTTTCAGAGTTTGTATAACCTGATCTAGTTTTAAATAACTACTTTCCTTTTCCAACATTGCCAATCTACAGGAGGCAACAGCTTTAACAGCATTTATAGCATTTCTTTCAATACAGGGTACCTGAACTAAACCGGCAACTGGATCACAGGATAATCCCAAGTTATGAGATAGTCCTATAATTGCCGAATTTTCACACTGCTCCGTAGTACCGCCAAGTGATGCGCATAAACCGGCAGAAGCCATTGCTGTTGCCGTTCCAACCTCAGCTTGACAACCGCCTTCAGCACCAGATATTGATGCATTTGTTTTACATAAAATTCCAATAACACCAGCCGTCAAAATAAATTTTTTGTAGGTGGTTTTATTGGCACCATAAAATTCTTTATAATAATTTAGAACCGCCGGAATTATGCCGGATGCTCCATTTGTGGGAGCTGTTATTATTTGTCCATAGCTGGCATTTTCTTCACCCACCATCATTCCCCAAAGAAGCAAATCATCAATTACACGTAGAGTTGCATTATCTTGCTTTTTTATATTTTTTAACATTTCTTTGCTTCTTCTTTTTAGGTTTAAACCACCTTTTATTTCTCCGGTTCTTTTTTTGCTATTTTTTATAGAATTTAGCATAATTCGTACTATTGTGGATATTTTGTCGTTTATTTCATCAATACTTCTGAATTGTTTTTCATTTTCCAAAACCACTTCCCAAACTTCTTTTTTGTTTTGTTTGCAAATTTTGTATAATTCTTCCCAATTTGAAAAATCATAGGGAACCTTTACGCTGTCTTTTTTCTTATTTTTATTCGAAATCTCCTCTTTTGTTTCCACAAAACCACCACCGATGGAATAATATTCCTCGCTAAATATTTTATTATTTTTACCATCATAGGCGGTTATTATTAAGCCATTCGGATGATATGGTAATTCTTCCTTTTCATGTGTTATAATATCAATATCTTCATTAAAATTTATTTCTTTTCTGAATATTAATTTTAGTTTTTTGGTATACCGTATATCATTTACAATCTTGTCAATTTCAGTTGGATTAATTGTATCAGCTGTATAACCACATAATCCTAACATTAGTGCTATATCGGTTCCATGTCCACTTTTTGTTAGCGCTAACGACCCATAGAGATCAACCTTGATTTTTTCAACGTCGTTTATATTAAACTTATCTAAAACCGTACTTATAAATAAAAAACTTGCTTTCATTGGTCCAACAGTATGAGAGCTTGATGGACCTATTCCAACCTTGAATATATCGAATACGCTTAACACGATGATGAAGTTCATTTTTCTCACCGATTTTAAAAATAATATTTTTAAAAAGCAACTAAATTGAATAAATATTAATAATATTTATTTTTAAACAAATTTCATAACATCGCAAAATTACAAAAATTAAATAGTAAAAATGTTAACACATAATAAAATTATTAAATATTATTATTTTTTTAAATAACTACAATATTCTTTTAAGATGCAACTTTCACACTTAGGTTTTATAGCTTTACACTCATACCTGCCAAACAAAACCAGATAATGATTTATGAACCTTAGATACTCAGCTGGAACACTTTTCATTAGCTGCTTCTCCGTATCCAACACATTGTCAGCTTTAACAATACCCAGTCTATTTGATACTCTAAACACATGAGTATCAACGCCAACTCTCGGTACATCATATAAAATATTTAAAACCACATTAGCCGTTTTTCTGCCAACACCGTTTAGTGTCAACATGTCATCAAAATTGTCCGGAACCTCACCATTAAAGTTATTCACCAGTTGATTACTCATTTCAATAACATGTCTTGCCTTTGTGTTAAAATAATTTATGCTTTTTATGTATTTTTTTAATCCATTTTCACCTAACTCCAACATCTTCTGTGGTGTATCATATTGTTCAAATAACTCTTTTGTTGCTTTATTAACACCAGCATCGGTTGCTTGTGCTGAAAGCATAACAGCCACCAATAGGGTGTATGAATTCTTATATTTTAGTTCTATTAGTGACTGAACTTCATATTTATTTTTCAGTATGTTAAATATCTCGCCAATGGTTTTTTTATTCATCTCTGTAAAAACATTGTTATATAACTTTTTATCATGATGTATTTATTTTTAAAAAACAACACCAATAAAGTATAGTCGTTTATGATGCCATCTACATCGGCCATTTTATAGGGATAATAGCATAAACTTAATAGTAGAATAATGGTAATTATAAACATTTCTCTAGATAGAAATACTGGTTTTATCTTACCATCAGCGATTTCAACATTTTTTACAGCTTTCACCCTATCTTTTGTTAGAGGATGAGTTGAAAATATGGAAATATAACCCTTAGTTCCCAACACCTCCAATGTACCAGCCATATTTTTCCCACCAATCATTTTACCGGCCTGTCTATCGGCTCTATATTCTATACTTCTGCTCAATTTTAGCTGTATAAAATCATACACCTTTAATAGTATGTATTTGTAGAAAAAGTAAATTATAAAATCAAATACTTTATAGATTTGCACTATTGATATAACTATGTATTGGCCAACAACTGGTACAAAATTAAATAGTTTTATAAATATATTAAAAACCAATAGAACAAGCCTTGAAACAAATCTAACAGCTCTTTCATTGACCATTAACAGTAATCCGGTAAAGTAATCATTATTCACCAGATGCGACATTTCGTGTGCCAATATTCCTTCTATTTTTAGCATTAGATCATTTCTATCTTTTGTACCATCAGCATAACGATTTAGTAGTCCCGTGGTTAATATTATCGCTTTCTTTCTTAAGCTACCAACCGCATAGGCATTGACAGTACTGTTTTTATCAACATACAATTCAACATTACCAACATTAAATTTATTTTTTACATTTTTAAATATTTCATCAAGACTTTTATAATACTTATCTTTATCATATCTTATAGCTTTATTGGTCAATTTTCTAATGCTAAAAGAAAATATAAAATCGAAACTCAAAAACAACAGTGTAAAAAAATTAGTCACGGAAATTGTTAACAACAGAAATGATTTTATATATGAACTATTTTGAGTTATGTTTAGAAGATATTTACCAACCATAAAAAATGTTATTGGACTCAAAAATACCAGAAAATTCAAGGTTGTTAATATATAAACCAATATAAATGATATCAATTTAGTTATCATACTGTTTTCGTGTTCAATTTTTACTATGATAAAATATCTATGTTATTTGTAAATAGAAAAAGTATATTAACTATTCCAAATCCAACACACCATTCTTTTGCATATCCCACATTTTCTTGAATAAGCCATCTTTAGCTAAAAGTTCGTCCTTTGTTCCATCCTCCACTATTTGTCCTTTATCCAAAACAACTATTCTATCCATGATATTCAGCGTTGATAACCTATGAGCTACAGCAATTACGGTTTTATTTTTCATAAGATTTTCCAGTGCTGTTTGTATTTCTTTTTCCGTTATACTATCAAGAGCACTGGTGGCTTCATCCAGTATTAATATTTTACTATTCTTTAGTATAGCTCTGGCTATTGCTATTCTTTGTCTTTGACCACCGGAAAGTTTTACACCTCTTTCTCCCACCAGAGTATCAAATTTATCCTCCAAAGACATTATAAAATCATAACAACAGGCCATCTTTGAAGCTTCTATAATTTCATCCTCTGTGGCATCCAATTTACCGTAATTAATATTTTCTCTGATGGTTCTATGAAACAAAATTGGATCCTGTGGAATGTAGGAAATATGTTTTCTTAAAGCGGTCTGTTTTAAATCGTTTTTAATGTCATAATCGTCAATCATAATGGAACCAGACTCCGTGTCATAAAAACGCATGAGTAAATTTACTAATGTACTTTTGCCGGCTCCGGAATAACCAACTAAACCAACTTTTGTATTGGGTTCAATTGTTAAATTAAAATTTTTGAACACATATTTCTTTTCATCGTTTTCCATAGCAATCACCAATTATTGTTAATACTTAAAGTCTACATTTTTAAAAACTATTTTACCTTCAACGTTATTCACATCCTTAGCATCAACCCCATCTTTAATTTCACAATCTCTTTCCATTAAAACTAGACCATCCCTTATGGCTCCATATTCTTCAAACATCATTCTTGAAATTGGAACTATATGAGATTGGTTATCAGCCGTTGCTCCCATCATGGACATAATAAATAAAAATGTACCAACGGTCATATTACCCTTTATACACATATTCATACTCATGCCCAAAACCACCACCATAAAGATACCTATAGCAAAAAAATTAAATAAAGATAATATGTTTCTAACTTTACACATTTTCCAATTTGCTTCTTTAACATCCTCTCCAAGACCTACTAGTTTTTTGTATTCATATTCCTCATTTGTAAAGTTTTTTACGTTTGAAATATTTATAAAATCATCCGTTATAAAAGCAAAAAATGTATCCTCTTTATCGTTACTAATCTTAGACAGATCGTTTATTTTTTTAGATAACAACCAGACACAATAAATATAAATAGGAAGCCAAACAACCACAATAAGACCCAAAGCATAGTGTGTAACAGCCAAAATTACTATATTTATCGTTAAATATATTAAATTTCTTGTTAGTTCAACAGATAATTCAATAAAGTCACCTATATTATCAATTATGTTACTTATTTTTTTACCTAAAGCACCACTAAAATTGTTATTAAAATAATCATTGCTTTGTCTCACAACATATTTAAAAACCAATGCTCTCAATTTTTCCGACGATTTTGTTACAGATATATATTTAAAAAAATACATTATTATATGCACAAAAGAACCGTTTAAAAACGCCAACATCAGCATAATTGCAACTCCGTTAGGAATTGATATTTTAACTATATTATCAGTTATATATCTAATGGATAATGGCATTATTATAGCAAACGGTAAATCAGCTAAAAAACCATGCAAAATAAAATATATTAAAAAATAGAGAAAGTTATCCCTTATCATGTACAGAATAAGTGATAAAACATTACTGGGTAATTTAACCTTATCAACTTTTTTCATCATAGCTAAAATCTATATTTTTGAATGTAATTAAACCTTTAATATCGTTAATATTTTTTGTATTCCCAAAATCGACAATTTTTGGTTCAATCAAAAGAGTATCAAGTCCATTTTTGATTCTCCCAAATCGTCTAATTGAATGAGTTATTGAAAACATGGATCCTATAATCCAAAATATCGTTGTATTCACCACCTGAAATAAAAAAATAAATCTGCCCAGTGTTAAACTGCCCGACAAATACTCATAGTAAAAGGTTAAAAGGCATACCGCCGTCAAAACCGATGTAAAAACATATGCAACCATCTCAAACAACGTTGCAGTCTTCATCATAGTTTTTTGGTTTCTCAATATAGTACAAATTTGCCTTCTCAAAAACCTGTTTTCTCTATCTTCCGTAGAAAATGCTTTGATGTTTCCTATATTTGAAAAACAATCAATAATTATACCATTCGCCTTACTCTTTTCTTCACCTATACTCTTTGAATTATTAATTATTCTTTTAAATACTATAATAAAAAAATACAGAGAAATCAGCATCCATATCAGACTAAAAACAGCTAAATAAACATTTACAACAAAAAATATACCTAACAATATACAAAAAGTTATAATACCATTAAATTCACCACCTTTTAGACACCAGCATATACTACAGGAAACACTATCTATTTTACTTGACAAGCTACCGCTCATTTTTGTATTAAAATAGTTTACATCATGCTTTAATAGCCTCGAAAATAGATCATAATTAATATCATATTTCATCACCTGTCTTATATTGAAATGTATTTTTGACATCATGGGTAAAAATAAATTTGCTGTCATTTGTGTTGATATGTAAAGCATCAACAGTACTATTCCAGTTGACAATGTTATTGTATCCAGATTATCAATTATTCTTTTATAGATAAAATTTCCGCAGTATGTTAACAGTAAGTTGATACTATTTATAAATATAAAAAAGGTAATTATGTACCATTTGTACTTTTTTATGTATTTAAGTATAAAATCCTTCATAAACTGTAATAAATATTTACTTTATTGTACCTTTAATGATTAAAAAGTCAAGTAAATAAAAACTAAAACAGTCCGACAATGTTGCCGTCATCATCTATATCTATGGAATTTGCCGCCGGAATTTTCGGCAGTCCTGGCATGGTCATTATATCTCCGGCCAGACATACAACAAACCCAGCACCAGCCGATAAATTAACATCATTAATGGTAAAGGTAAAATGTTCCGGAGCACCCAATTTATCCGGATTATCGCTAAAGGAATACTGTGTTTTTGCTATACATACCGGCAATTTACCAAAACCATCCTCCGTATAACGCTTCAATTTTTTACTTGCTTTCGCCGAAAATACAACCTTTTCCGCTCCATACATTTCGGTAGCTATAGTTTTCACCTTTTCCTTTAGCGGTAAGTCCAAATCGTACAAAAATTTAAAATCTTGTTTACTCTCCATAAGTTTTATAACCTTGTCTGCTAACTCAACAGCTCCGGCACCGCCATCAGCCCAAGCGGTCGCCGTGGAAAATTCAACTCCCAATTTCTCACAGTTTAATTTTACAAAGTTAATTTCCTCATCATCGTCAAATGTAAATTTATTCAGAGCCACAATCATCGGTAGATTATACTTTTTTATATTATTTATATGTCTTTCCAGATTACAAAAACCGGATTGTAATGCCTCCATGTTTTTACTACGCAACTCCTTCTTATCAACCCCACCGTTGTATTTTAATGATCTACATGTTGCCACTAAAACCACAGCATCCGGTTGTAAACCGGCCTGTCTGCACTTTATATCTAAAAATTTTTCTGCGCCCAAATCAGCACCAAAACCCGCTTCTGTAACCACATAATCACCCAATTTTAAGGCTGTTTTTGTAGCAATTACACTATTACAACCATGTGCTATATTAGCAAATGGACCACCATGAATTAGTGTTGGTACTCCTTCCAATGTTTGAACTAAATTAGGCTTTATGGCATCCTTTAGCAAAACAGCAACGCTCCCAACCGCTTTTATATCCTTCAAAGTAATTGCCTTATTATCTTCATCATAGGCAACCACTATTCTAGCAAGTCTATTTTTAAGATCCTCCATATTTTCCGCAAGACACAGAACCGCCATAATTTCAGAGGCAACGGTTATCATAAAACTATCTTCTCTAATTTCACCGGCATTTTCGCCAACGCCAACAATAATATTTCTTAAAGCTCTATCGTTTAGATCTAAAACTCTTTTCCATACAACTTTCTTGATCTTTAACTTATTACCGAAATTAATATGATTATCAATCAAGGCAGATATTAAATTATTTGCCGTTGTCATAGCATGAATATCACCAGTAAAATGTAAATTTATATCCTCCATAGGTGCCACCTGTGAATAACCGCCGCCGGTTGCTCCACCCTTCATACCAAAACACGGACCCAGCGATGGTTCCCTTAATGCCAAAACAACTTTTTTATTTAACTTACTTAATCCCTGACCTAAACCTATACTTATTGTAGTTTTTCCCTCTCCGGCTGGCGTTGGATTTACGGCCGTAACTAAAATCAATTTTCCATTTTTTTTATCACTGTTTAATATTCGATTAACCGCGCCCTGTGATATTTTAGCTTTATAATTTCCATATAACTCCAGATCCTCTTCCTTTAGATCTATTTTTTTTGCCACATCCACTATCTTTTGTAATTTTGTATTTCTAGCAATTTCTATATCCGTCATAAACTTTTTCTTATTCAGCTAATCCGATAATACTTTGTTTTTATAAAAAATCTATATATTTTTATACACGGTCTAGATTAAACTCCTCTACCCTTGTCTTTACCCATAGCAGCCCTTTGGGCGTGTATCATGTTGACCCAATAGCCAGAATCGTTCTGTTGTCTTAATATTTCTGCATGTTGCATTAAACCAATAACCTTTTGTCCCATAACAAGCGACGTCCAGTAACCTATAGGTTTAACAATACCAACAATATTTTTCTTGTTATAGTTGATTTCAGGTTCAACTTCTCTTTCTGATGGTAGTCTTTGAACATTAACAAGTTTAGCCTCCTGTTGCTTTTGCATCATATATTCTTTCTTTTTTTCCAGATCCTTATCCCTGTACAAAACATCATTTATGTTTGAAGGATTAGAGCTTTCTTCTATTTTATCCTTAGGTCTAATAAGTGCCAACAGTTTCATGTATTTATTTATGGTAAATTTAAGCACTATCATCATAACAACCCTTACGATTGTTATGATAAAAAATAACAGTATACTCAAACCAACTATAATTATTAAAGCGTCTTTCATAAATTACTCTTATTGTTTAATTGTATATTTTTATACTTATCCAACACCACTTTTAAATATTTTCCTGTTAGACTATTTTCATTATTGGCCACATCTTCCGGAGTACCCTGCGCCACGATATAACCACCAGCAACTCCTCCCTTTGGTCCAATATCAATAATCCAGTCCGAAGTTTTTATAACATCTAGATTATGTTCTATAACCATAACTGTATTGCCCTGCTCCACCAATTTATGTAAAACAGACAACAACCTCTTTATGTCATCCGAATGTAAACCAGTTGTGGGCTCGTCTAAAATATAAATTGTATTTCCAGTATCCTTTTTACTTAATTCTTTTGCTAACTTAATTCTTTGTGCTTCACCACCGGATAATGTAGTTGCTGATTGACCTATTTTTATATAGCCGAGCCCCACATCCTTAAGGGCCTTGAACTTTTCATAAACCAGCGGTTCCTTTGCAAAAAATTTACACGCTTCCTTCACATTCATATCCAAAACATCTGCAATATTTTTGCCATTATATTCGATTTCCAAAATATCTCTATTATATCTTTTACCACCACATATTGGACACCTTACGAACACATCCGGCAAAAAGTGCATTTCTATTTTTATACTACCATCACCCTGACAGTGTTCGCATCTTCCGCCCTTAACATTAAAGGAAAAATGATTCACAGAAAAACCTTTTTCTCTAGCATCCGGCAAACTTGCAAATAAATCTCTAATGTATGTAAACACACCAACGTACGTACAAGGATTTGATCTCGGTGTTCTACCTATCGGTGACTGGTCTATCTGAATTATTTTATCAATACTATTTAACCCTTCAATCTTATCATAAGGAGCCGGAACGACCTTTGCTCCCATCAGTAACCTTGATAAAGCCTTATAGAGAGTCTGTAAAATAAGCGTTGATTTTCCACCACCGGAAACACCAGTTACACTACAAAATACACCCAATGGAAATTCCACATCAAGATTTTTAAGATTATTTCCGTGTGCATTTTTCAGCACCAATTTCTTTTTCGGATTTATCTTTCTTCTGACTGATGGCACCGGTATAGATTTTTTACCACTCAAATACGCTCCGGTTATACTATCAGGATTATTTAAAACCTCCTCCGGCGTTCCTTGGGCAACAATTTGTCCTCCATGAACTCCGGCACCCGGTCCAATATCAATCAAATAGTCGGCCGACATCATTGTTTCTTCATCATGTTCAACCACAATAACGGTGTTACCCAAATCCCGCAACGCCTTCATTGTGTGTATTAGCTTCTGGTTATCTGACTGATGTAAACCTATGGATGGTTCATCCAAAACATAAATTATACCGGATAATCCCGTAGCTATTTGTGTTGCCAATCTTATTCTCTGACTTTCACCTCCTGATAATGTGCTGGTTTGTCTATTTAATGTTAGATATTCTATTCCAACATTCATCAAAAAACTTAATCTATTTTCAATCTCAGATATTATTTTATCAGCAATTATTTTCTCGTTATTACTCAGGGTATTATATAAACCTTTAAAGAATTCATATATATCGCCTATGGACATACTGCAAACTTCACCTATATGTTTTTCCTGTATCTTAATACTTAGAGCCTCCTCGTTTAATCTATGACCGTGACACTCACTACACACCGATAAACTCTGATATTTACCCAATTCATCCCTAAGCATCTCATCTTTGGCAATATTATACTTTTCCTCCAAAATATTCATAACACCATTAAACTTAGTTCTAACCTTGACGGTTTTCGTGTTCTCCTCCACCTCTATTTCAACCTCATCATCAAAACCATAAAAAATTTTATGTTTTATTTCCTCCGGATACTTTTCAAATGGTGTAGTTATAGTAAAATTATACTTTTTACCAAGTTTTTCTAACATTTTTAAATATAATCTCGCCTTTGAGTCGGTTTTAAATGGATCTATAGCTCCATTTTGAATGCTTAACGTGGGATCTAAAATAACAAGCTTTTCATCAAACCTTAACTCCGTTCCAAGTCCATCACACTTCTTGCAGGCACCAAACGGATTGTTAAAGGAAAACATTCTAGGTTCAATGGTGTCTATTGTCAAGCCACTTTCCGGATCGCTATATTTATTTGAAAATCTTATACCATCACCTTTCTTATACTTCTTCGTTTTAAAAACAAAATCTTCCACTCCCTCAGGTAATTCATCAATCTGAACAAAAATAACACCATTACTGAATTCCAATCCCATAGATATTGCTGAAATCAATCTTTTTTCTATTCCTTTGAATATACTAAAGCTATCCACTATAGCATCTATGTCATGTTTTACAATTCTATCCAGTCGTGGCAAAGTACTGGTTATATCAACAATTTCATTATCAACCCTTATTCTTGTAAAACCACTTTTTTTGATTTTTATTAACTCCTTTCTATGTTCACCTCTGGACTGTTTAACAGATGGTGCCAAAATTGTTATCTTTGTTTTTTCCGGAATGGATAAAATGTCATTTGCCATGCTTTCCACACTTTGACTTTCTAGCGGTTTACCACTCACCGGCGAATATGGAACACCTATCCTAGCAAATAACAGTCTCAAATAATCATATATTTCAGTTGCAGTTCCCACCGTTGATCTAGGATTTTTACCAACAACCTTTTGATCTATAGCAATAGCCGGAGATAAACCAGTTATATAGTCAGCCTCGGGCTTATTCTGTACATTTAAAAATTGCCTAGCATAAGTAGATAAGCTTTCTATATACCTTCTTTGCCCCTCAGCATAAATTGTATCAAATGCCAACGACGACTTACCGGAACCACTTAGGCCGGTTATAACTATTAACTTGTTTTTTGGTATCTTTATGTTTATATTTTTCAAGTTATGCTGTCGACAACCTATAACTTCTATAAAATCTTGCTTATCGCTCATTATTATGCTTGCAATTTGTTTTAAACTTATACCGTATTATAGATATATATTAATTATAATTTCAAGAATATTTTAAAAAAATTATTTTTAAAATAGAATTGTTTTATATTAAAATTAATAAAGATGCACAAATACACCAACATAATACAATAATATCCAGCATAATGAACAATATTTTTATATCTATAACAAAGTTGCATTATATTTGAAATTATTGATAGTTTCCGATACTATGCAACGTACGGTATGGTTTTAAAATGGAGTAAATGTGAAAAATATGAAAAAAAATTAGTGTCGGTCATCTGTGTAACTTTAGTGTTGAGTTCAGTTAGTTTTGGTTTTGTGTGCAATGAGGCTCTAGCGTGGCCTTGGAGTAGTGACGATCCAAAAGATCCAGAACCTGTCGTAGTCGCAAATGTAGAGAATAGCGTGCCCTCCGATAGATTCAAGATTATTCAGGATGAACACATTGGTGACAGTGTATTCAACACCATTAGAGATAAATATAATAGATATAAAGGGCATAAAGGTAAAGGTCTATGGTTTAGTTTATCCAACAATACACTAATCAACAGTAGTAAAGGTATTGACAGAGACATCGATGGTTCCACCTCCATTATAGCTAATGTTGGTTACAACATGTATGATATGAATTCATCCATTGTGCTGTCTTTTGCTAAGTCTAATATTAGCTTTGAGGATAGCAAACAGTATGGATATAGCAATGTTATGTTATCCTACTACAATAGCCTCAGTTTAAGCAAGAGAAGTGATGTTAAATTTAACACTTTATTGTCCTATGTGAGTGACAATGAGGGAGAAGATAGATTGTCAGCAATTTTATCTGGTGTTAAAAGTATTCCCGTAGCACTCACTGGCATCAAGGGTACGCCATTGACATTGGATACGGAGTTTAGGGTTAGCTACAACACAGGTATTGTTAAGGGTATTACCAGTGGCATGAGAAATATTGTGACTCTTACTCCTATAGTTAAATTAACTACAGATTTAGTATTTGAAGATAGTAGCGTATTGAATGCTAATGTATTTGTTAAATATGATTACCACGTGGTTGAAAATAAGAGTAAACTTAAAATATCTGATGCCCTCGACCTTGGTATAGGTGCTGGTTACGACCTAAGTAGTAATGTATCAATTAGCCTTGCTTCAACCATTTCCAACAATGGACTATTTGGAATTAATTTGGGCGTAGGATTTGTGTGGTAAACACAAACAAATATATCATTTAAATCACTAATAATTACTAATACCTACATTATCGACAAGGTAGTGTAGGTTTAGTTTGTTCTTCAAACAATAATCATTAATTTTATCCACATCGTACTTAAACGCTTTGCCTGATATACCGCACAGTGTTAACATACCATCAACTTTCATATTTAAATCTCTTGTGGCATTGGTGGCGCCTAAAATGTCGGTGTCAACGGTATCACCAATCATCAGAATTTTTTTATTTTTAACATTAACACCAAGTTTATTTTCAATGGTTTTAAATGCATAGTCATAGATAATTGATGAAGGTTTAGAAACGTTAATGACTTCACCTCCCAATTCTTTATATTTTGATGTAATGGAACCCTGTCTAATTACATAGTTAATTTTATCACTGTTTTTATCCTTCTGCATAGCCATAAGATCGCAACAGTCGCTAAACATGGGTAAATTGTAGTTTTTTAGAAACTTTATTTTGTCAACAAACACATCCAAATTAGTTGAATCGTAAAACTTGTCCTCGTACATCGTTGATTCAAACAAATATTTTTTGTAACTGTCGTCGGTTGCATTATATTCCTCAAAACTTAATTGAGGATAGGCAACATAAATAAAGTCAGCCTCTTCTATGTCATCGGTAATTTCATAGGCGATGTTATTGAAAACACTATAGTCAACAACCTTTCCAAAAATATAAAACTTTTTTAATACTTTATTGTCCCTTGTTTTCAGTAATCCGTTTTTTAAAATATGTGTTCTAACATCACCGGAGGTTACAATAAAATTGTAGTGTATTCCCTCATTTAGATTATATATTTCCGACAGTTCATTCTTAAAAACAGTATTAACATCAGGAACATTTGAAACAAATGACACAATTTTATTATTTTTTACCAAAAACGACATGGTATTGTCAACACCATCAATTAAACTGCTGCCGTTTGACACAACTCCCATGAAGTCAAACAAAACCATATCGTAGCTTAAAAGTACTTCTTTTAAAGCATCATTATTCTTTATCTTTAACAATTTATATGCCCTTTTTTCTCTTGTAGTCGTTTATAGCTTCGTGAATTGCTTCTTCAGCCATAACAGAACAGTGTATTTTTGCCTTTGGCAGTTCCAATTCGGCAACTATATCCTTATTTTTTACCTCCATCGCTTCTTCAAGAGTCTTACCAATAACCTTCTCAGTCGTCAATGAACTTGAGGATATAGCACCACCACAACCAAAAGTTTTAAATTTAGCATCAACAATAACACCGTCCTTAACCTTTATCTGGAATTTTAGCATATCACCACAAACCGGTGAACCTATCAAACCGGTTCCAACATCCGGATCGTTTTCATCTAAACTTCCAACATTCCTTGGATGTTCACAATGGTCCAACATTTTTTCTGAATATGGCATAACTACTCCATTTTTGTTAACAATTAATTATTTAATTTCACCGTGGCAATGTTTATATTTCTTGCCGGAACCACAGGGGCATAATTCATTTCTACCAACCCTGCCCCATGTGCTTTTGTCATTGGGATTAAAATTATCATTTTTTACCCTATTTGTGATTGTCTCCTGTTTCCCTACGCTATTTAAAACACCTTCCTTTTGTTTCTGTAGAAAATTAATTTTATCAACAAAATCCTGTCTATTGTCCCTAATATCACTATTATCTTTAATCTGAATCTGATTTTCTATTGGAGATTCAATGGATATTTTCGATTTTGCTAGAACACCTATAACTTCCTCATTTATACTATACATTAAACTTTCAAACAAATTATAACCTTCTTTTTTATATTCCAGCAACGGATCTTTTTGTCCGTAAGCTCTCAAACCTATACTCTGTCGCAACTTATCAAGAGCATACAAATGATCCTTCCAAAATCTATCTATGGTTAAAAGATAGACATGTTTTTGCATTGTTCTTATAACTTCCTCTCCATAGGTATCAACCTTATCCTTAAACATACCATCAACACTTGACTGTAGTTTTTCTAAAACGTCATTTTTACTAACATTTTCATTTGATGTTATATATTCGTTCAGATAAAAATCATTTCCATATATTCTTGAAACTTCACTAATAAATCCTTCAACATCCCAATCATCACGAGATTTATTGGGCATGTAAAAATTCACCAGTTCGTCATTTTTACTTTTAATCATATATTTAATTTCCGGATCGACAGAATCGGCAAACATAATGTCTCTTCTTTGTTCAAATACAACCTTTCTTTGGGTATTAACAACATCATCATACTTCAACACATTTTTTCTCATCTCATAGTGTATATTTTCAACTTTCTTTTGTGCTTTTTCCAACGATTTACTTATCCATGGATGAACTATAGCCTCGTCATCCTTAAGACCAAGTTTTGTCAACATGGTGGACAATTTATCAGAACCAAAAATTCTCATAAGATCATCCTCCAGCGATATAAAGAACTTTGATACACCCACATCTCCCTGACGACCAGAACGACCTCTTAGCTGATTATCTATTCTTCTGCTTTCATGTCTTTCTGTTCCTAAAACAAACAAACCACCAGCCTCAATTACAATATCTCTATTGTCCTTAATTTCGTTTTCAAGTCTATCTATTTCTGCCCTCTTTTCGTCATCGCTCAGTGATTCATTGTTTTTAATTTCCTTTATTTCAAATTCGGCGGTTCCACCCAGTTTTATATCGGTTCCCCTACCGGCCATATTTGTTGCTATGGTTATTGCCTTTGGTTTTCCAGCCTGTGCTATAATATACGCTTCTTTTTCGTGATATTTAGCATTTAAAACATTATGTGGCAACTTTTCAGCTTTTAATAACTTTGATAATTTCTCACTTTTCTCTATACTAACAGTTCCCACCAGCACCGGTTGGTTTTTTTCATAGCATTCTTTAATTTGTCTAACAATAGCCTTATATTTTTCGACCTCTGTTTTGTATATAACATCGTCTTCATCTTTTCTAATCACCGGCATGTTTGTTGGTACTTCAACAACCTTCAAATTATAAATGTATTCAAATTCAACGGACTCAGTCATTGCTGTTCCGGTCATACCGGATAATTTTGGATATAATCTGAAGTAATTTTGATACGTTATGCTGGCTAGAGTCTGATTTTCGTTTTGTATCTGAACCCCTTCCTTTGCTTCAAGCGCTTGGTGCAGACCATCTGAAAATCTTCTACCGTCCATAATTCTACCGGTAAACTCATCCACAAGCAAGACTTCGCCATCCTTAACCATATAATCCACTTCGTTTTTAAATAGTTTGTGTGCCTTTAACGCCTGATTTACGTGGTGAACTATGTTCATATTTTTCAGATCGTATAAACTGGAGTTGCTATCTATTATTGATAAATTTTTTAACATTTTTTCTACAACTTCCGTACCCTCTTCCGTCAGCACGACAGTTCTTTCCTTTTCATCTATACTACAGAGTGAATCGTCAACTTTTTTAACCACATTATCTATGTCAACATACAACTTTGAATTATCATCTGTAGCACCGGATATTATCAATGGAGTTCTCGCCTCATCAATTAAAATTGAATCTACCTCATCCACAATGGCGAAATTGAAATCCCTCTGACACAGCTGTTCTTTGTTAATCTTCAAATTATCTCTCAAATAGTCAAAACCAAATTCACTGTTTGTTCCATAGGTTATATCACACTGATATGCCTTTTTTCTTTCCTCATCCGGCATACTCTGTAGAATACAACCCACACTTAAACCTAAAAAGTTATAAATCTTACCCATCCATTCAACAGCAACCTTTGCCAAATAATCGTTAACAGTGACCACGTGGACACCTTTGCCCTCCAGAGCATTTAGATAAGCAGCAAAAACAGCAACAAATGTTTTACCTTCACCCGTCTTCATTTCCGCTATCATACCCTTATGCAAAACCATAGCACCTATTAACTGAACATCAAATGCCCTTTCTCCATTTATTCTTTTTGCCGCTTCTCTAACTACTGCGAATGCCTGAGGTAATATTTGATCTAAAGTTTCACCGGCTTTTAATCTTGCCTTCAATATGTTTGTTTGTTCCCTCAAACCATCATCACTCATGGTTAAATAATTCTTCTCAAGATTATTTATAACCTTCACCACCTCTTGAAATCTTCTTATTTCTCTTTCGTTTGCCGAACTGAACAGTTTTCTTACTATATCTTTTAACATTAAAAATTTTACTATTTAAGCGTATCTATAATATAGAATTAATTTTAATATTTTCAATAAGTTATTTATATACTTCCAAAGGAATCGTCAAATTGTATAGATATCTACAACAAACAAAAACTTAAAAATGAACAGCATAATAAATGAATTTCAAAAAGTTGTTTTTAACACGCTAAACAATATAGATAACCTAAACATTTACTCCTGCCCAAGAAAAAATAGTAATTTTCCATATCTCGTCATGAGTGTTTCAAATGTGACATTAGAAAATAACTTCCATTGTGATAATTATTTTATCAATCTAAGTATTTCGCTATACGATAAGAATGAAAGTAATTTAAACATCATCAATCTATCAAAAAAAGTAAAAGATTTATTAATTTCCCTATCAAACAATAAACAGGAAATCTTTATTATAGTTGATGTAAATCTAAACAACATGACAAACATATTGTTTAATGATGTAAATTCCGTGTGGAATACCACAATTAATTTCAATATTACATTGAGAGAATATTAGATGGTATTGAATATTAGTATATTGTAAATGATGTATCAAATAAAAAGTAGATCCATAGAGGAGTTACAAAAAATAAAAAAAATTATAAACATTATAATTGGTCTACTGGAAGATAATATAAAATTTATGGAAGACGGACAACCAAATACGCTGAACGACTCCCAAAGAGAACTACTATATTTTCTAATTGGCAATAAAGAAAGTGTGGTATCTATAATAACAAAATTAAGTAATTTATTATTAAAATTTAACACTCTAGAAGATGCAAAAGAAGAAGACAATAAATATTCTCAAATTGATGACATTGATCTTGAGATTATTAAAACATATATAGAGGAACAGAACAAAAAAGCAGAACAAAAATAAAAATAGATAAAAATAGATAAGCAATAAATCACATCTATAGTAAATCGTACTGCTTTTTAACCTCTTTAATGTCCTGATACATTAGCCATTTTGGACCACCCTTCTCTCTGCTCGGATTTCTCAGTAGATATGCCGGATGGAAAATTGGCATCATTTTTGAATCATTTGGTCCATTAAACCACTGTCCGTGTACTTTTGTAATGGGTAACTTCTGTCCTAACATAGATTCCATAGCAACAGCTCCACATAAAAGGATAATTTTCGGTTTTAATATATCAATTTGTGCATCCAAATATTCCCTACACAGTATCTTTTCCTCCGGCAATGGATTTCTATTGTTTGGTGGTCTACATTTTATGGTGTTACAGATATAGATGTTTGTTTCTCTTGAAAAACCTACACAATTTAGTATTTTATCCAACAACTGACCGGATCTGCCAACAAATGGCTTGCCTTCTGCATCTTCATTTGCTCCGGGAGCTTCGCCTATAAGCATAATCTTGTCGTTAGCCACTCCATCAGCAAATACTGTGTTTATCTTTGTTTTACATAGTGGGCATTTATTACACTTTTGACATTTTGCCTCGACTTCCTTTAGTTCTTCAAACATAATCCCAGTTTGTTGGTATGTTTTGATTATGAACTGTATTATAAATAAGTCAATGATTTTTACATGTTTGGCTACATTCGTACATCAATTAACTTCCATTAGATTTTGATTTATGGCCGTAGCGCGTAAAGAATTAATTGTATCTTTAGTGTCTACAAATTCCAAAAGCGACTTTCCACTCAGCTTTTTTAATGGAATACTCTTGATTTTTGCCGGATTTATTCTTTCACCATTAAAGATAACACCATAGTGTAGGTGTGGACCAGTAGACAATCCGGTTGTTCCAACATATGCTATTACATCCCCCTGTTTAACCTTTGAACCAACCCTTAATCCACTCTCTATCCTTGAAATATGAGCATATTCAGTAATATATGAATTACTGTGTTGTATTGATATGTAGTTTCCAAAACCACCACCGCAATATCTATCTCCATTTTTACAGCCGATTATTATTTTTTTTACGGTTCCGTTTCCGGCAGCATAAAACGGTGTTCCAATGGGAGCAGCAAAATCTATCCCCTTATGTGCTGTTGTATAGCCTAAAACCGGATGTTTTCTACCATTATTATAACCGGAACTTATTCTGGCACCATTTATTGGCGTTCTCAGTAAAGATTTCTGTGTACTTATACCGTTTTCATTAAAATAACCATAGTTGTTGTTTCCGTCATTAAATTTATACAATTTATTATCTCTAGAATTAACATGTAAATTAGAATATATAATCTCACCGTTTCTAACCTTTTTACCGTTATCGGTGTAGAACGCTTCAAAAACAACCTCAAGCCAGTCACCTTTTCTTATGTCTCGCTGAAAATCAACGTCGAAACTATAGTAATTTATTAACCTTAGTACTATCTCGACAGGAACACCAGCAGATACCGCATCAACATACACACTATTGGAAATGTCAACCACGTATTTATTGTATGTTTTAGATAAAACTATTTTTTCCTTGTTGGCAAAAAAAACGCCACTACTATTACCGGAAACTGTAATTTTTTCCAACAGATTATCATCAATTATTCTCAATTCTTTCAACTCAATGTTTTTACTAACAACATCATTTGATAGTTTTACTGAGTCTCTATATTTTATAAAAAGTTTTTGTCCTATTCTTAGGTTTTTTATATTATATATGGTCTTTAATTCGTTAATACAAGCATTTGCATCACTTTGACTAATTTTTACTATATTTGTTAGTATACTAGATAAAGTGTCACCTCTTTTTATTTTATAGATAACCTCTTTGTAGTCCTGCGGCAAATCAATATCTATAGGACTTGATATCGTTAATTCCAGCGGTTTAGTTTCCACTAATTCCTTATTATTGTACACATTCATCTTAAAATCCAGAACAAGAAAATATATGACCACACACAAAAATATTACTATAAAAAACAAAGATATTATTGTTTTGTAGATTCCAATTTCGGAATACAGTTGTAAATTTTTGAAATTAAAATTTATATTATCATAGGTTCTAGCTGAAATATATTTCTTTTTTTCCTTAATAAATAGATTTCGAATAAAGGCACTAAAACCCTTCAGTAATCGTTTTATAAAATTCATAAATAGCTTGACTAATTCACAAAAATATTATATAATATATATGGATGATAACTTAAATATTATTATTTACAATAATTTTTTATAGGAGTATTAATGAGCCTAACGTTTAAAGTTAACGATTATTGTGTGTACAGAACACATGGGGTTGCTAAAATAAAGGAAATAAAGGACATAAAAATAGGAGAAATGGAAAATAAATGTTTAGTTTTGTTTTTTGAAAAGGAAAAATTAACATTAGTAGTACCGGCAAAATTTAAGGAAAATGGTGATATAAGGAAGTTATCCTCACTAGAAGACATGGATAAAGTGTTTGATATTCTCAAATGTGGAGTAAAAAAACTAAAGGGAATGTGGAGCAGAAGAGCAAAAGAATACAGAGATAAAATAAACTCCGGCGACATATTTCAAATAGCAGATGTTTTAAAGGATCTGATAAGGGATGTCGACGAAGCAGACAGGTCATATAGTGAAAGAAGTATATATGATTTAGCCATTTATAGACTGGCATCTGAATATGCTGTTGTTAAAAAAATAAGCTATAAAGAGGCAGAAGACTACATAACCGATATTGCAAAAGAAAGAGTTGGAACAAATACTTCTAATACTAAAGAAGCTTAAAAATTATTTACATAGTTTTGTACACTATGTGATAACCATAATATATCCAGACGTATGTTTATCGTGTGGAAAAATTTTAGACAGTGAGGGTTTTTGTGTAAACTGCTGGAAAGAGCTAGTTTTTATTAAAAAACCCTATTGTTTTTTGTGTGGTAGACCACTGGATATTAATTCACAAATGGGGTTAATATGTGCCGATTGTATAAACAAAAAATACTATTTCGATAGAGTATTTAGTGTTTTTGTTTATAATCGAGTGATAGCAAAGGCAATATTTAGATTTAAATTTAACAGAAAAACTTTTCTTTCAAAGTTTTTTGCTAAATTTTTAAACAATAAACTGAAAGAATGTAACGAAAAGATTGATTTTATCGTTCCTATACCCATGAATGTTATGAAACTCAGAAACAGAGGCTATAATCAGGCCGTGTTATTAGCTAAAGATCTATCAAAAATGGTAAAAATACCCTGTATTTATGATTTGATAATCAAAACCAAAAATACAAAGGCTCAATCATCTCTGAGTCACAAGGAAAGAAAATTTAATCTTAAACTCGCCTTTAAACTTAATGAAAAATACAAAGATATCGTCAAAAATAAAAATATTTTGATCGTAGATGATGTTTTTACGACCGGCTCAACCGCTAATGAATGTTCAAAAATATTAAAAAAATCCGGTGCCGTTGGTAGAATTTTTGTTTTGACTATAGCAAAAACCGTTCATAGACAAAAATAATTACAGCATCAATTTTTCAAATGTTTTACCCCTTTCTTCAAAATTCTTAAACATATCATAGCTGGCAGCTGCCGGAGACAATAAAACTGTTGTATTTGTTAAATCGTTGGCTTTTATTGCTTTAACTAAATCTTCATAGTTACTATATTTTGTGCAATTAATTTTATCAGCAAGTATAGCGTTTAATCTCTCCGCCGTCTGACCCACTAAAAATATTTTTTTAATTTTATCTTTATGTTGAAAAATAACATTTGCCAGTTGCGAATAATCCTGTTGTCTATCAAAACCACCTAAAATCAAAAATAAACTGTTTTTATTATTAGCAAAGGTTTTTATCGCCTCAATCGTTGCCTCTGGAATTGTTGATATGCTGTCATTGACAAACATAGTACCTTTTTTTTCATCATTATAAAAAATATATAACCTGTGTTGTAGAGTTTTAAACGTTTGCAATGTGTTCAGCGCTAAATCTATATTTATATTCTCCTGCTGTAGTATTGTTAACACACCGCAAATGTTTCTAAAAATATGTTCACCTCTTATGTTTTTGAAAATATTAAAGTCTATTATTTTTTTATTCCCATACATTATAAAATTATCTTCAGTGTGAAAGCCGTTTTTTGTGCCAAAGGATAAAAATTTATTAGCGTTGTTATCTGTACTATATTTATTTATGTATTTCACAACCGTTTCATTATCACCATTGTAGGCTACTTTTGTTGAACGATTAATTATATTTATTTTGTCTCTAAAATAATTTTCGTGCGTTATGTGCCAATCAATGTGTTCCCTAAAGAGATTTAATATAATGGAATAGTTTATATTGCAGTTCATTGTGGCTATTTGACAGCTCGATAACTCAAGTATTAAATAATCGTAGTTATCCAACTCATCAATCGCATCCAAAAAGGAAACACCGATATTCCCTAAAATAGCAACTCTATAACCCATATTCTTTAAAATATGATGGAGCATACTTACCGTTGTGCTTTTACCCTTCGTACCAGTTATTCCTATAACCTTAACTTTTTTCTTTTCCTCTGCAATTTTACACAAAAGAATATTTAGCAGAGATGTTATTTTTACATTCCTATCAATAAGACTTTTACATATATCTTTATATATTGAAACACCAGACGATTTAATCACAACATCAAAATTGTACTTTAAAATATCATCTTCAGCTATAAATTTTACATTTTTAACATCTTCGTTAATTAAGTCTTTTGTTGCTACAACAATGTTTTTAACGTTATTTTTCAACAAAAAATCAACAGCCGATTTCCCCTCAAGTCCATAACCCCAAACTAATATTTTACTCCTTAGTAATTCTTCCATAACTCTTTTACATATTTTGTGTATGTTTGTAGACTACGATTTCACCATATTTGGAACACTCTACAACACATCTATTTATGCTGGTTACTACAGTTTTAGTTTTAGTAACCACCCCGTTTTCATCTTCTTCAACATTTACTGTTTTTTTCTTGTATACATATTCACTATAGAACATTTCTCCGTATTTCATACTTGTTGGAGTATAACTAAAGGAATAACGTTCATCTCCATCGTCACATTTTTCATTTTTTTCACTTTCCAACTTACTTGAATCAACACTACAACCAATATCAAAAGCCCCCAATTCCTGTTTAATCACTTCCATACTTTTTAAAAATGTAAAGTCGTCAAAATCAGCATCGCCCCAAGATTCATTTATTTTATTACCTGTTATGTAACTATATGAGTTGCTTTTATCCTTATCATTGCCACTAACTGCCTTCTTTTCTTTATCACCACCAAAACCATAGGAATAATACTGGTGTCTACCGCTGGATATTACAGCATAAGCAAAACCATTGTTAATTTTATTACTATCATTCACTTCTTTTGTTAAACCGCCTTTTGAGGAATAATCCTTCACCACAACATACGTAAACTTGTTCGACCAACCATCTTCTGCAACGTTTTTTTGTAAACCTAAACTGTCAACCGGAACGGCACCTATATAAACATTTCCACTACTTCTTATTCCAGAGCTATCACTGGTTGTACAGTTGTCACCGCCAAATTTTTCTTCTATTGTTGATGATGATGTATACTTTTCTTTAATACCGGACGGACACGGTAATCTTCCATTTTTTATCACAAACGCATTTATTGCCGATTCGATCTTGTAAATCCTTTCTTTTGTTAACCTTTGCTTTTCAACGTTAACAATTCCCTTTGTCATGGTTAACGATGAGGATGTCAAAAATCCTATAATTACAATAACTATTGATAACTCAAGCAGTGTAAAACCTTTGTTATTTCTCATAAACACAAATGTTATATTTTACTCGAATTTATTATATTTTTTTAAAAATTCAAATGGTTTTATGTATTAAAGTATTAAAACAACAAAATCACTTTCTAATAATTTTTACATCACCACCAGCAACCGACAGTATTTTTGAAGGTACACCAGAAATAATGCTGTTTATTAAGTCATTATTATCTATAATTAAATCTATACTGTTGAAATTATTCACAATATCGTTGTATTCACATAAAGGCTTTTCACCACTTTTATTTACACTTGTGGCTACAATCGGCAAATTATCAAGCTTATTCAATAGCGTTCTCGTAAATTCGTGTTTTGGGTACCTTATACCCAAAGTATCGCTCTTTATGTTGGGTAAAATGTCCCTATTTTTTTTGTTAAAAATTATAGTTGTACCACCGTTTAACTCATCAAAAATAAACTTTTTTAAGTCATCATTATACACCACAAAATCATCAAGATATCGTATATCTACAAAAATACTAAATAATTTATTGATATCTCTTTCTTTAATTTTATATATTCTTTCAATGGCTTCAATACTGTAGGTACTGCAGGACAAGGCGTACACCGTTTCCGTCGGAAACGAAACAACTTTATCGTTCTTTATTTTATCAATCAACTCATCCAAAAGATAATTTATACCAACCATCAAAAACTATTCCTTTAGTAGGCTTTCCAATTCATCTATAAGAGATATAATCAAATTCATACCATTTTGCCAGAAATCCTTATTTTTCGGATTTAGGTTAAATGCCTTTAGTAATTCTTTATAATCTTTACTACCACCAGCCGACAAAAGTTCTATGTATTTATCAGCAAAGCCATCAGGATTTTGTACATAGCTCATGTATAGAGAATTAACTAAACAGTCGCCGAAAGCGTAGGAGTAAACATAAAAGGGACTGTGTATAAAATGTGGAATGTACGACCAATAGTATTTATACTCGTCATCAAATTCAAATATATCACCTAAACTTTTCCTCTGAACAGTTAACCATATTTCGTTTAGTCTATCAACCGTTAGCTCGCCATTCTTTCTTTCGTCATGCACAGTTTTTTCAAATTCCAAAAATGCTATTTGTCTAACAACGGTATTAATCATATCTTCAATTTTGTTTGCTATTATGGCAATCTTTTTAGTCTTATCCTTTTCATTATCCAGAAGATACCTAAACACCAACTGTTCTCCAAATACAGAAGCAGTTTCCGCAAGTGTTAACGGTGTATCCGACATAAAATAACCCTGTGGTCTTGCCAAATACATGTGAATACCATGACCCAATTCATGTGCTAGAGTCATAACGTCCCTTGTTTTCCCCTGAAAATTCAAAAGTAGATAGGGATGTACCGTAGGAATTACTGGATGTGCAAAGGCACCACCTCTTTTTCCGGATCTGGTGGGAACATCTATCCAGTTGTTTTCAAAAAATAATTTTCCAACCTCAGCCATTTTCGGTGAAAATTTACTGTAGGAACTCAAAACCACGTCAACGGTTTCATTCCAGCTGTAAACTTTATCATCGTCAAAGGGCAATGGTGCATTTCTATCGGTGTGATGTAGTTTCTTTTGCTTTAGCATTTTAGCCTTCAATTTATAGTATCTGTGGGATATATTTTTATAGTTATCCTGAACAGATTTATATAAATTATCAACCACATCATCTTCGATTAGATTGCTTAAATTTCTTGAAGAAATAGGTGTTTTATAACCTCTCCACTTATCCGATATGGATTTGTCCTTTGCTAATGTGTTAGTGATGTACGCCAACAATTTTATATTTTCGCCCAGTTTTTCACCAAAAATTTTACCAGCTTTTACCCTTTCTTTTGCATCTTTACCATTGATTATTTCCATTATCTGTGCCTCATTAAGATCCTTTCCATTGTATCTAAAGGTCATATTATCAATGGTTTCATCAAACAATCTGGACCAAGCCACAGAGCTTGTCATACTCTTTTCATTAAATAACTTTTCCAACTCCAATGATAGCTGGTGTTTTTTATATAATCTTAAATTACTTAGGTATCTGCCATAATACTTCTTTAGATTATTATTTTCCTTTAGTTTTCTATTCAGTTCCTCATCACTCAATTTATTTATTTCCAAATCAAAAAATATTAAATTGGATGCTAAATTAGTGGTTTCCTCGGTCATTTTCTGGTAAAATAAAACATTCTCTTCAACAGATAAATTCTCTGCATACTTTAGGTAGGCAAAGGACATAATTTTACCCATAAGTTCATTTATACCCTCATATTCTATAAGAGCCTTGTACATCTGATAGCCGCTTAAATCAGCAATTTTTCCACTGTAATCTCTACCAAACTTTTTTATTTTTTTATTTAAAGTGTCTAAATCTTTTTTTATTTGCTTATCATCGATGCCACTATATAGATCGCTTAAATCCCATGTTGGTAACTTTTCGGCGCTTTTGTTTTTTACCTTTACAGCCGTTCCAACAACTTTATTTTTAACCTCGCCTTTATTTTCTTTTTTCCCCGTTATTTTCTTACTCATATCCTTTACAAAAAAAATTAATAAGCTACATAAAAATATTATCATGAAAATGAACCACCATCTTTCCCTTATTTTTCTTTCATAGAACAGATTACTCATAAATACACTATTTACTACAAATGTTATTAACCGTTAAAGCACCATTCAAATTATGCTCCTCAAAAGTTCCGTCATTGCAAACATAATAGGATGTGTTGGTAACACTTAAACCGTAGCCGCCATTACAGGAATGTGGTTTAACATACGTACCATGCGCCACATGCTTTTTAGAATAGTTATCAAATACTTCATATTCCTTACCACTGTTTTCACTATATTCCCAAGTCGAAACATTAGTGTTAGTCGGTAAAGTTGACCCATTACAATTTTTTCTGCAGGTATTAGTGGAATTAATATTACTCAATTTCCAAATGCCGTCGCTAGACGAACAGTAAAAGATTGTTGGTCTACTGCTACTAACATCGGTACTATATTCAGTATTACATGTATGTATAGCATAATAGCTATCCAGTTTAGCATATTTGTTGCTATAGTCGTCTTTTTCAAGCGAACTTAGTGTTACAACTTCGTCATAATTTCCGTCATTATTGTCATCAACCGGTTTTCCAGAGCTAGTAGTCCTAACTATAGCGCTGGCATTACTGGTTAAACCATGACCATCAGAAACATTAACGGCCGATAGATCAGAAAATTTACAACTTTTTCTACAGGCATAGTTACCACCTGACACCACAAAACTTCCATTTTTACAGGTATATACCGCATCCCTATAGGGACTTTTAGAATAACTATCCTTACATACGGAAGGAATCAATTTATAACCACTCTGAACAACGTCAGTAAGACGTTTTCCATCTGTACCAACAGGAAGATCCTTATAGGATTTTGAATCTATATCATAATATTTCCAACTTTCCGTAGCAGCAGCTGTTGCAATGTTGTCTATATTGCATTTCAAAGCACAGACATTACCGTCGTTAACATTTTTCCAACTACCATTGCTTTGGCATTGATACCTAGCTTTTTCATTAGATCCGTAACTTATTTCATAACCATCATTACACCCATAAACACCAACTTGATCATCTGTAGAATAAAATATTTCTTTATTTATAACTCCCTCACAATCTTTAGTGCTATTGGTGCTGTTGGTACTATCAGTACTACTGGTACTGCTGGTATTGTCAGTACTGCTGGTACAGCCGCCAATCTTCGAAATGGAATAACCACTTATGTTGTTTATGTTACAAACCTTAGAACATAGATTACCTTCTTTCTCAACCGTCCAAGCTCCACCGTTGCCACATCTTAGCTGTAAAGGGTTGTCTTTGTTTGTTGTTAACATGTAGTCGCCTTTACAAACATCAATTTCAATAACATCATCAAAATAAAACAATGTTTCATTTGTGGTGGTACAGGTTCCGTTTACACACTTCTTCCAGCTGGCCAAAGTGTTATAGTATGAAGTCCTTTTTAAATCACATTTTGGTTTACAGCTACCTTGTATATCAAAATTGCCACTAGTATCACAAGTTATAACCACTCCATTATCATTTAATTTATTGCTAGCATCATATTCGTAGTAATCGGATTTGCAACTTGCACTAAAAGTTGTTCCCTGTGAATAGTAGGTAGCATCGGCAAGATAACCGCTATTTTCGTCCATAGCTATAGTATCAAAATAATATTTTGAATATAATTTTTTCAGTTCACTATAACTACAAGCCTTATTACATATTCCATCACTTTTATTTACACCACCTACCACTTTTGTAAAGCTAAACAGACGTCCGCTGCATGTATACATTAGATAAGCATTTTTGTTCTTTTTTAAATAACCATCCTGACAGGTGTACAAGGTAACAATCGGATTTGTTTTGTCTGTAATCTTTGTATCGTTTGTAACATTCACATTACAGCTGGAGATATTACTTGAATCTGTACAAACTTTCCAGCCCTGTCCAGAAGCATACTCACCAATATCATAAAGATAACAATCTCCGGAATTATATATTGTGTTAGAATCTATTGATTTGCTGTTATCAAATGTAGCACAGGAATATGTGTTTCCACTTATAACATTGGCAAGTTCCACACTACCAAATACCAAAGAAATTGCCAAACAGAATTTAAATATTCCTTTCCAATCCTTCATACGACCGGATATAAACATAAAGCCCGTAGCCACAACAAATCCAGCCATTACGGTTCTTCCAAATGTGCCAGTAATTAAATTGAAAACAAAACACATGCCGGCTATTATACCATTATTACCAATATCATTTACCTGATCATTAGTCAACGAGTCTACAGCTGTTGCCAACGATTGACTAATAGTTATCATATAAGATATTAAAAGGTATAATAATCTTCTACTTTTTTTGCTATTTATATACATTTTTATGTGCGGCCGTAAGTACATAACGCCATTATAATAAACGTTTATTTAATTTCAAGTAAAATTTCCCTATTGTACTAAAAAACAACATCCTTAGTGACAAGTTGCCAATGACAACCACAAGACTAACGCTTCATTGGCAACTTTAATTTGCCACCACGCTACACTAGTCTTGTTCCTAACTTAACTAAGGCTATCGCTCCGGTTCAGACTCCCGTTCTAACTTAGATTCAGACCTCTACTCCGATTCAGGTTTCTGTTCTTGTTCCGACTTAGATTCAGAATCTTGTTCAAACTCATACTCAGATGCCTGTTTCTGTTCCTGCTCCGGCTTAGGGTCATCCGGAACGGAAACATCGGGTATTTCACCATTATTTCCCGATTCTCCGGAATCTTTCTTATCCTCATTCTCTATCTTTCCGACCAAACCGTGGGCTCGTCCGTAACTTTCAGCCATTTTAAACTTTTCATCATCACTCATAGACTCGTATTTTTCTTCACTACCACCACTCTTTATGAATGCTTTTTTCATTTCTTCGTCGTAGTTATTCATCACACTTTCCACTTGGTTTTTATGCTCAAATTCCTTTTGTTTTTTGCTTAGATTTTCACTCGACATCGCTTCAGCGGTAGCATTTTTAACCTCATCACTCTTTAGAGCTTGATCCTCCCTTTTTTCTCTTTCATCTTCAGATAGTGAATTATAATTTTGTTCCACAAGCTGTCTATTAGCCTCTTCCGCTCTTTTAGCGGCAGCCTTATCCTCTTCAGTGGCACCAGCAGATTTACCTTTTTCTATAGCCTCTTGATTTTTATTATATTGTTCCCTCATCCCATTTCGTTTAGCTATATCTGCATTTTCGCTCTTTGCTTTATTTCTCTGTTCTTCTGTGGAGTTTTTATCATTAATTATCCTGTTGTTTTCCTCCTCTTTCTTTTTATCTTTGTCCACAGATTCCTTACTTACCATCTCATTAAAGGCATCTCTCTTTGCCACATCTTTGGCCTTATCTTTTGCAAAGTTCTCCTTATAGTCTTCCATATCCTCCGCAGTTTTTTTATTGACACCCTTAAAGTGTTCGTTTCTTTTTCCTCTTCTGTCAGCCATATCCTTTTTCTGATCTTCGTCAAGCTCTCGCAATGCTTTTCCGCCAAATCTTTCAGCCATACCAGAATAGAAATCCTCTCCAGTTTTTTTCATAAAGTTTTTTGCCCCTTCACCAGCTCCCTTTATGGCACCAGTTATTTTACCACTCAAAGCACCATTTCCTATACCCATACCACCAAATATAGATGAACCAATGCCGGTCATTTCGGTTATGAACTTACCCATTAAAGTTCCAACCATATACAACGTAATTATACTGTAGAAACTCGGCATTCCGCCATTTGTAACAGCACTAATTCCAGAACTTGACATGGAAGTCGAAGGTATTTTCCAGAATTGTATTGACGCCAATGGTATTCCGGCCACATTTAAATTAAATATGGATAGCCAACAAACAGTATACGAAAATGTATTTCTGATGAAGTTGTAAACCAATAGGTTAAAGAATGACAAAGTCATCACCAAAAATATCTGCTGTCCGGCAAAACCTATCAGTAAACCAAGCCAATTATCAAAGGTCTTTTCTGTTTTCTTGAAGAACATAAATAGAACAACCAGCGGGAAGAAACAGAAAACTATTGACATGTAGACCTGCGCCGATAGATACATAACCATGGCCGTCAGCACAGCAACTATGTAATCTATAACAGCAGACAAGGCAAGATACAGATATATCAACCCAATCCAACCGGAGAATGCTAAACCAACTATTTTACTAAACATGGAGGTGGAGAATATCATCTCTAAGTTGTCAAAACAGCTGGTAAACAACACGGTTTTATCCGAGTAATCACCACTATTTATAGCCAACAGCAGCTCTGATCCCAAATCCGTTTCAAATGACCCCGCTATCAGGAATAGCACACTATCCACAGCATTTTTAAAGAAGCTAATGAAGTATTTATTGAAAAAGTTCCAACCGCTCGGACTTATTACAAAATATATGAAACAAACTTTTATTAATTTCGGTATTATTTCGGATTGTGTAAAGTTACTGTAACCGAAGAAATACCCAAAACCATACCAGCTTATTGCCAAAATTAATGATATTTTTGCAATAAATATGTATAATGGATCATTTATAAAGTTTAAATAAACGCCCTTTACAAATCCATTTCCATCGTGTACGGTAACACATTTTTCATTCTCCTTAACGGAACTTAAGTCGCAAGTTTTATAGCAATTACCATCACCTTTTCTACACTTTTTACCATTATTATTGGAATTATTTTTGCCGTACACTAGACTACTATTACTTGCAGCATCTGAATCATAAATATAACATTTTGCACCGTCACTAGGATCTTCACACTCTATAAAATCACCAATAACTTTATTACCTTTGTCATCTGTTCTAACTGTTCTTAATAATCTAAAATATTCACCATCCACAAAACCCAAAAACTTGTTAAAGAATTCTCTGAAAAATGAAATAATTTTACTGTCGGAATCGCCATATTCCTTAATTACAACTCGATAGGTTCCACTATTATTGGAGCTGTTGCCATCTTCATCTAAGATTTTAAAGAATAAGTTCTTGTCACTATTATCATCGAAAAAATCTTCAAAATATAAAGATGAAAAATCTATACCCTCAGTTAAATTTGTGGCATGTATTAAATTTCCACTGGCATTAAATTTATACTGAGATTTAGAATTATTAAGTCTAACAATATCTATAATTCTGTAGGGCGCACTGTTGTCGGAAGAAACCTCAGTATCTGTGCCATAATATACCTTATCATCACCTTTGCTGTAATACTTGGTGTTATTACCATTAATTTTATCCTCTCCCAATATCACCTCCAACTTTTCACCATTAGTATACAGTGGAATACTGTCGGACTGTATCTTTATTATGGTGTTGCCACTTACATCTGGTTTAAAATATGTCTTTATTATTTCATCATTCGATATACTATCTTTATTCTTTATGGTTTTTAACATAAATACACCCAACAGGCTAGTGTTATTTACATACGTAGTACCGCTATTTGTGAGTCTCGTGTAACCATTGCTTACGCTATTATCATCCGTGGTATCGGTATCCTTCACAAAGTTGGCCATAGTTCCCTTTGTACCGTTAAATACTGCCATTCTGGAGGCGCCCAAATCAACATCATCACTACCCATCGTTCCACGACTTTCAATGGTACCAATATTAATGCTACTGTCGTTTACATTATCCAGCGTTCTATTTACAAAACCAACTGTGGAACCAATATAGTCGGTCAAATCATAACATAAAGAAACACTATTGTCGGTCAAACAAACACCATCTTCACTAGATCCACACATCTTTTTGTAATAGGTCATGGTTGCATTATATGAAATGGTTTCTTCATCGTTGTATGTTGTTTTTTTAATTTCTTCAACAGCAAAAAAATTCTTTAATGTTTCGATTACACCGCCTGTACCTATAATATTAGCCGTGGCAGATTCATCAAACGAAATATTTGAAATACCATGTACAGTTTTAACCGTTTCGGTCACCTCTTTGGTCTCATCACCAGACTCATCATTATAAGTATAATCCGTGTCTTTATACACCTCATATGACCCAGAATTATCTTCATGGGTAGAAGTTTTGTCTTTATTATACAACGTACAGGATCCAGTATTTAAACAAGTTGCACACTCTTTTGCCTGTCTATAAATTTTTTCCAATATATCGTTGTAACAAGTTGAGTATCTCATTTGTGTTTTTGTTACTGTTTTACCATCCTCGTCTTCATATTCATAATTTGTTGTTGAGTGGTATAATGCGTCCATATAAGCATTATAAACCGAACTAAAAAGTTTCGATAATTGCATACTTAAATCTGTTTCGGTATCTTCATCACTTGTACTCGTACTTGTATTTGTACCTTTACCTTTACTTGTACAGTTTATGTCTGTATCATTTATTTTTAAAAATGTTTTGACTAAATCAGTATCTGCTTCACATTCTTTCACAGATACAAAACACTTGGAGCTAGTAACATTGTCTATATTCACAGAATCATAATATGTTCCATTACTTTCAGCACATTTTGTTTCCACATCCACTGCCTCCTGTCGTTTTCCGACACAAAAATATGCCGGCCTTTCCCTTATTATAAAATTGGTCGCTATGGTCTTATCAACAGAAAAGGGACTACTACTATCACCGCAACTGCTGCCACTGCAGGTACCGGAAATCATACTTATTCCTGTTTCATCATCAATCTTAAACCAGTTTTTGTAATCAAACCTCAAAATTTGACCACTTCTCACAAAAACTGATTTATTAATAACACCATCATTATAACTATCATCATCAATGTTACTTATGTCGCTTGTAGACACCGGACTGAGTTCATGCCACTCTCCAAAACTACGAGGGTTACCATATTCCACAAAATCTCTTACTTTTATGGTTGGATCAGTCAAAGTTTTACTAGTAACCAAAACATCCGGATTTACCACGTTATACTGTATATTACTACTAATATCGTTAATACCAATATAGGAAAAGAACAACAACCCAGTTTTACCAACAACGTAATCTTTGAGCGGTATCAATTTTATAAGCATGCCCTTATGACAATCGGCGCCGCTACCGTTATCAAGCGTTAAAGTTACTGTTGATGCTATCTTTCTGTTGGGGGTTGAAAACTGGTTAAAAATTATATCTTTTACTTCCTGATTAGCTTCAGTTGCTAAATTTGTTTTTAAAACCTGCCAAACATTAGTGTTACTATTACCGATCTGAGTTATTGTGTAATCATTAGCAACAACGTATTCAGTTGTTTCGTTTTTTACATATTTAGTTTCTCCTCCTTCGGTTGTGCTAGCTGTAGAACCATAAACATAATTATTTGTGGTTTCTGCCTTTAATTTACAGGTTCCGGAAGAACCTAAACCTATATATCTTATTGCTATTTTTGTCGGTTCATTAATTGTAAAATTAAACGATGTATTTTCATCATTCCATATGTACCCATCAACCATGTCACCATAAATAATCTCCTTATTATTACTTACAGAAACATTGCTACTTTCACTATAAACGGAACCATCACTACTCATTTTTAAATAATTCATTGCATCATTAGCATAGGTGCTGTAGCCGTCATAAAATATTGAACTATTATAATCTTGAGAACTGTAGTAGGCACTTAATTTACTTTGAAAATCTCCAGTAACGTCGCTAAAATTAAAACTACAGGTGGCGTTGTTACTTGTTCCATTACCCTTACTATAATACTTACACTTTAACAGTGAATATAGTGGTTTTTGATATTTATATTCGTTATTGCTATCACTACTATCAACTAAATCGGTGTTGATTGGTTCAAGATACACAACCGTTCTATTTTTTAAATCTTGTTCATCGGAAAATATACCAGATGTACCCAATACACTTGGACCATTATTATAATCCATTTTCAGTGATAGATAACTTCCTGAGGATAATTGTTGTCCATGACTAATGTCATCAATACCAACCTTTCTAAATTCTGCGGTATTACTGTTTTCACCGCTACTCAACTGAATTGAACCGGACACCGTTATATAAACATAGGAATTTTTGCTCAGTTGCAAACCTGTATAGGATGCGCCATTTTTCATGTTGGCCTTCACCCAAGCCACTTCACTACTATTGTTATTATCACAACTATCCTGACAGTAGCTAACGCAGGAACTATATATTGCCTGTCCATCTGATACTGCATCCGATAAATTATAACTAGTATTTGTACTTGAATTAGTATTCGCTTCCGTTATTGTGTATGTGTTTGGATCAAAATTATTACACTTTGTTGCGTCGCTTATAGTACCGGAATAACCACTAATAGTTTTTATCTTCTTAAAATAAGATGAACAATTGCTATCACAATCTAACGCGGTTTTAATATCTGTAGTCGTTAAACACTGTCTGACACTCATATTTTGACTGGAATCAGTGTACGGCACCGTTTGGTCAAAGTAACAATTCTCTGCTCCGGCGGCAACATACACAATATCTCTATTACCGGTTTCACCGAAATCATCTTCATAATAGCACATATCCATTTTATCACAGGAGGCCAACACAAACAGCAGTGGCAGAACTAAAGCTAATGTCTTTAATGAAGTTTTCATGATACAAAGTACTATAATATCCGTTGTGTTTGATTTTAATTAAAAAAAATAATTTTTTCAAGCATTTTATTATTTTTTTTATTATTTATCATTGATTTTTAGCAAAATACAATATACTTTTCAATATAAAATTCTCCAATTCTATATTCTTGTTCTGCTTAAATTTAATATTTTTTTCAATATTCAACAACATTTCCAAAAAATTATTTATTTTTTGCAAATTCCATTTTTTTAGATGCAGTTTCATAGTATTTTGTTGTTTCCAAAAGATCTTTTCGTTTTTCAAAACTGTATCAACATTTTCCCCACTATCCACCAAAAATCTTATCTTTTGAAGTTGCAAAAAGTACCTGACGAGACTTCTGATTATAACTATAATATTGACATTTTCTCTGAGCAATTTATCCAAATTTCTAAACGTTTCACCCATATCCAACATACAAAAATTATTACAAAAATCTTCAATGCTCGCTTTTGAAACATCCACAACACAATTTTTAACATCCTCCAGAGTTAAATTTTTATCATCTCCCTTATATAGGTCAATTTTATTGATTTCATTTTCCACCACCAGAGCATTATTACCAACATTATCAACTATATATTCCACCACATCATAGGCAAAATTAAATCCATATTCCTTTAGTTTTTTATTCACCAAAAAACTTATATTTTTACTTTCCTCTTCATAGCAACCAATACAGGCAATTAATTTTGATTTTTCAGCATATTTTCTCAAAGATGACGAAACTTCCAAACCTCCGGCGGTTACCAGTAGGAAATTATCAACACCAGAAACGTCATTTTTTTCAAACAGATTTTCTAGATATTTTGTGTAGCTATTTTCTCTTTCTAAAAGTCTCAAAGTATAAATTGTATTGCTAGCAAACATAGAGGTGGAAAAAAATTCCTCAGTTAAAAACGTTTCGTTTTCCCTTAAACTATCCAGAGATATATCATTTACCTCATAGCCAATGGCCGTAAAAGAATCCACGATTTTTTTAAATTTCCTCATAACAGAAGAATTATCGTCTCCGTACAGCAGAACAGCCTTTAAATCCTTTTGTTTTGTTATGCCATCAATAACACTATCTACATTTTTGAATTCAATTTTCATGTTCCATACAAATATGATTATTCAAATGATAAATAATATAAAAATATAGTCAAGTTTTACACTTCCGCAAAAAACAATCAACTGTAAAATGGCAACAAAAATTATACCAATGGCAAAATTATGTTTAAATTTTTCAAAAAAGAAAATAAGTCCATAACCACCACAAAGGCCTACTATCAAAACATAGGCAAACCGGTGTGGACGGACAGAAACTATTTACATTTAGCGGAAGAATCCTACGTCAAAAATGTAATAGCAAACAGATGTATATCCATGATATCTCAAAGCGCTTCAGCAATAAAATTAGAATTAAGAAATAAAACCACCGGCGAAATAATAAAAAAGCACAGAATATTGGATTTACTACAAAAACCAAATCCAATTATGGATCAAAACAATTTTTTTGAAACCATATACGCACACAAATTAATATCCGGAAACGTTTACATTCAGGCAATCTTTAGCAAAAATTCAGATGACAAAGAGCCACAGGAATTGTTTATACTAAGACCGGATCGCGTAACAATATTGGCCGGCAATACGGATGTACCAATAGCCTACAAATATAAATTCAACAACAGTGAACAGATATTTAAAATAAATCAAATAACCGGAAAAAGTGACATTTTACATATAAAAAATTTTAACCCCATAAATGATTGGTATGGACTGTCACAGGTGGAACCGGCAACCTATTCGATAGATCAACACAATGAAGCATCCAAATGGAATCAGGCTATACTGCAAAATGGTGCTAAACCCTGTGGAGCACTGATAGTAAAAAATGATGGCGAAAATTTTCTGACGGATGATCAATTTGTAAGATTAAAGGAACAGCTAAATGACGAATTTTCTGGTAGTGAAAATGCCGGGAAACCATTGCTGTTGGAGGGTGGACTTGACTGGAAAGAGATAAGTTTAACACCGAAAGAAATGGATTTTCTGGAAATGAAACATAGCACCGCGAGAGATATCGCTCTATCCTTTGGTGTACCATCTCAGCTAATAGGAATACCAGGGGATAATACCTACAGTAATATGTCCGAAGCAAGATTGTTTCTATGGGAACAAACAATTCTGCCAACCGTTGACTTTGTTCTATCCAGCTTAAATAATTGGCTTGTGTCAATGTTTGATGATGATTTGGAACTGGTGTATAACAAAAATAACATAACACCTCTCTCCATAAGAAAGGAAAATTTTTGGAACATAGTAAACGGTAGCAATTTTCTGACGGACGAGGAAAAGAAAAAAATACTAAGTATATAGTATATAACTTTTGTGGCAATAACTAAACTATTGCCACATCATAAAATTTTTTAGTAAAATCATTACATTCATCAAAAAAACGCCTTTCATAGCTGTAGCACCCGCTACCACTCTCAATTTCTTTATATCTATCAATAAAACCCACTAGATTTGGAAAAATCCTAAATTCACCTATAACACCATCATATTCCACAAAATTTTTGTGCTTGTGTCTATAGGTCTGTCTAAACTGTAGTATTTTAAAAAAATTATCATTTAAAACAGACTTAATGAAACCCATTAAATCGTCCATTCTGAATTTAGTTTCCAAAACACTTTCTCTGGTCTTCATTCTTTTATTAAAATAGCGGACAAAATATTTAACCATTATTGATATTTTATCCTCAACTTTTTTAGTAAAAATATTCTTTTTAGATATGAAATTAGCAACCAAATTATAACTTAACATGGTGGTCATGACACTAATTAAAACCCTCTTATAAAAATTATCATCATTGGCTATGTTGTAGAAAAATGTTGAAAGAACATATTTCAAATCCTCCTCATTAAGCCCAACAACAACAATATTATCAATATTAATATCCGACTCAAAAATTAATCTGGCATAATACTTCAATCTATTAATACCTTCGTTCTTTAAAGATGGAAAATTATTAACATAATAGATAAAATTCAGTATATTAAGATTAAAACACACATTAAGGCCACCGCCAAACTGTGATATCTCTCCTCCGTTATATCCTCCTGATTTTCTGGGTACATCTACCCTATAGTTATCGGCCATACATTATTTATTGTATTTTAATAAAAAAGCTTTCTCTCTTTTGAAATCTCGCTCCTTTATAGCCTCTCTTTTATCATATAGTTTTTTACCCTTTGCTATGGCTATTTTAATTTTAGCCAAGTTTTTATTATTTATATACAACACCAAGGGGATGCAGGTAAATCCCTTTAGTTTTATTTTTGATATAATTTTATTTATTTCTCTTTTTTTTAAAAGTAATTTTCTTTTCCTTGTGGGTTCATGATTGAACAATGTCGCCAACTTGTACGGAGAAATATAGGAATTTAACAGATATAAATCTCCATTTTTATCAAACTCTATATGTGAATCCTGTATGTTAACTTTACCATTCCTTATGCTTTTTATTTCGCTACCCTGTAACACAAGACCAGCCTCGTATTCCGTTTCTATAAAATATTCGAATCGAGCCCTCCTGTTTTGTGCTATAATTCTGTAGTTATTTGTTGTCATCTTTATCATGGTTATTTTTGTTATGCAGAAATAAAACTTTTCTGGCAACTTTTGGTTTATCTAACACAAGTTTACTCTGTATATTTTTATTTTTTGTGGGTTCTTCTTTTCTTTTACCACTCACTAGGTATGTACCAATATTATCCAAAATACCGTTTGTAAAGGTTATGTAAATACCACTATAGAATTCCGCCACAATATCAGTATATTCATTAACTATTATGTTTTTGTCTGTTTTTGTAAATTTTAATTCGTATATCGCCAACCTAAAAATTTGTAATAAAACTTCATCCAGAGTTCCGGTTGTATCATTTCTATCTAAAAAATCATTTATTATATTATCAAACTCCTCCACGTGTTCAATAACACCATTAATGATATTTAAAACAAACTCACTACTGCAAATATTTTCATATTTATTTTTACCATCTTCATCGGTGAAATTATTTTTTATATAGTATTCATTTATGGAATTCAGTATATCGTTGACATTTTTGTTATCATTATTTTCATCGTAATACACATAGAGTGCCTGACAAGCAACCAATCTGCTAACGCTTTCAGGTTTTAATCTTTTTTTATTCTCTTTTATATTCATAATATTTTTGTTGAAAAAACTATTTTTAATCATTATAATCACAAACGTATATTACATTTGTTAATTTTAAATACAAGATGTTATTGTTTTTTACACTGTTTTTTACACTGTTTTCCTTTTGGATATTGCTATTTATATTTAACAGCACAATAACCATAGGTTTACTGGCCATTGGAATTGTAATATCAGCAATGGTGGCAACCTACGCTATAAAACTAAAACTATATACTTTAAATAATGAGTTTATTTTTCTACAACTGGGTTTCTATTCAATGTTAATCAGACGATTAATAGTCGTGTTTACGGAAAACATATATTTAGCATTTCAATTTATAAAGCCGGATAACACAATAGATCCTGTTATAGACTATCTTTATGTTGATGATGAAAATATGTACGACAATAGTTTAGCAAACAATATGTTAAATTTAAATTTCGGTATAATATCTGCAATAATAAAAAATCAATGTTTAATAATACATTCCATAAACAGTTTGTTTTTTTCACCGAATCAGCTTTACTTTTTGAGTCTTGATACTCAAAGAATTAATGATGATAACATTATTTAACAAAAGAAACGAGCATGACAATAACGGTTTATATTTTACTATTTACAATCATATATCTGCTTTACGAGATGTTTATTTTGACAGATTTTTTCTTTCTGTTGTTTTATCTGTTTTTTTTAATTGATGCCGTGATAATAACCGTTTGTGTTTATTTTTTACATTTTTTGCACTTCTATCAGATATTAAACGTTATAGTATTAATGATGTTGGCAAATCTTATAATTACATTAATGTTTGTTTATAAACAAATAAAATACTAGTATGATATTCACGTTATTAAACTATTTGAGTAAACTTACAATATTTTTAGGAAATTTCTTTCTAATAGCATCAGTTATTGGATTAATCAGAAACAAAGATTTTTACATAAAACTTCACACAATTTCAATGTTTAACATATATGGTGCTAATTTTATACTGTTTTCAATAGGTATATTAAGCCACAAACCGGTAATATTTTTTGAAATGTTGTTTGTCATAATCATAAATACATTGATTACATTGGTTATAGTAAATTGTTTATTTAGGAACGCCATATTAAGCGAAATACCCTATAGGGCAAAGAGTAGAGATGAAATAACACTTGAACAGGCAAAGCACAATAGAGAAGCAGAAAAAAGATATGAAATGGAAAGAGAAAAAGAAGAGGAGAGAAAAGTAGAGATTAGAAACAAAATGAAACAAAAGGAAACAGAAAAACAAGACGCCATAATGGAGAAGGAAAGACTAAAAGAAGAGAAAAAGAGAGAAAAAGAAGCAAAAAAATTAGAAAAAAAGAGAAAAGAAGAAAAGGTCAACACCGACGATAATATCACACCCGAAAAAGAAACGCCAAAAATTGCAAATTCAACAGAAATTAAACCGATTCAAAATATAACTAAAAAGGATAAAAAAACTGACAGTAGTGGCGGTTCTGGTGTCACAACTGATAATAATAGAGAGAAACGAAAAGAAAAGACAACAGAAGAGATAGAAGCAGAAAATGAAGAGCTGAAGAAAAAAATTAAGGAACAAAAGAGAATATTAAGAAAGAAAATCGAAACTATTAGAAGAAATGCGTTTATAACCAGAAAACCTGAAGAAATACAGAAAGCAGAAGATTTAATTAATAGTATTTTAACAAAATACAATTTAAATGAAGAAATGTTAAAGGATGATGACGAATGATGAAAAAATGTGAAGAATTTTTCAAAGTAAATAAGCCAAAATTTTTATTTGGTATCACTGATGTAAAACAATTAAAAGAAAAAGAAAATGTTTTAGATTTTGCTTTTGTGGGTAAATCAAATGTAGGTAAGTCAAGCCTAATAAACGCCATAACCAATAGCAAAATATCCATATCCTCAAAAACACCCGGTAGAACAAGAGAAATTAATTTCTTTAGCATAGCAGACAAAATAAATTTTGTTGATATGCCGGGTTACGGTTTTGCTCTAGCAACAGAGCAACAAAAGTATGAATGGAGAAAACTGATATATGATTACATAAGTAACAGTAAAAATTTAAACATAGTTTTTATTTTGGTGGATTGTAGAAAGGGTTTGGGAACCGAAGATTTGGATTTCATTAATTTACTGGATGAATTAAAAACAGAATATAGAATAGTTTTAACAAAAATTGATTGCATAAATAAGAATGAACTGCAAAATATTATAACCAAAACCATCAACGAACTAAACAACCGTAAAAGCGCTAACAAGGATGTATTCACGATAAGTTCCAGTAAAGGTTATGGTTTATTTGAACTTAGGGATTTCATATATCAAACTTATCTAAAAACAAAAAGGTAGTATAAAGTAAATAATATAAATAAAAAATAGTCGTCAAAAATGACGACTATTTTTAGTTTTCAATAGATTAATTAGCTAACCATTATTTACCACTGCAACAAACTTTTGGATCCTTAAACAGAACTCTTTCCATATGTTCACCTTTTTTACCAATGTTAAAACTATCAAATGGTCTGTGGTATCCCATAACTCTGGTCCAAACCTGCGTTTTTTTGCTACAGTGCGGACATTCGTGTTGTTCACCATTTAAATAACCGTGTGTAGGACATACAGAAAACACTGGAGTTATCGTTATGTATGGCAACTTGTAATTTGTTAAAACTTTTCTCACGAGATTCTTAGCGGATTCACCATTCGGCAATCTTTCGCTCATGTACAAGTGTAGCACTGTTCCACCAGTGTATTTACATTGCAGATTATTCTGAAGATCCAATGCCTCAAATGGATCATCTGTAAAGTTTGCAGGCAATTGACTACTGTTTGTATAGTAGATGTTATCGCCAAAACCAGCCTGTATAATATCAGGGAATCTCTTTTTATCAATTTTGGCAAATCTGTAGGTCGTTCCCTCAGCTGGAGTTGCCTCAAGGTTATATAAATTTCCTGTTTCCTCTTGGAATTTTTTCAGTTTATCTCTCATAAATTCAAGAACCTCAATGGCAAACTTTTCTCCCTCTTCGGAACTTATTTCACATCTATCATGAGTAAAGTTTCTAATCATCTCATTCATACCGTTTACACCAATGGTGGAGAAGTGATTTTTAAATCCCTTTAGATATCTTTTCGTGTAGGGATATAAACCTCTGTCATATAATTCTTGAACTAAAATTCTTTTCTTTTCCAGTGTAGATTTTGCTAATTCCATTAATCTTTCAAGCCTGAAATATAATGCTTCTTTGTTATCTTTACACAGATAACCAAGTCTAGCCATATTAATGGTAACAACACCAATGGAACCGGTCATTTCAGCGGAACCAAAAAGTCCGTTTCCTCTCTTTAACAACTCTCTTAGATCCAGTTGCAACCTACAGCACATACTTCTAACAGCATTTGGTTTATATGCTTCTGGATTTGGAACTCTTTCACCATTTTCATTTGTCATATACTGACTGCCAATAAAGTTTTGGAAATAAGAACTACCAACTTTTGCAGTATTTTCAAACAGAGCATTTGCCGCAGGCGTATCCCAATTAAAATTTTCAGTTATGTTTACAGTAGGAATTGGGAAAGTAAATGGCTGTCCATCCTCATCCCCTCTGGTCATAACTTCATAGTAGGCAACGTCTATCATTTCCACTTCCTTTTGGAAATGTTTATAGGTCAATTCCTCAAGTGAATTTACTCCTCTTTCCTTTGCCTTTCTCAACAGATCTTGATTTTCCACACCCTTAAATAAATGAATACTGTTACATGTCGGAATCTGATTTCTTAAGTCTTCCGGAACCGTAAAGTCAAGAGTAACGTTTGTAAATGGTGATTGACCCCATCTTGCCGGAACATTTAAATTGTAAACAAAACTTGTTATTGCTTCTCTAATTTCCCTTGGTGTCATGTTGTCTTTAAATACATATGGCGCCAAATAGGTATCAAAACTACTAAATGCCTGTGCTCCAGCCCATTCGGATTGTAAAATGCCCAAAAAGTTCGCCATTTGTCCCAATGCTGTTCTAAAATGTCTTGGAGCCTTTGCGGAAACTCTACCTTTTACTCCGTTAAAACCCTCATCTAGTAAAGCTCTCAACGACCAACCGGCACAGTATCCGGTTAAACAATCCAAATCATGTATGTGATAATCTCCGTCTCTATGAGCAGATCCTTCTTCTTCGGAGTAAACATTATCCAACCAGTAGTTAGCTATAAGTTTTCCGGATATATTATTTACTAGACCGGCATTACTATAGCCCGTATTGGCATTTGCGTTTATTCTCCAATCTTCCTTATCTATATATTCCTGAATTGAAACTTTTGAACTAACTTTTGTATCTCTTTCCTGCTTCTTATCTATTGCTATCTTTATAAACTCTTCAAGAACTTTTGTTAAACCCTGCTTTGCTAAATTATCCTTAATAATATCCTCTATTGCTTTATAATCTTTCTCCAATTCACCAGTAAATTCCACATCATCCAAGCTTTTATAAAAATCCGACAAGGAACCCTCATTTGCCTTTTTAAAAGCCGTTGCTATTTTCTCTCTAATTATAGGTAAAAGTAGAATTTTTTTCATATCTATCTTCAATTTTTTTATTTGTTTTTAATGTAGAATAACATAAAATTATTACAAGCACAAAAAAAGTAATTTTTTTAAAAAAGACTATTGACAAAATTTGAGCTTTATTTTTCAATGCTAATTGTAAAAAATGTTGATTTTTCAATATTTATTGACCTTACAATTGCTTTTTAATGCTCCTCCACTAGCATTTTTAGATCAAACTTTTTCATTAATTTAAAAACATCCTTTACCTTTATATAATATAAACCATTTTAAAAAATTCGTCCTCTTTCATAACATATCCATCACCATTCATCCTATTTTTCACTATTTGAATCTTCAGTATTTTTACAAAATCATTAAAGTTAGTTATGTTATATTTTGCCATATAAATTGTTATTTAAATATAAAATTATTATTAAACAACAATTATAAAATTACAACAATATTTTATATATACAACCATACAACAAAATAAAATTCAATGTTAACTGAAAAAGAATTCTACAAAAAATTATCATTGTTTATAAAAAGTAGAAGGAGGGAATTAAATTTAACAAACGAATCATTATTTATGTCAAGTGGCGTAGATATAAGTAAAATATCGCTGTTACAAAACAATAAAAGTGGTTGTACCGCGTACACCATGTACAAACTATTGGTCAGTTTAAATATTGATATATTTAAAACTAATGATGAAAGAAATGATGTGATGCAAGAGGCTATCAAAAGTACCGAAAAGACTCTTGCTTTGTTAAAAACACTAAATATTAACTTAAGCTAGTATATTATCTGTAGAACTTCATCAGGCAATTTTCTAATTGGTCGCAGTGTTTCATGATTTATGGCAACCATGCTTATTTTACACTCCGTTATCAATTCATTGCCTCTATATATATTTTGATATACATTAATTAAAAGTTTATCAATCTCTGATTTTTCTATAGATATCGTCAGCAAATCCTCTGCTCTGGCCGGTTGTTTATAGTGTATTTCACAGCCCTTCAACACAAACATCATATCATGTTTAATCCATAGGTCCCTTTGGGTTATGTTATGCTTTAAAAAATATTCCAATCTAGCTTCTTCGCAGAAATCCAAATATTTTGAATGATAAACTATTCCTCCGGCATCAGTATCACAAAAACATACTCTCTTATCAATGCTAAAAATCATAATATTTTCAAAAGTGATTGATATTTTTATACTAGACTAATAATTTTATTTTTCAATAATTCCCTCTAGCTTCAGCAGCTCTATTTTTTTATCAATGCCGGCACCATAGCCAACAAGGTTGCCATTAGCTCCAATAACTCTATGGCAGGGAATAATAATTGAAATTGGATTTGCGCCAACGGCTCCGCCTACCGCCTGAGCAGACATTTTGTTTTTCCCAACTGCAGTTGCCACATGCTTAGCAATTTCACCATAGGTTTTTGTAGTACCATACGGAATATCCATCAGAGCATTCCACACAATTGAACGAAAATTGCTACCATTAAATTTTAACGGAATATCAACTTTAGGATTTTTACCGCTAAAGTAACTATCTAACCACAATTTTGTTTTTTTGAATACCTGTAAATTTGGTCTTTCTGTAGCGTTAATATTATTATGAATGGCATATTCATTATCAAAATATAATCCTGTTAAATTTAGGCCATCAGAAAACAAAAATAGTCCACCCATAGGTGAACTATAGAAACTAGAATATAACATATCTTTGTACATACTACCCAGCAATCGACATTGATCTATTACTTTTGGGTTTAATTTTGCGCATTTGCTTGTCATAGTCAATAATTGCTTTGTTTAGTTGTTTTTGTTCTAGATTTTTGCGTTCATGGGCATCTTTAGCAAATTCTCTTATTACACCACCATACGCTTCGATTATTTCTTTTAGTTTTTCGATTTCTTCACTCTGTAGTTCCAATTGTTTCTTCAGTTTTTCTGTATCTTCTCTTAATTCTTTTATATCACTCTTCATTTCGGCTTTATCAACGGCGTTTTTTGCTCCTTCAACACCCTCAGCTATAAAGTCTCCAATAATTGGAATCTTACCAGCTGCAGCCTTCAACACACCACCCAATGCTCCTTTAAAACCCTCTTTTACTTTTTCTTTGTTTGTAACTGACATAAAAATAAATAAACATCACATGGCATTAACTATAGCATATAACCACATCTGTCGTCAAGAAAAATTTTATTAACCTTCAATTATTTTACTCAAAACGTAATCAGCTACAGAAAAAACAGACACCTTACCACTTATTAGTTCTATTTTTTCCTTGGTGTTTATGGTATCAGATACATATAATTTTGTAAAATAAGAATTATTTATCCTCTCAAATGATTTTTTTGATAAAACCGGATGTGTTATGTAAGCTATTATGTTATTTGCTCCATTCTTAGCAAGTCTTTCAGCCACATTACAAAGAGTACCGGCAGAATCTATTATGTCGTCGATTATTATACAATCCTTGTTCTCAACACTAGCACCCACCAGTGACAAAATTTTATTTTCGTTTGGTCTTGGTCTATATTTTATCGCTATGCTATAGTCGAGACTCATTTTATTTGATAATGAAACTATTTTCTTAACATTACCAACATCCGGTGATATTAGTAATGGATTTTCATATTTGTTTTTGATTAAATCACACACAAAGTCCTGAGTATCTATATTTATCGCAGGAACATCAAAAAAACCTGCGGTCTGCGAAGCATGTATATCCACAAAATAAATCTTATTTAGATTTTGATTTGATAACATTTTTGCTAAAACCTTAAAGGAAAAGGATTCATTTATACCTTCAACCCTATCCTGTCTGGAATATCCCGCATAGGTAATCAATAGTTTTACAGATTTTGTATCAATATTTTTTAGTACATCCAGAGTAAACAATAACTCAATTATATTGTCATTAACTGTATTTGATAGAGATTGTACCACCAACACATCTTCGTTGATTAAACTTTTTAAATCATCTATCCTAACACACATTTCATTATCTTCAAATCTGAATACAGTATTATGTACTACGGAATTTTCATCGACAACACCTAAATTGTCGCTGAACTCCGTCGCCCCCGAACAAATTAGTAATTTCATTTCGTTCATCTGATTATTAATTATGATCTAATAAATCGTATTGAATATTCTATCTCCAGCATCCCCCAACCCTGGAACTATATAACCCTTTTCATTTAATTTCTCATCAACGGCACAGGTTACAATTCTAACGTCAGGAAATAAAGAATAAACTTTATCTATACCCTGTTGTGAACATATTAAATTTATTAATGTAATATTTTTCTGCGGAACACCTCTTTCGGTGTAAAGCTTTATTGCTTCAATTATGGAACCACCGGTAGCTAACATCGGATCACAAATGTAAACAATTGTATTATCCGGTCGTCTAAAAGTTTTTGGTAGTTTATTGTAATACCACACAGGTTTTAGTGTTTTTTCATCTCTATACATGCCTAAATGTTGCACCTTAGCGGACGGAATTATACGAAATAAATGTTCTGCTATACCCAGTCCAGCACGGAGAATTGGCACAATAAATATATCTATATTGCTATTAATTCTCTTTGCTTTTGTTTTTGCCACTGGTGTTTCAATTTCAACATCCATCAGCGGTAAATTATCCATTGCTCTCAGAGATAAAGCATCACTTAAAACTTTAACAGAACAGTTTACCATGTCCGTGTTTTTATCTCTTATAATGGATAAATGGTGAGCAACTATCGGCTCGTTTAGTATGATTGTATTTCTTTGAACCATTTTGATAGGGATTTTTCTTCATACTATTATTGGTGGTTTAATTGTCAAGTGAAAAAATTTTCGCAAACCATTTTTAAACAATTTCATAAAAAATTAGTTGAAAAAATTTACCATTGAAATTACAATGAATTGCAATAATTCACATCCATTTTAATC
>JAFVEQ010000019.1 GCA_017475895.1 Rickettsiales bacterium
TAGTAAAACAAGTACTACTGGACTTACTGAAGGAACCTATTTGAAATTATATAGTTGTGTCTCAGGTTATTTAGCAACCGGCAATCTTGTTTATCAATGTGTAGAGAGTGGTGAGAGTTATGAATGGCAACCAGTTTCTGGATATAGTAGTGGAACTTGTGTACCAAGCAACTGTATTGTAACTATGGCAGTAGAAAAATCAGGATTGTCTGAACTATCCTACACTTGGTATAAAACAGATGCTACGGGATCTGAACTTACTACTAACTATTACAAAACAAATACCACCACCCTCAGTGAAGGAGAATATATAAAACTTTATAGTTGTGCTTCAAGCTATGCACCAACTGGTACACTTATTTATCAATGTGTAAAGAGTGGTACAACATACGAGTGGCAACCAGTTTCTGGCTACACTAATGGAACGTGTATTCCAACTAACTGTACTCCAGCTAAAGCAGCAGAGAAAGCTAATTTATCTGAATCATCCTACGGTTGGTATAAAACAGACGCTACGGGATCTGAATCTACCACTTGGTATTCCAATACAAGTACCGGCACCTTCAGTGAAGGAGAATATATAAAACTTTATAGTTGTGCCTCAGGTTATAGTTTATCTGGTACACTTGTCTATCACTGTGAAAATGATAGTAGTACGGGTATCGATGAATGGCAACCAGTGTCTGGCTACACCAATGGAACATGTGTTAAAGATGAATAAAATTAACGTTTACTAAAGTAATGCTTCCTTATGTGAAAAAGGCTATAGTAATGCAAAAATATACTATGGATGTGAGGATGGTTACACAGCATCAGGTAACAATTATTATGAATGTACCGGAGGTAATTGGGTTAATCAGGGAAGTTGTACCAAAAACGAAGATTAAAAACACACAATGAACAACACTCCATAAAACTAATTGTGGAGTGTTTTAGCAAAACAGTTGTAATCAATTGATGTAAGAACAATTTACATACGTAATTGGTAAACAAAAAATGAATTAATATATAAATTAATATCTCAAAGCTTCTATCGGATCCAATTTCATTGCTTTGATGGCTGGTGTAATTCCCGATATTATACCAACTATAACCGCAACAGATATTGATATAATCACTGACCATACCGAAATTGGCACAGTTTTATCGAAAAACGCACCACCAATCTGCGATATTACTACACCTATAACCATACCTATAAAACTTCCTAAAAAGGATATAGTTATTGATTCCGTTAGAAATTGCAACATAATCCAATTATTTGGCGCACCAAGTGCTTTTCTTGTTCCTATTTCTTTTGTTCTTTCGGTAACGGACACTAACATCATATTCATGATACCTATACTACCAACAACCAATGATATTGATGCTATGGCCGCCAATAGCAATGATAATGTGGTTCCTACACTTTTAACCTTTTGTATCATTTCGGTCATTAAATTTACCTCAAAATCGCTGCTTACACCATTTTTTATTCTGTGTCTGGTTCTCAATTGATTTTCAATTCTTTTCCCTAATATCGCAACTTTATCCTCATCGGTTGCCTTTACTATAACCAAACTGGCATAGTTCGGTCTATATGACCCCTGAAGTCTCTGTCGCAGTGTTTTGTAAGGCATAACTATGACATTATCCTGATCGCTTCCGCCGATACCATCACCCTTTTCCTTTAGTGTACCTATAACCGTAAAGGGTTTTCCTTTTAGTCTTAGAGTTTTGCCAATTGGATTTTCAGCGCCGAATAGTTCTTCCACTATTGTTTGACCTATAACAATGTAGGGTTTTGCTGATTTTATATCCTTCGCTGTAAAAATCGTTCCTTTGTCGATTTCCCAGTTCTGAACATTAAAATAATCAACATTAGTTCCAATAACGGAAACACCGTAGTTGTTTGAACCATAAACGGCCTGTGTTGTTGTCATAACAAAAACAGCAACAGCCTCTGTCCCTGGTAAACTTCTCAAAGATTCGGCATCGTCAAAGGAAACGGTTGGCTTTCCTCTACCGCCACGAATACCGCCTTTAACTGTCTGTGCTGGTGCTATTATTATTAGATTTGACCCCATCGAATTAAAGGTGTTTGTTATTTCTAGCTGAACGGCCTGACCGACTGATACCATAACAACCACAGCACCAACACCTATAACTATACCTAACATTGTTAAAAATGTTCTGATCTTGTACGAGGATATTGATATCCAAGATTCTTTTAAAATCTTTCTAAACATGTATAAAAAATCAACTATAGCAACTTTCATGCAATCTCCTATTGAATACTACATTGTCCGTCAGAATTTTCCAAATGTTCCTCCAGCGATTCGTCAAAATCCTTTCTTAAACCATCGTAGGTTTTTCGTCCGTCCATTATTTTTATCATTCTTGTGGCGTAGTTTGCCACATCATCTTCATGGGTCACCAGAACTATTGTTATACCCTGTTTGTTTAATTCTGTAAACAATTCCATTATTTCATCGCTTGTTCTACTGTCAAGGTTTCCGGTGGGTTCATCGGCAAAAATTATCGCTGGGTTATTTACTAAAGCTCTTGCTATGGCCACCCTCTGCTGCATACCTCCGGATATTTGGCTGGGAAATCTTTCAGCATAGCCATGTAAACCAACTCTTTCAAGCATTTTTAATGCTCGTCTCATTCTGTTACTGTTGGAAACATTTTGATAAATAAGAGGCATAGACACGTTGTCTAATATACTTCTTTTCATCATTAAGTTAAAATTCTGAAATACAAAACCAATTTCGTAGCTCCTTATCTCCGCTAATTCTTTATCTGTTCTGTGCGAAACTTCATTACCGTTCAAAAAATAACTACCTTCCGTGGGTCTGTCTAGACAACCTAGTATATTCATTAATGTTGATTTTCCTGAACCAGAGTGTCCCATTATCGCTACACATTCGCCCTGTTCTATTGTAAATGATACACCTTTTAGAACTTTTTGACTCATGCCACCGTCCATAAAGTAGGTCTTCTCTAAATCTTCAACTTTTATAACATCTCTACTCATTCTACAAACATTTATTTATTATTTTTAATTCTATTATTTCTTCTTTCCGGCATTATTTTGCTCAATAATAACCTCATCACCTTCTTTTAAACCATCAATAATTTCAAAACCACTAACTTCACTTAAACCTTTTGTGATCACCACCGGTTCAATCTTTTTATCTCTAAAAACATAAACTATATCTTGATTTTTACCAAGTCCATCAATATTTCTAACCTGTTTTTTAAACTCTCCTCTTGGTTTGTATTGTAGTGCCATTGATGATAGAGTTAAAGTGTCCAAGGACTCCTCTATTGTAATTACCACAGATGCGGTCATACCGGGCAAAAGTTTTCTTTCGTTGTTGTCGGTGTCTATTATAACAGTATACATGACAACATTACTTTCTTCCGTTGGAGACAATCTGACTTGATTAATTTTTCCATAAAATACATCATCCGGATAAGCGTCCACTGTAAACGTAGCATCCATACCTTCCTTTATTACACCTATATCAGCCTCCGCTATGCTTGTTTCTATCTGCATTTTTGATAAATCTTCAGCTATCTTAAAAAAGGTTGGAGCCGATAAACTAGCCGCCACAGTTTGTCCCACTTCAACTTCCTTTGATATCACAGTTCCGGAAACTGGGGATGTTATAAAAGCATAATCATAGTTGGTTTTTGCTTTATTATATGTTGCTCTGGCTATCGCTGTATTTGCTTGTTTTATTTTGTAGTTTACCTCTTGCTCCTCATAGGCTGTCTTTGATGCAAGTTTATCCTTATATAATTTTCCTATTCTTTCAAAGGTTTTTTTTGCAAATTTTTCTTCAGCTTCGGCTAGTTTTAGATTAGCCTCTGCTTCATTTTTATTTTCCTTAAGTATAGACGTATCCAACTGTGCCAACAGCTGACCGCTTTTGACTTCGTCGTTGTAGTCCACTAAAACTTTTTCAATTATACCCGATACCTGCGTTCCCACATCGGTTTCACTTAAAGGATTCAAGTTACCGGTGGCCGATATTTTGTAAATAATATCACCTCTTTTCACCTTTTCCATTTCAAAATCCGTGTACTTTAACACAGGCTTTTTTAAAGCAAAATACATTGCCACACAGCAACCAACTAAAATTAATACAAGTATTACAACAGTTCTTCTCTTCATATTATATTTCTCCTATTTTTCTGTATAATGTAGACTTACTAATTAAAACTTTATAAAAATTATTTATTCTATCCTTTCTGGCGTTGGCCAATGTGGAGTTGGCGGTTAATAGGTTAATTATGTCTATTCGCCCTACGGAGTAGGATTTCGAGGCAACCTTTAGATTTTCTATAGCACTTTCCAGCACCTGTTGACTTATTTTGTAGGATTCTATGGCTTGTTTATAGTCTTGATATGCGCTCCAAACTTCATTGGCAACGGTGTTTTTTGTAACCTCTAATAGATATCTTGCTTGTCTGTAGTTATATTTTGCTTCTGCAGTTTTGTTTACATTCGAAAAACCAGTAAATATTGGCACAGATAATTGAACACCAATGTAGGAATCATTCTGATATTTGCTATTACTGTCCCATTTGTTATTGTAGCTCAAGCTACCCTCAAGACTTATGGTTGGCAGAAAATTACTTTTCATATTCTTCAGATTATTTTTACTGTATTCTACAGATGCCATCTGTTTTTTAACTTCACTTCTACTTTTTAAGGCAATCTCAATCATTTTGTCAACATTATCTTCCATATCAAGTTCAGTTATATCTCTATCAGCTCTAGGTTTTCTTAGTTTAAAAACTGTCGTGGGAGATAGATTTAAAAGGGTTGCTAAATCCCCGCTGTATTGTTTTATTTTATTTCTCGCATCAATAACCTCTAAGATTGATTCTTCGTACTGTGTTTTTGCCTGTAGCTTTTCATTCAATGTGGACATACCTATTTTATACTTTTTAGAAGACTCTTCATAGGATTTTTTGAACGCCTTTTCGTTTTCTTCAGCACTTTTTAAAATTTCCTCTGCTCCCAAAAGATTTAAATAAGCCACATTAACGGATAATAGGACATCATATAACTTACTGTTGTAGGAAAAATTATTGATATCAACGTTGTTTTTGTACGTTCTGTTTCGTGCCTCTCTTCCACCAAAATCATAAATTAACCATTGTAATGAAAGCTTTGCACTGTATGGTTTACTATTCGTATTGTCACCATCTTCAATTTTACTTCGATTCTTACTGGTGGAGGCACTGGCAGATATTGTTGGCATGTATTCTGCATTTGCTTGTTTTTTCTCACTTATTGCCATTTCAACATTTAAATATTCAGCCTTTAACTCAGGATTATTGCATACACACAAATTTACAAGATCATCAAGACCCACTGTTTTTGAAATATCTATGTTTTCGCAGTTTTTTTCCATATCCTTCAATCTGTCAACCATCAGTTGTTTATTATTAGCAAACAGATTGCCGGTTAATTGAAAAAATACTATTAGTATAAAAATAATCTTATTTTTATTTGACATTATATGTATAAATTACACTATTAATAATATGTGCTGGTATGATAATGTACGCATTTTTATTGTCAAATGATTTTTATTTCAAAAAACGGTAAAATGCTAGAATATACCAGCTTTTTCAGCGTAATGTTAAATACAAAAATTCAACGCCACAAAAAAATTATTCAGTTATTGTTAACATAAGTACAATCACGCAATATAAAGATTGAAAAAGAAAAAATAGTAATTTAAACTAAGTTGTAACTTTATTAGAAAATAAATATCATGAGAAAATATTTTATATTTGCATTTATTCTATTATTGGTGGCATCATGTTCAAAAAGAGAAATAAACCCCTTGACAGTTCCGCCGTTCTTAAATGAACAAATAAAATGAAAATAGACGTTTTTACAATTTTCCCCGATATTATAAAGGACTTTTGTTCGAAGTCACTACTGGGCAAAGCACTACTTAATGGTAGATGGAAGTTGAACGCTGTAAACATCAGAGATTATTCAAAAGATAAACACGGAAGGGTTGATGACATACCATATGGTGGTGGTCAAGGTATGGTGTTAAAGGCCGATGTAATAGGAGATTGTATAGATGGTAATTGCAGTGAAAATACAAAAATAATTTATATGTCCCCCAGAGGTAAGGTACTAAATCAAAGCAAAATAAAAGAACTATTAAAATATGACGATATTGCTATAATTTGTGGCAGATATGAAGGCATGGATGAAAGAGTTATTGAAAGGTATAATATAGAAGAAATTTCAATAGGTGATTATGTTTTGATGGGCGGAGAGCTTCCGGCAATGGTACTGATTGAATCTATGGTTAGATGTCTGGAAGGAGTAATTGGTAATGATGAATCACAAAAAGAAGATAGTTTTGGTGGTGGTTATGTTGATAGCAAGTTTAATCATTTACTAGAATATCCATTATACACAAGACCAGAAGTCTGGCGTGACATGACTGTTCCGGATGTGTTACTGTCGGGACACCACAAAAATATAGAAAAATGGAAAATTGAAAAGGCTATTGAAATAACAAAAAATAGAAGACCGGATTTATATGAAAAGTATATTAATAATGACGAACATGATAAATAAAATTTAAATAAAATTAAATAACTTTATTTTATTGACATTATTTTTTACCAAACTACTATAGAGTCATAGACTATGTGACAAATTTTATGAAATTAAACAAAATACTAAACGGTGTAGACTACACAGTAGTTCAGGGTAGTGATAATATTGAGATAAATCTAATTGAAAATGATTCCAGACGTATTGATACAAGTCCAGAAAATACAATGTTTGTGTGCATAAGTGGCGCAAAGTTCGATGGACATAGTTTTGTAAATAATGTTTTAGAAAACAAAAATATAAGCGCCATACTTGTTGAAAAAGATGTTGATGTGGATGATAAAAATATAACTATAATTAAGGTTAAAAACACAAGAGCAGTAATGTCAACCATATGTTTTAACCTGTTTGGTAATCCACAAAAGAAAATGGCGGTTGTTGGTGTTACCGGTACTAGCGGTAAAACCTCAACAACAATAATTTTAGAAGATATATTAAAAAATATTGGTCGTAAGGTAGCTGTCATAGGGACTTTGGGTTGCAGAGTTAACAAAGAACCTATGCCTATTAAAACAACCACGATTACAACACCTGACAGTTTAGAGTTGGCAAAAATGTTTAACTACGCTAACAGTCAACAGGTTGAATACGTTGTTATGGAAACAACATCTCATGCTTTAAGTCTTAATAGAGCTGATGCTATAGAGTTTGAAGTTGGTATTTTTACAAATCTTGGCATAGAACATTTAGATTTTCATAAGACTAGAGAAGAATATGCTAATGCTAAATTTAAGTTATTTACTCTATCAAAAAAAGCTGTTTTAAATATTGACGATGAATACGGTAAAAAATTCTTTAATTTACTGAAGGATAAAGAAAAATTATCTGTATCTCTGGAGAATGAAAAAGCTGATCTATATGGTTATAATGTAAATATAACTCCAAACGGAACGTATTTTGATTTCAAATACAAAGGTAAAGAATATAAAAACCAATTTATAAATCTTGTGGGAACATTTTCGGTTTATAATACACTTGAATCTGTTGCCACTGCAATTTTACTTGGAATTGATGTGACTGATGCCATAAAATGTTTGAACAAAATTGATTACATAAGTGGTAGATGTGAGTCCATAAATAACAACAAAGGTATAAACATAATAATAGATTATGCACATACACCAGAACAATTTGAAAATATACTAAAGGCAATGAGACTCTTCACTAAAAATAGATTAATATCACTGTTTGGTTGTGGTGGTGACAGAGATAACACAAAAAGACCGTTAATGGGTATGGTCGCTTCCAAGTATTCAGATTATGTGGTGATATCAGAGGATAATCCCAGAAATGAAAATCCAAACGATATAAATGCTCAAATAGAGGTTGGATTAAAAAAATCAACAACTCCATACAAGTTGTTCATAGATAGAAAAGATGCAATAGAGTATGCTCTATATATGGCTACAAAAGATGATACTTTTATAATGTTAGGAAAGGGTCCAGAAAGGTATCAGGAGTATGCCAACGGTGAAAAAAAGTACTTCTGCGAAAGGGAGATTGTGGAAAATTTTTTAAAATAGTATAATTTTAATTATTTCATCACTTTTCCGTATTTATTTTAGTAAAGATTACCTCTGTGTATGGCTTTTTGCCAATGTCTGAGTCGTACAATTTGTTTATTGCACTTCTAATCTTTTGTTCTAAGAAATTTTCCTTTTCAACATCAGTCAAAAACTTTTTTTTGTTATTTTTTCTACTTTCATTGATGTTTATTATAGCCCCGTTGTAGCTTTTTATAATATCTTCCGTTAAAATTTCCTTTGTGGCTTTATCGCTCTCTAAATCATAGCCTCCGGGAGCAGATATTACAGGATTTTTCAATAATCTATATTTTGTATTTATTATCATATTAACAAACACAACTCCAACATCTTCAAGTTTTCTTCTGGTTTTTATTATTTCGCTTTTTGTTGATAAAACTCTTTTCCCATCAAGCACCATATATTGTATATCAATTTGTCCAATATTTTCAACCTTTCCATCTTTACCTATTTTCAAAATTGAACCATTTTTACCCTTAGCAACATTCTTTATGCCACATTGTTTAGCTATTTTTTGGTGTTGTAACAGCTGTGTTGGTTCTCCATGAACTGCTATAGCCGCCTTAGGTTTTACCATTCCATAAAAATCCTTTAAATCTTGCAGCGAATAATGACCGGAAACATGAACAAATTCATCTTTTTCCGTTATAACTTCCACATCTTTTTCGGCTAATTTGTTATATATTATACTCAATTCTTTTTCGTTACCAGGTATAACTTTTGAGGAGAAAATAACACAGTCACCCTCTCCAACCTTCACATATTTATAGGCATCATTTGCCAGCTTATCAATTCCGGCATTGAAATTACCTTGACAGCCAGTGGCAATCAGAATAAGATTTCTCTTTTTATAATTTTTTATTTCTTCTTCGGCAATAAATTCATATTTGTCCTTTAAATAACCAACATCTCTTGCTACTTTGATTAATCTGTATAAAGAATTACCTACCAAAACCACCTTTCTTCTAACTTTTTTTGCAACATCCGCAATAGTTTTCAGTCTACTTACATTCGAGGCAAATGTAGTAAACACAACAAGCCCGCTTTTATCTTTTATTATGTCATAAAAACTATTAAAAAGTTCACTCTCTGATTTCGGTGGATTTTCATTAAAAATATTCGTTGATTCACAAATTGTCGCTAAAATTTCGCTTCTAGTTCCCATCTGCTTTAGTCTTTTAATATTAGACTTCTGACCAACCACCGGATTATTATCAAATTTCCAGTCACCACTGTGCAATATATTTCCATTTGGAGTTTTTAAAACTATAGCATTCATTTCAGGTGTTGAATGTGTGAGTCCTAAAAATTCTATTTCAAAATCCCCCAATTTGATTCTATCGTTTTCATTCAATTCATTTATTTCCACCTGATTGTAAAAATCATATTCTCGTAACTTTTCCTGTAGAAACAACTTTGTAAATCTCGAAGCATATATGGGTAATTTTAGGTCTTGCCACAGATACTGCACAGCTCCAATATGATCCTCATGTATATGTGTTATAAATACTCCCAAAATATCCTTTTTTATTTTTCTCAACAAACTAACATCCGGCACAAGTAACTCAACTCCGGGAACACTTTTTGTAAATCCTATTCCACAGTCAATAACTATCCACTTTCCATTGTAGTGATATAAATTACAGTTTAATCCTATCTCATTTGAACCGCCTATTGGTATAAATAATATATCATTTTTATATTTTTTAAAATCCAAACTTCTTAAATCCATTTTGTACGTTGTTAATTTATGTTGTCATAATATTGCATCAAAAATAAAAGTCTATATTTTTTGCAGTGATTGATAAAATATAGACGCAAACTTGATGGAAAAAACTCTTTTTCACTTTCCCCTTGACTTAATAATACTTTATTATATGATGATCACCATAACAGTAACAATATATAATCTATAATCATAAATATAAAGATATGACTAAAGATATAGAAAAAAATAATAACAAAGCCAATGATAAGATGAAA
>JAFVEQ010000020.1 GCA_017475895.1 Rickettsiales bacterium
CAAAGGACTGAAAATCCTTGTGTCGGCGGTTCAATTCCACCTCTAGGCACCATCCACATAAAAATCAATTCAAAAAACACACATTTGCGAGTAGATATAATAAAAGGTGGCAATAAACGAACATCACCACCCATACAACAAGAATACTATTTAACTAGCTACTTTATAATCGGAACGACAACATTCAGTTCGTTATTTTCCACCGACACCTTAACATCCTTTATTGTTGCTTTTGTCGGATTAACCAAAAAATTTTCAAAAAATGATGAATAACTATATGCTTTAACATCATCACTGCTGAAGTTGCTACTTTTTTCAATTTTAACTATTAGATTGTTGTTTTGCAGATCAACCTTAACATCGTTAGCAGTCACGCCTCTTGGCAATTTCATTTTTAAAGTAAATTCTTTTTCGGTCTGCTCCTGTTTGGGACGATATACAAAATTTTTTCTTGTTTTTACCTCTCCAGTTTCATTTTTTCTTTTTGTCTCCACATTTTTCACATCAGTATTTTTTCTGTCTTTACCATTCAGTGCTCTATCATCCTTTATATTTTCTTCTGTTTTGTTTTCAAAAATTCTATTTCTTCTTCCATTTTCATTAAAATATCTCATATTGTTTTCCAATTCTCTTTGAGCATTCATAATTTCTTCTTCAAGATATCTGCTGATGTTAGGCCTAAATCTTTCTTCCATCATATACATATCAAACAAATCCCTTTCTCTTTCTCTTCTTATTTCTCTCTCCAGTCTATTTCTTTCAAATTCTCGCAACATTCTTGCATGGACATCATCGATTCTTTTAGGCATTTGTCTTTGTATTAACGCCCTACGTATCTGTATATTCTGAATAAACACCACCAGCAACAATATTGTTGTTAGAAAACACAAAACCTGTTGCGCGTTAATTTCTTTTATAAATTTTTTTATACCTTCTTTCATAGCTATACCCAATATTGATAATTACTTTGAGTTTATGATTGTATGACTAATAGTCAAGAAAAATTATATAGCCTTTATTTCACTATCCGGAATAGCCTCGACAACATCCTCTCCCTTCATAAATATGTGAGTTATTGAGAATTTCCAAGCTACACCATCAAATTCGGCAAAGTAATCGGATTTTTCACCAAAACTATTGGGATTGTACAATGAATACAATAAATCGCCTTTGACAAACTTATCGTTTATATTCTTATGAAATTGTACATAACCGCCATCCATTGCTGTTATTTTTTTTGTTTTTTTAAAGTATTTTGGAACAGCTACACCACTGTCTTTATAAAACTTTTTATCAACCATACCAAATTCCACCAAAAGTCTTATAATTCCATCAAAAACTTCATTTATTTTTTCTTCACAATATTCATCATGACTTCCACACTCTATGGTTAAATTTGGAACATTAGCAAAGTCCAGTTGTGCGTTTATTGTTCCATGATATTTAATGTTTTCGCTGTCTATGTGTAAAAAATTATACTCCAGACCAATGGTTTTACAAAAACTTAAATATTCTTCCTTTGATGGTATAGCAAACGGTTTACTGTCTCTTGCGGTATGCAAATCAAATACAAAATCTGCTTCCTTAGCGGTGTTAAATAATTTTTCCGCAACGATACCCTCGAGACTGTTTCCTCCGGGAAAAGCCCTGTTCCAGTCAACACCGTTATACATATTGAATTTACCCATCGTGTAGTGATATGATCTTTGCATCCATGACATTGGATTAGCGCAGGGAACAAAAATAACCTTTCCATTTAAAAGATTTTCTTTTAAAAAAAGAAATAATTTATTTATTATCCAGTAAGTTATTTCACCGCCATGTATTCCGGATTGTATATAAATGGTTTTACCACTTTTTTCAGTATCAAGTATATATTTTATAGTATTAATTTCATTACCAGACACCAGTGTCGTTATAAAATCCTTTTGTTTTTCTATTTTCATATAAACCACCAAATTACACTATAAACAATTATCAAATTGTAAATTAGGAAAAGTATTTTTCCTAATTTACATTATTAATTAATGAGTCAAACCTTGACCTGCATTCTGCTGTTTTGCTTGTTCATTAATTATTTGTGATGCTTCTTGTGATGCTTCCTCTATATTGTTAAGCAATGCTTTATCGTCAAGCGATGCTTTATTGTCAGACGACACTTGCGTTGAGTTCTGCTGTTGTTTTTTACGTTCATCTTCAAATTTTTTCCATTCATTTTCAAAATATAATGGATTAAATTCCTGATAATGTGTATTTTCCGGATGTGTTATCAATGTATCGTAGATACATGTTACTATCTTTTCCCACTTTGGATTTAAAATAGTTTTTCCACCTTCTATCAGGAACGGTGAACCACCTTTAGCGGCTTTACCTTCTATTCTGAGAAGTTGTTTTTTAGTATCAACCTTATCATCCTTTTTTGTTACTCCGTCCAGTTTTAAAATGATTTCGTTTTTAGTTGGATCAACAGATGGAAAAATTTTATTGTATAAGTTGTATAAGACGGACGGAATACGTATGGTACTCATTTTCCATTCTGATTTGTCATCTTTTCTGGTAAATCTGTAGTAACCGGTTTTTATATTTTTCCTAAACTTAAAATTAAATCCATCATTATCCTGTAATTCAGGTGTGTGTGTGGAATTTAACTTAATGTAAAAATTACCATTATTAGTCAAATATGCATCAGAAAGAGAAACAGAATTTTTATGAATATCGTTTGCCAACTCTTGTGGGTTAAGCTTAGCCGGACAATGATTCATAATAAACGCCATTTTTGTTAGAGATGGAATATTATTTCTTTCAGCATCTCTAGACATTTGCTCTGTTGGTCCCTGCTGTCTGTTATTAATTTCATTGATGTAAACTTTACAGTCTTTTGGGTTTTCTGGGTCTTGTTGAATTATCAAATCACAACCAGCAAGCCCCACTTTACCGGTTTGTGCCATAAGCCTTCCTAGCTTTTGTACTATGTTTTTAACCTTTTCTCTGACATATTTATCACCAATATACCCAACATCGTTACCAACACCATTACCATTTGATGAGGTTAACCAGTCACAGCTTACACATTTTAATGTATACTTACCATTTATGGCATAGGTATCTTCAGGATTTATTCCAGAATCCCTACCTTCCTGTAGTAATTTATTCAACTGGTCTTCACCGCCAACAACGTTAGGAACTTTCGTGGTGTTATTATTTCTAATCAATATTTTACCGTCGGCACCAATTTTTTTATTTGAACAGAAAAAAGATAGGTTACTTTCAGCACCAGCAATAAACTTAGCAATTTTAATGTTTCCACCGTTAATTTCTTCATTTATTACCTTCTTGAATTCTTCCAAGTTGTTGATTATGTATGTACTTTTTCCACCACCTGCTTCCTGATGATCGGCATTACCACAGATTTGAACAACTATCTTGCCGTTTTCTTCATTTCTCAGTTCATCATATATTCTATTAAGTTCCTCATCATTATTTTTGAGTAAATTTACATCAATAGTTTCATTTGGTATAATATGCTCCTCTAGACCAGCAGCTTTCAAAATTGGTGTAAGATTTACCTTTTCTTCAAAAAAGTCACCTGTATTTTGACCGGTACAACTTACAACATCAACTAAATTTCCATATTTTTCCTTCATCAGTTGTTCGTAAGCATAGGAATATTGTTCATAGCTGTGTAAGGCTATTTTATTACCATGTTTTAGTTCATCTGGTAGTCTTTCAATGAGCATTTTTTTTTGCTCATCAGTCTCCTCCATGCCAGTAGTATCCTGACTCAAACCATATTGCTTAACGTGTGGAAATGCCTTCGAACCTTCTTTACCCCCAAGAATAACACATCTAACACCCTTCAGTGCCATTTGTTCTAGTATTTCACCTCTTTGTGGATAAAATGTTGGCATAACAACAGTAATATTATTCTTCCTGTAGTACTCACAAAGAGCGTCAAATTTCTGATCAACTGCTTGTTTTAGTTGTTTAATATCTTCCATTTATTAATTAATATTTATTTGTTTATGGTGATGTATTATACTAATATCTTAATAAAAAGCAAACTATTTATTACTTTTTTTTGATTTTATCACTAATTATTGAATAATAACTGATATTTGCCAAAAACAATACAAAATTTTATATAAACAAAAAAATGTGTATCATATTGGTATGTATCATATTGGTATGTATCATATTGGTATGTATCATATTGGTATGTATCATATTGGTATGAATACATAAACATCAGAAAAAGTATGAAAGGTAAAAAAATATTTTTATGCACTACTTTAATGCTTTTGGGCTTAAACACAACCAGCTTAAGAGCAGCAGGACGCGGATATTACATAGGGGTCGGCGCAACACAAAATAGATTTGGGGATAGTCTAGTGAAAAAAAAGTCTGATAGAGTGGATGACTACAATAAATCAAGAAAGAACTTCGAATTAGAGGCTGGCAAAAGAATCAATTATAATAATGTGTTTTTCGATTTTAACTTTAGCATCTACGGCAAACGAAGAGGTGTAGAAAATGTTATAGCGAGCGAAACGTACACAGAAAATACATACAGCCGTAAGACTGATACGGGAGAAGATGTGGTTACATTTGTCAACGAAGGAATTGGACATTTTAATTCAGAAATACTTAATTTATTAAATCTGAGGTTGCTTGCTGGCTATAAACTCTCTAGCGGAATATCGTTATTTGCCGGCGGTGGTCTCACTGTATATGGATATTACATCTATGAATTTGTTGGTGGTAATTTGGCTGTTGCTGTAGAAAATGAAAGTATAGGTATTACAAAAGTAAAACCATACAGACTAGAACGTCGGTATTCTAATGAAGTTGTTGCTCCAACGCTGTCTGCCGGAATCTCATACAACTATGAAGATAAGTATGAAGCTGCTTTAATTTTTGATACAGCAAAACCCAAGGTACACGCCGGCAAGTTCGGAGATGTGCGTATCAAAAATATGAACATAGAGCTTACTCTGAGAAGATACTTTTAGCACTGTTAGATTACAAAGTTGACCATTTTATTTGGCACGACTATTACTTTTTTTACTTCCGCGTTGTCGATATACTTTTTTATGCTCTCGTTTTGTCTTGCTAGGTTTTCAGTGGTTATTTTATCCAGATCTTTATCAATCTCCATAGTAGCCCTAAGTTTGCCGTTAACGGACAGAGCCACAACAACCGTGTTATCTATGGTCAATTTTTCGTCGTATGTAGGCCAAGTTTGTTCTCTAATGCTAAACATTTCCATCAATTCACTACAAAGATGTGGTGCTATTGGAGTAAATACTTTAATCACAGTGTGTAAAGCGAATAAATAGGATTTTTCCTCCTCTTCCGTCTTAATATTCAACTTTTCTAAATAATTTGTAAATTCTCTAATTTTAGCTATAACCTTGTTGAATTCGATGTTATTGTAGTTTTTTGTGGCTTCTTTAATTAATTTGTGTGTATTTTTGATTATATCGTTATTATAGTTAATGTTACTAATATCTATTACTTTGTTTTTAAAGGAACCGCACAACCTGTAGAATCTATTTATATACTTCCAACAACCATCTATACCCTGCTCAGTCCATTCAAAATCCTTATCCGCTGGACTGTCTGACATCACGAACATTCTAGCGGCATCGGCACCATAGGCATCAACAATCTTCATGTTATCCACAACATTATATTTTGATTTACTCATTTTTATGATACCTTCATAACTCAACTCTTCGTTTGTTTCTCTGTTGTAGTATTTACCATCTCTTTCCACAACGTTTTGTGGATAACACCAATCTTTTGTTGTTTTTCCTCTGTAGGCCTTGTGACAGAGCATGCCCTGATTAAAAAGGTTTTTAACTGGCTCATCAATTTTAAAATAACCACAATCTCGCAGTGCTTTTGTAAAAAATCTACAGTAAATAAGATGCATTGTAGCATGTTCTATTCCACCTATGTATTGATCCACAGGAAATATTTTTTCACATAATTCGCTATTAAATGGTTCATTTTTTGTAAGTTCAGGATATCTTAAAAAATACCAAGAGGAGTCAACAAATGTGTCCATTGTGTCCGTCTCTCTTATGGCATCACCACCACACTTTGGGCATTTTGTATATTTCCAAGTTGGATGATTTTCCAACGGATTACCTTTACCAGTAAACTCAACATCCTTTGGCAATGTAAGCGGTAAATCCTCATCTCTTAGGTGAACGGTTCCGCACTTTGGACAATAAACAATTGGTATAGGACAACCCCAATATCTTTGTCTAGAAAAACCCCAGTCTCTCAACCTATAATTTACTTTCTTCTCCCCTATTCCCAATTCTTCAATTTTTTTAATGGCAGTTTCCTTTGCTTCTGCCGTTTTTAAACCATTTAAAAATTCAGAATTTATGGCTATTCCTTCATCTTCGAAAGCACAACCATTTAAATCAAAGTCCTTTCCGTCTGGCGAAACAACAACCTTTATCGGTAAATTATACTTTACAGCAAATTCATAATCTCTTTGATCGTGAGCAGGGCAGGCAAAAATAGCACCAGTTCCATAGTCCATAAGTATAAAGTTTGCTATATAAACCGGTAATTTCCAATTTTTATCAAAGGGATGCTCCACATAAAGACCGGTAAAAAATCCTTTTTTTTCCATTGTGGCTATGGTTTCTTCATCTATGGATGTTTTCTGGCATTCTTCTATAAATTTCTTCGCCTCAGCATTACTTTTTGCTAATTCTTCTGCTAACGGATGATTTGATGAAATACCAATAAAACTAGCACCAAACAGAGTGTCGGGTCTTGTTGTATAAACCCGTATATTATCATTTCTATCAACGATCTTAAAATTAACCAATGCTCCACTGCTTTTTCCTATCCAGTTGGTCTGCATTAATTTCACCTTATCACTCCAGCCCTGAAGTTTGTCAGTTATATCATTTAGTAATTCTTCCGCATATTGACTTGTTTTGAAAAACCACTGTTTTAACTTTTTCTTTTCAACAACTGCTCCACTTCTCCAACCTCTACCATCTACAACTTGTTCGTTTGCTAAAACCGTTTGATCCACCGGATCCCAATTCACAAAACTTTCCTTTTGATAACAAAGACCTTTTTTAAATAGCTCTATAAACAATTTTTGCTGTTTACCATAGTACTCTGGAAGACAGGTGGCTATAAATCTAGAAAAGTCGAATGACAATCCAAGCCTTTTCATGCTATTTTTGAAGTTATCTATGTTCTTTAGAGTCCATTCTTCTGGATTAATTCCCTTTTTTATGGCAGCGTTTTCTGCCGGAAGCCCAAATGCATCCGCTCCCATCGGATGAAGAACATTGTAACCTTCCATTCTTTTAAATCTAGCTATTATATCACCAATCACAAAATTTCTTAAATGACCAACATGCAACTCACCTGATGGATATGGAAACATTTGTAACACATAATAGGGCTTTTTATTGCTGTTTTTATCAAAATAGAAACTGTTGTTTTCATCCCAATACTTCTGCCATTTTTTTTCAGCCAGTTTAAAATTGTAGTTTTCCATATTCAATAACAGTAGTTAATATTAACTCAACAGCACCAGATTAACTTAAATAATAAATATTTCAACAACTTTATATAGTGATTTTGACATTTGACATTTAAAAAAAGTATTCTATAATCCGGCTGTCTTTGATAAAAAGAATATAGTCTAATTAACAATCTTAATAAAACTATTGTAATTAATAAATAATACTTAAATACGATATATGATACAAACTGAGAATGATAATACTTTCAACGAGACGGATAATAACTTTGTTGAAAATCAAAAGGAAAGTAAAAGTACAGCGAACATCAAAGTCAGCAGAAAACCCAGAAAAAGATTAACAATTTCAAAATCAAAGGATGATGTTGATGTAGATAAAAAAACAGATACTAATATAATACAGAGACAGGATTTTAATACACTGGCGGTTGATAACAGTGATAAATTACCATTAAAATCTGAGGAAGTTGGTAAAAATGTATTAGAAATAGAAAAAAATGAAGTAAACTTTATTCTAAAAAAAGATGAAGAAAGTGAAGGTAATGTTGATGTTGACACAAAAACAGATAATCAGGAAATTGTAGATTATCCACAACATTCAACAAAACATACACATGAGGAAAGAAAAATAATATATCCAAAAGAATCAATAGAGTTAAACTTTTTGAAATCAAAAACTCCACAGGAATTAATAGCATACGCTGACGGTACAGTGGAAAATATAAATGATATGTATAAACAGGATATGATCTACGCTATACTGAAGCATTTTTCCGAAAAAAATCCCGAAAATACAATAATCGGTGAAGGTGTTCTAGAGGTTTTACCTGAAAACTTTGGTTTCTTAAGATCATCAAACTCGAATTACATAGCCGGACCCGATGACATTTATGTTTCGCCCCTGCAGATTAAGAAATTTGGTTTAAGAACCGGTGACAACATAAGGGGACAGGTGAGAGCGCCAAGAAAAGGTGAAAAATATTTCGCTCTATTAAAACTCGATACCATAAATGGTTTAACTTTAGAAGAATCTAAACACAGGATAAGATTTGATGATTTAACGCCATTATATCCTGATGAAAAATTGAAAATTGAAAATACTGAAGCGTTCATAAATAACAAAGACGATAGTTCAAGAATACTTGATATAATCGCTCCGATAGGTAAAGGACAAAGAGCTTTAATAGTTGCTCCTCCAAAAACCGGTAAAACTACATTTCTACAAAATATAGCTCACTCCATAACCGCCGCACATCCGGAAGTGTACCTGATGGTGTTGCTGATAGATGAAAGACCTGAAGAGGTAACGGATATGGAAAGATCAATAAAAGGTGAAGTTGTTAGCTCCACCTTTGATGAACCAGCGTTTAGACATGTACAATTAGCTGAAATAGTTATAGAAAAGGCAAAAAGAATAGTTGAGACCGGTAAAGATGTTGTTATTCTATTGGATTCCATAACAAGATTAGCCAGAGCCTATAACAATGTTGTTCCGTCTTCCGGAAAGGTTTTAACCGGTGGTGTTGATGCCAACTCTCTACAGAAACCAAAAAGATTTTTTGGTGCCGCCAGAAATATTGAAGAGGGTGGATCTTTAACCATAATTGCTACAGCACTTGTGGAGACCGGCTCAAAAATGGATGAGGTTATTTTTGAAGAGTTTAAGGGAACCGGAAACAGTGAAATAGTATTGGATAGAAAAGTTTCTGATAAGAGAATTTTCCCAGCAATAGATTTAATAAAATCAGGAACCAGAAAAGAAGAGCTGTTGCTTGATAAAATAACCCTAAACAAAACTTGGATGCTGAGAAAAATCTTATCCTCAATGGATACCGTTGGAGCAATAGAGTTTTTGAAAGAAAAACTCGATGCCACCACAACCAACGAGGAATTTTTTAATACAATGAATTCATAATATGATGGATACAACAATCAACATTGTAAAGGATTACATAAGAAAACTGTTTTGCAACGAATCTACAGGACATGACTACTACCACGCCATAAGAGTTGAGAGTACAGCCAACAAAATATGCGACATCGAAGGTGGTAATAGACTGGTGGTTAGATTGGCGTCATTACTACATGATGTTATTGACGATAAGATTCAAGATAGTTTAAATAAAAAATATGAAAAGTTTGAAACATTTTTTGAAAAATTAGACATTTCCGATGTGGATAAAGAAAATATTTTATACATAATGAATAATATGTCCTTTTCGAAAATGTTAGAAAGTGGTAGTGGTGCTAACAATATGTTAGAATTAGCCATAGTGTCCGATGCGGATAAAATAGACTCTGTCGGTGCCATAGGTATAGCTAGAACTTTTGCCTATGGTGGCAGAGTCGGAAATAAAATATATGATCCCGAAATAAAACCAGAGCTAAATTTAACAAGGGAAGAATACAAAAGAAAAGGGAGAATTACCACAACTCTTAATCATTTTGATGAAAAACTTTTACAAATCGACAAGTATATAATCACCGAAACTGGGAAAAAAATCATAAGACCTAGAATTGACTTTATAAAAATGTTTAAGAGGCAATTTATTAACGAATGGAATTCAATTTTGGAGGAATAAATGCTAGATCTAAAAACAATAAAAAGTAAATCATTAAAAAATGAGTTTTTAACCAGAGAGGAGTGCAAGGAGGTGTTGAACTGTCCTGACAGTAAAATTAATGAATTAATTGACACCGTTTATGAAATAAGAAAAAAATATAAGGGCAATTTGGTTGAAATACAAATTTTAACCAACGCCAAAAGCGGTAACTGTAGTCAGGATTGTAAATACTGTGCCCAGTCCTGTGTGTCAAAAGCTAACATAGAAAAATATCCATTAATAGAATATGATAAGCTTTTGCAACACGGTAAAATTGGATTGGATAAAAAGGTTGCTAGACATTGTATAGGTTTAAGTGGAATTAAATTCACAGACAAACAAATTGATGATTTTTGTGACTATGTAAAAAACCTTAAAAAAGAAGTCAACACCGATATCTGTTGTTCCATAGGTTTTTTAACCAGAGAACAGGCTAAAAAACTAAAGGAAGCCGGAGTTAATAGAATAAATCATAATCTAAATACCGGTAGAAATAACTACAGCAACATTTGTAGCACTCATACCTATGATGAAAGAATAAAAAACATAAAAATGTTTCAGGATGTTGGTTTTGAAATGTGTTGCGGTGGAATAATAGGTTTAGGGGAAAACGATGATGACATTATAGACATGTTAATGGATGTAAAAAACATAAATCCAAAATCTGTTCCAATAAATTTTCTAATTCCCATAAAAGGTACACCCTTTGAAAAGCAAAATTTAGAAAAATTAACACCAGAATATTGTCTAAAAGTTTTGTGTTTAGCAAGATTATTAAATCCGCAGGCAGATGTCAGATGTGCCGCCGGCAGAGAGTTATATATAAAGGAAAAACAAAATTTAATGCTTAAAATAGTAAACTCAATATTTGCCTCCGGATATCTTACGGCCGATGGACAGGGTATAGATGACACAATTAAACTGGTGAAATCCGCCGGTTTTGAGTATGTGGTAGAATAGATTAATACCGTTAACTATAGGTCAAAATTATTTATTTTAGCGTCTATGATCTGATGTTGTGCTAGCTTCTTTGATAACATTATTAAGCCATTGAAATCATTCTCATCAGTGACCTTGTTTTTTCTTTCAAAACCACATTTTTTACATCTGTGAAGTATTACAAAGTCTCCATTTTTCTGTAGCACTGACACCGGTTCCATAAGACCGCCACAACTACAATCTCTATCACCGGGATTATTATCCACATGTTTTGAATAGAAACACTTAGGGCAATGATTTGTAAAACCATTTCCCTTAACTTCGTAGCCACAGTTTTCGCAGGTAAAATCTTCTACGGTTTTTGTAAACTTCTTCATTTTATTTTAAAATCTCCCATTCAACTTTATCCTTCATATCCTTTAAAATTATATTATGTTCCTTCAAATAATCTCGTATTTTATCGCTTTCTACCCAATTTTTTTGTTGTCTTGCCACATTTCTTTTTTCTATCAAATCATTTATCTCAGCCTCAGAAAGATCAGTTTGCTTCATATTTTTGATATCAAATATATTTTGGTCAAACAAACCTAAGAAAACAAGTGAGTTTTTAAGTTTAATATATTCTTTATTTTTATTAAATTCGTTGAGTAATGCTAATGCCTGTGGTGTATTTATATCATTACATAAACAATTCAAAAGTTCTTCCGGTACAAAATATTCGCCATCAACAACAATAGTATTTTTATGCAATTCTTTTAAATTTTTGTCCGCCTCCAAAATAAGATTTTCATTAAAATCCAATGGCTTTCTATAGTGATTTTTTAACATAGCGAAACGCAACACTGAACCACATATACCTCTATTTCTAATCTCCTCTATGGTGGTAAAATTTCCAAGAGATTTTGACATTTTTTCGCCATTAACCATTAAAAAACCAGTGTGAAACCAATATCTAGCAAAATTACTACCCTCAAATGCACAGCGACTTTGTGCTATTTCATTTTCATGATGTGGAAATTTTAAATCCACACCACCACAGTGTATATCGAAATTCTCACCCAAATATTTATTACTCATGGCGGAACATTCTATATGCCAACCGGGTCTACCGACACTCCAAGGACTATTAAATTTACTGGATTCGTCGTCTATATCCAAACTTGGTTTCCATAACACAAAATCCAAATCATTTCTCTTGTAATTTTCTTTATTTTTATCGGCATCCGCTCTCAATTCCTCAAGATTTCTGCCGGACAGTTTACCATATCCTTTGTAGCTATTGACATCAAACAGCACATGTCCATTTGATACGTATGCATGCCCATTTGCAATTAATTTTTCTATAACCTTTATAATCTCAGCTATATGCTCCGTTGCCTTTGGTTCATAGGTGGGTTTCATGTTATTTATGTAAGACATATCAATGTTACAATACTCTATAACTTCCTTTGTCAACTGTTGTATTGTTATACCTCTTTCCGTTGCTCTTTTGTTGATTTTATCATCAACATCGGTTATATTTCTGACATATACAACATTTTTATATAGATGTTTTAGCACTCTGACCAATACATCCACAACTATTGTGGTTCTGGCATGTCCCAGATGTGCCTTATCATAAACAGTCAGACCGCAGGAATAAAGTTTAATATTATCAGCGTCCAGTGGTCTAAATTCTTCTATTTTCTTTGTTAATGAGTTATATAGTTTTAACATAAATCAAATATGTTATTATTAAAACATGCCGTTCAGTAAATTTGAATTGCCGCCAATATTGCCCAAATTGTTTTTTTTTTCTTCATCTATTTTATCTTTACAGTTGTTATATGCCACCAATATCAAATCCTCTAACATATCTTTGTTATCCTTATCTAACATACCCTCCTTTATATCGATTTTAACCATTTTATATGTACCATTAAGTTGAACCTTTACACTGCCACCGCCAGCCTTTCCTTCAAAAATCGTATTTTTCATTTTCTCTTGACTTTCCTGTAGTTTTCTCTGCATTGCCTGCGCCTGTTGCATTAGCTGTTGCATATTTATCATTTTGCGAATTTAAAATTAATGTAGTAAGATCTTAAACTTTTGTTATTTAAAATCAATGTTTAGTTTACCTTTTTGTGGTGTTTGGTACGGAGGTGCTTATCTCACGTTTACGAATTTGATTTAATACACATTACTCCAAACGTTTTTCTCTTTGGAGAACAATATTTTTCACAATCAGCCTCTTTTGCGATTTCAACTGGAATATCTATATCACAGTCAAAACATATCCCCGCCACATCCATCAAAGGTTTATATGATGGACACCGCAATACACTTGGGCGATTTCCTCCCATTTGTGGTAAGATAATTCTGTTTGGGCAAACATCACAAACCGTATCATCCTCCAAACATTGAGTTATCACTCTGACGACTTCAGGATAATCGCAGCTAAAACATTTTCCGCTCCATGAACGTAACGGTTTATCTTCAGGACATGATAAATAAGACGCAGTATAGTCTTTATCATTATTCCATGGATAGGATATAGATACTCGATTAGGGCAAATCTTTGCATATTCTACAGATAAGTCAATCTCAAAAGGATAGTCACATGGAAAACACCATTTTTTTGAACCAGATACGGATAATAGGGGTTTATTCGGTGGACATTTACCATCGTCTGCTTGCATGCCATATTGTTGAATAGCATTGTGTATTTCTTTAAACTCTCCATCATATACACGATTGTTTTCAATTTTTTCAGCTAAGCAATGTCCATATTTTTCATCTCTTATGGGATATTCTTGGGGACAATTTTTCAATCCGCAATATATTTGTCCCCGCGGATAAAAAACCTTTCTGTTGGGGCAAAGAGCTTTACAGGTTTCTCCCGTGTTTATCTCAAAACTGTTTGTATCATTACAATCTGTGCATTTTCCATTAATCACAAGCTCACAATTTTGATTTTCTTGCGCATTAACAAAATACGGAAGCAAAATGAGACTCATAATAAACATCAAAATTTTATGCATTTATTACCTCCCAATCGGCAATTAAAATTATTTTTAAATTAAGTAATTTATAATTGCTGGAGTTAACCCCTCTATACTCCATCCTTCTTTTAAAAACGTTGGGAACTCTTCCTCGTAATCCCTCATCACTTGCCAAGCATATTTTTCTGAAACCACTTTTTTCAAGTTCTCTTCTACTTTCTTTTTATATTCTTCTAAAGTCATCTTCTGCACTTCTTTTGTTTCTGTGGTCATTTTGTTTTTCCCTTTTGTTTGTTAACTTTCTCATTTTTGTAATCAAGTCTAAAAGAACTAGAAACAATTCAAATATTTACGAAAAATCAACTATTTTTTTATCTTTTATGGTTATGATTTTATCACAATTTTTTGCCAATTCAATGTTATGCGATACCATCAACAATGCCAAATTGTATCTTCTGACTATATCAAAAAATAAATTCATAACATTTTTTGAATTAACCTCGTCCAAATTACCGGTAGGCTCATCCGCCAATATCAACTTTGGATGATTCACCACAGCCCTAGCAATAGCAACTCTTTGTTTCTCACCACCGGACAGCTCCGCTGGCATGTTATTGATTTTATTCTTTAGATATAAAAGTTCCAGCAATTCTTCTGCTTTTTTGAAAGCTTCCTTTTTGCTGTAGCCGCTAATCAGCAGTGGAATTGCTACATTTTCAAGGGTCGTAAATTCTGGAAAAACGTTGTAGGCCTGATAAACAAACCCTATGTTATTTTTTCTAATATTAGTTCTTTCCTTTTCGCTTAATACGGTTGTGTTTACACCATTTATCCAAACAGAGCCACCCGTGGGTGTGTCTATTAGACCACACATCTGCAACAACGTTGTTTTTCCACAACCAGATTTACCTATAAATGAAACTATTTCACCACTCTGTATTGAAAAAGAGGAATCTTCTATAACGGAAAATTCGTTTTTTGATCCCTCTTTAAACTTTTTTGTAATATTTTTAGTTTCTAAAACTATTGTGCTGATTCCCATTCTCCAGCGTGACTATTATTGTATTCGATATTACTAGAATCTGCCTCGCTATCTTCAAGTATAACCCCTTCGTCAACTATTGTTTGGCAAACACCACAATCTATACATTGGCTGGCATCAATCACAAATTCACCTGAATTCTTTCTAAAACAATTACAAGGGCAAGACATTGCCGCTTCTTCCAATTTTGAGTCTTTTGTTTTAACTACTACTCTTGGCATTAGTTTAAATGTTGTTAAGTAGCCGTTATGCTAAAATATTTTTTGTATAAATCAAGTTTTATTTCAGTCTAAACACCTTAAAGCACCTGTGTAACAGTTCCAAACCATTAGCACAGGCAAAGACCATACCGTAGTTAATATATTTTATATTTAGTTTATCCAACAGTCGCAACCGTGAATTATATTCCTGTTTGTCTATCATACAACCACCACAAATTATAGCTAAATCATACTTTTTTAACTTTTCCTCTTCCATAAAGGTATCGCCAAAATTAAAATCAATATTGATATTCTTATAATTTGTAATTTTTTTTATAATGTTAGGGATTTGTACTGTCGCTATATCATTACATTTTCTGTCGTGTTTACAGGCTTCCACTATCAAAACATTTCCATTATTCTGTAGGTCACATAGCTTTTTAACTCCATCAAAAAATCTTAAAATATTTCCACCACTCATGAAATTAGTCATCAACATTGAAAATGTTGTTAAATAAACATTATTTGGTATGTAACTGTATATTGTGCCCAAAGCCTGACTATCTGTTATTACAAAAAACAAGTCCTTTAAACTATCTATAAGGCTTTTAAATTCTTGAGCGTTAAAATCTTTTAGACTAGGTTTATACAATACCGGTATAGCACCAGCCTTTAATAGCCTTTCGATTGTTATACTTTGAGGCCTTAGTAGTCGTAATTCCGGACTTTCTTCATCCATTGGTATGACCAGCAAAACAAACCTATTGCATAGGTTTACATTTGGTAAAAAATCGACAGCATAAACATTTTGTTTTTTATAGTTCTTTATTATAAAATCCGTAACCACCAACTGCTTCGAAAAATCATTACAGTTCACAACTGAACATTTACAATCATTAATAACATCATAATTTTTATCGCCGCTAAAATCGTTATAAATTACAAGGTGTTGTTTATTTTGTTTTTTTATGTAAATTAAAGTGTCGTTTTCTTCTTTTGAAAGTTTTTTAACACCGTTTTTTACAACAAGGATAATCAAATCGCTATTGTCAATAACATTTAGTGTTTTTTGTCTCTTCTTTTCTCCCAATTCTCCACTTTCATCTATGCCGGCAGTATCAATAATTTTGACCGCACCAAATCCATGTATTTCCATCAAACTCTTTACACTATCCGCCGTTGTACCAGCTTTATTATCAACTATTGACTTGTTTTTCTGACCCGTTATTAAATTAAAGAGAGTTGATTTACCAACGTTCATTTTGCCAACTATACTAATGATGATTCTTTCTTTAAATTGTCCCATTTCGTCTACCTTTTATTTTATTAATATAATGCGGGCTAGAATCTTTGTTTGAATAGACTATGTGTAAACCATTATTTTCAATGTTTTTAGCAAACAATTTTAATGTTTCATCCCCATCGTTATCAATGTTTGGCTTATTTTGATAAAGTTGATAATTGTGTCTGTTGCTTTTTGGAGTTATGGCCGGCATAGCCACATTACTAGCTATTTTTAACGCCGTCATCCTACCATCACCCGAGATAACATCTAAAGCCGTTGCCGCAGCTATGTTTGCTGTAGGTTTACATATTCTTAACATACACAAAAAATTCAAGGTTTTATTTAAAATTTTAAATTTGTTTTTATTCCAGTTGTCAATATTTTCAATAGTGGCTAACGGAGTATCCGTATGTATTATGTACGGCCCAAGTCCAAACATATCAAATTTATCATCCAGAAAAAATCTTAGATCCTTTACAATATCTTCATCCGTCTGATGCGGTACCCCTATCATGTTTCCGGTTCCCACCTGATAGTCAGCATCATTCAAATCCTGTAGACATTGCAATCTCTTTGCATGTGAATGGTCAGATGGATGCAATTTTTTATATAATTCTTCGCTACTGGTTTCGATTCTCAACAGATATCTATTTACCCCCAATTCCCGCAGTTCTTTATAAAAATCAAAATCAAATTCACCACTTGACAGTGTTATGTTTAAAAAATTATACTTATTCTTTATGGTTTTGATAACGTTTCTTAAATAATCCTTAAAGTCATCAGTGGTTAATTCACCGGACTGTAAAACTATCGACTGTATTTTACTATCCACAACAAAATCAACACAACTCATTATGTCTTCAATACTTAATCTGTATCTGATAACTTTACTATTGCCACTTCTTATGCCACAGTATAGACAATTTTTTCTACAGATATTTGAAAATTCAATTAATCCCCTCGCAAAAACTCCATTACCAAAAACATCGTTTTTAACTCTGGATGAATAATTCCACAATTTCTTCTGCTGTTCTCCTTCACAGTTTAGTACTTCAATTAATTCTTTATCATTAAAATTAATCAAATTTTCAAAATTGTCTATAGTCATTAGTGAACTTCACTCCAATTTGTTCCGGTTTTTAACTCAACCGGTAATTTTATGTCAAAGGTTACCACATTTTCCATAGTATCCTTAACAATCTGTTTAACCTCCTCTAAACAATCGTTTTTAACCTCAATTAGCAATTCGTCGTGTATCTGCAGTATAATTTTAGCATCATAATTTTTTATTCCATTATACACGCCAATCATCGCTTTTTTTATGATATCGGCACCAGTACCCTGTATCGGTGCATTTATAGCCAACCTTTCCAAAAATGACTTCTGTGGTTCTTTAGAATTAATCAAATCTATGTAGCATACCCTGCCAAACATCGTTTTAACAAAACCATTTTTGTTAGCAAAAAACTTTATGTTTTCCATATAGTCTTTTATTTCCGGATATAAATTAAAGTAACTGTTCATATAATTTTTAGCATCACTGTTACTCATATCAAGTCTTTTAGCAAGGCCATATTGAGTTGTACCATACACTATACTAAAGTTAATAGCCTTCGCCATTCTTCTCATCTCCGGCGTTATTTCGTCCGTTTTAAATACAGTTTTTGCCGTTTCGGTATGTATATCTAAATTATTTTTAAAACTCTCTATTAATTTAACCACATGAGCATACTGTGCTAATATTCTCAATTCTATTTGTGAATAATCAACGCCTATGAAACTATAACCGCTTTTAGCAACAAAAGTTTTTCTAATTTTTTCACCATCATCGGTTCTTATTGGTATATTCTGTAGATTTGGATTGTTGGAACTTAGACGACCAGTTATAACGTAGGTATTTGAATAGGTTGTATGAACTCTTGAATCTTTGTCAATCAATTTCTGCAGTGTGTCCGTATAGGTATTTTTTAACTTCGTATAGTGTCTATACTCCAAAACATCTCCGGCTATATCAAACCCCATCTGGTACAAAGTTTCCAATATCTCAACATCCGTAGAATACACACCAGATTTGTTTGCTTTTTTCACAGGCGGTAAATTCATTTTATTAAACAATATCTCGCTTAGCTGCTTTGGTGAATTGATATTAAATTCAACACCAGCGGTTTTATAGATATTTTCCTCAAGTCTCAATAGCTCTATGGAAAAATAATTAGATAACTTTTTTAATTCCCCAATGTCGATTTTAACCCCCACAAACTCCATATCCGCCAAAACTTTCACCAGTGGATTTTCCACCTCATCATAAAGTTTTTTTAGCTCAGTATTTTCATCTTCTTTTAATCTACCGGATAATATTTCATGAATTATACCAAAAACATCTATTTTAAAACAATTAAAATTAAAAATATTATCCGTTAACTGTGCCAAATCTTTACCTTTGTTATACTGCTCCAAAACAGTGTTATTTTTTTCAAGATTATTCATCTTAATTTCAGCATTATTCATCAGGTAATTTTCAATTATTCCACTTAAGTTATGTCTATATTTTCCATTGTCCAACAGATAGGACATGACGGAAATATCATCATAATTCACAATGTCTATACTATATCGCCTCAAAATTCTGATTTGCTTCTTCACATCATAGGATATTTTTAAAAGTTTATCATTTTCAAACACGGGTTTCAAAATATTCAAAACATCGTGTAGCAACAGACAATCATTTTTAACATTTCCACCATCAAACAAATCATACTTTTCATTGTCATCGCAGATGCACACATAAAACACAAGATTTTTACTTACATCATCGAAACATATTGAAGTAATTGAATTAAAATCATCTACAAAATTATTTGACAACTCAATTTCTAACCTGTCATTATTTTTCACCAACTCGGCGCAAACTTCATTTAGTGTTTTAATGTCTGTAATTTTTTTGTACCTACTGTTATTTTCACCACCCGAAGGCAGCACATCGTTTTCCACAGAAAATATTTTTTCTATTTCCTTTGCTATGCTATTAAACTCCATCCTATAGAGAAAATCTTTAAATTTTATCGGATCAAAGTTTTTAAATGTTAGTTCATCAATGTCAACACCCAAATCAACATCATCACACAAAGATATAAGTTTTTTTGACAATAACAATTTATCCATGTTTTCAACTATTGCTCTTTTTCTCTTTTCTTGTTTTATATCATTAACGTTTTCTATTAAATTATCCAAACTACCAAAGGTATTCATCAATTCAACAGCTGTTTTTTCACCTATACTGGGAACTCCTGGTACATTATCCGAAGAGTCTCCCATCAGAGACAAAACACCCAAAAGTTGCTCAGGTTTTACTCCCCACTTTTCCTTAACTTCCTCCACACCTATTTTTTTTAGCATCTTTTGTTTCATACAAAAATATATTTTCATTCACCAACTGCATCAGATCCTTATCGCTCGATATAATCCACACCTCGTAACCGTCCTTTTCTGCTTTTTTTGCCAAAGTTGCTATGACGTCATCTGCCTCATAGCCATTCTTTTCAATTGTTTTTATATTTAAAACCTCCACCACCTCTCTAATTATAGGAAATTGTGGTTTCATATCCTCCGGAACTGGTGGTCTATTGGCCTTATAGTCCTCATATAATTCATTTCTAAATGTTCTATTACCCGTATCAAAAACAACCGCTATATGTGTACTTTTTAACTCTATAATTAAATTCATTAACATCCTAGTGAAGCCATAAACACCATTCACAGCAAGACCATCACTTCTTTTTTTAATATTTTTCAATGCGAAATATGCCCTAAAGAAAAAGTTGTAGCCGTCCACCAAAACAAGTCTTTTCTTATCCATTTTTTTTAAAAAAATGATTTTATTCAAAGATAATTTTTATTATTTAAAAAACAATTAAAATTAATTATTATTGTTTTTATAATTTATTGTTTTACAATTTATGTAAGAATTTTATTTTTTTACAATGACCAAAGAATTTGTAGCAATAGGAAAAATTTTAACAACACATGGCCTAATTGGAAACATTAAACTAGAAAGTTTTTGTGAAAATCCGGAGGAAATATTTAGCTATAATTTATATACCAACAATGGCAACAAAATATCCTGCAGAAAAGTCGGTAAAACAAGCAAAAATAATATTTTTATAGCAAAAATTGACGGTGTTAACTCCATAGATGAAGCAATGGAGCTTAAAAATAATGAAATATTTGTCAAGAGAGAAGAACTACAGGAAACAGAAGAAGATGAAGTTTACATTGACGATCTGCTTAACATGAAGGTCAACGGAGACGGAAAAACTGGCTCCATTATCGATGTATATAACTACGGTGCCGGTGACGTTATTGAAATAAAATGGGATGATAACAAAATCGAATCCGTACCATTTACAAAAGATTTCATAAAAGACGTAGATAAAGAAAACAATATTATATACATAAATTTACCAAAATACATTTAGTACGATGACAAACAAAAAAATCAGCAGCCTGTTGGAAGAGATAAAAGATATATCCACCGAAGACGTAATAACGGTGGGTACAATATTAGACAACATAAAAGATAGCAAGTACTTGGTGATATTGTTCACAACCATACTAATTCTAGCTCCAATTCCCATATTATCCACGATTTTTGGTATTATCTGTGCTACACTTATGGTACAGATAATATCCGGTAAAAAAAAACTAGCGCTTCCAACATTTGTTTTAAATTTTAAAATAAAAAGGAAGGCACTGGTTTATTCATTGGATAAAATTAATTATTTATTAAAAAAAATTGAGCGTTTCACCAAAAATAGACTTTTATTCTTTACTAACGAAAAGTTTATAAATATTTCACTACTTTTTCTATCAATTTTGAGCATATCGCCGGTGCCTTTAGCCTGTTTTTTTGCAGGTTTTGGAATGGTGTTAATAATTTTTGGCTTTTTAAACAAAGATGGTCTATTTATTCCGTTGGGTATATTAAGCGGAATGATTGATATATGTATACACATAATTTTATTCATTTGTGGAGCAAATTTTCTGTCTAAATTAATGCACTAAACCATTTATCTTTACTATTTACTTTTAAAAAAAATATACTACACTGACACAGATTTAACAACAACAAACAAATAAAAATGTTGAAAATAGAGTTTTTAAACAAAGAGGTTGAGGTTGAAGACAACATCAATGGTTTTCAACTTATTAAGGCATTAAATATACCAACTGATGAAGCAAAAAAAATAATTGCTTTAACCACAGATGACGAAATTAAAGACCTAACAACCACCATAACTAACTCTAAAATAACATTTATAAGAAACGATTCATCAACGGGGCTAGATATTATAAGACATTCAACAGCACACCTTCTAGCCTACGCTGTTCAGGAATTATATGGAAAAGATGTAAAATTTACCATAGGTCCATCCATAGAAAATGGTTTTTACTATGATTTTGATATTGATAAACCATTTTCTGAAGATGATTTGACGACAATAGAAAACAAAATGAATGAACTTATAAAAAAAGACGATAAGTTTATAAGAGAAGTTTGGAAACGTGAAGATGCTTTAAAATACTTTAAAGATAAGAAACAGACCTACAAGGTGGAGTTAATAAACGATCTAGATCAAAACGAAAAAATAAGTGTTTACAAGCTCGGAGATTTTATTGACTTATGCAGAGGTCCACACGTTCCCTCCAGCAGATATTTAAAAAATTTCAAACTAACAAAGGTTGCCGGTGCCTACTGGAAGGGTAACAGCAACAACAAAATGTTACAAAGAATCTACGGTGTAGCCTTTGAAAGTGCTGAAAAATTAAAGGAGTATTTAAGCTTTATAGAGGAAGCGGAAAGACGAGACCATAGAAAAATATGTAAAGCTATGGATTTGGTACACTTTGAGCCAGAATATGCCCCAGGTGCACCGTTCTACCATCCGAAAGGTTTATACATCTACAATAAACTCATATCCTACATGAGACAGAAACAGGATAACACCGGTTATATAGAGGTATCAACCCCAAGAGTTATGGATAGAATTCTATGGGAAACCTCCGGACATTGGGAAAAATACGGAGAACACAACTATTCCGGACAAACAGAAGATGGAAAGCAGTTTTGTATAAAACCTATGAACTGCCCCGGAAGCGTTCTAATATACAAACAAGGTATAAAGTCCTATAGAGATTTACCACTAAAGATAGCTGAATTCGGTAAAGTTAACAGATATGAAGCAAGCGGATCGCTGTTGGGTCTTTTAAGGGTAAGAGAATTTACACAGGATGATGCGCACATTTTTTGTACTCCAGAACAGGCGGAAAAGGAATGTATAGAATTAACTGAATTTCTGCTGGATATATACAAAGATTTTGGTTTTGAAGATGTAAAAATAAAGCTATCCACAAGACCAGAAAAAAGAATTGGAACAGAAGAGATTTGGGATATTTCAGAAAATGCTTTAGCTCAATCTCTAAAAAAACTTGGTCTAAACTACACGATTTTTGAAGGTGAAGGAGCATTTTACGGCCCAAAACTGGAATTTGTTCTAAGGGATGCAATAGGCAGAGAATGGCAGGCCGGAACAATACAGTTTGACATGAATCTACCAGAAAGATTTGATATATCGTATATCGGCGAAGACGGTCAAAAACACAGACCTATAATGTTACATAGGGCAATTTTCGGTTCCATTGAAAGATTTATGGGAATTTTAATAGAACACACCGAGGGTAAATTCCCGCTGTGGATAAGCCCACTACACATAGGTATAGCAACGGTTGTGGATGATGCTAAAACCTATGCTGAATACGTGGAGGATAGATTAAGAAATGAAGGTTTTAAAATAAAAATAGATGTGTCAAATGAAAAGATAAATTATAAAATTAGAGAGATGTCTCTGGAAAAAATCCCCTATGTTTTAACCATCGGTAAAAAGGAAGAAAAAGATCACACCGTAAACGTAAGAACGTTAGGTAGTCAAGATAATATAGATATTTCTTTGGATGATTTTATAGGCAAGCTAAAAATGAAAATTAAACTTAAGGATAAAGACTATAATTTAAAATAGTAACACATCAATATAACAAATAAAAAAATACCAGTTTAAAAAACTGGTATTTTTTTATTTTACATTACAACACTAACTTAAAAATAAGCTATAGACGTACAACTCCACTCCATTAATCTTCGGATGTTGTACTTGAAGTATTATCTTCTAACACCGTTGGTACTATAGTTAAGCTACCGGATAATGGTAAACCATCATCTATTTTATTGTCAAGCGAAACTAATACAGAAGCATCAATACCACCAGTGGAACTACCATAATTCTCTACAGCCAATCTATTTATTTGATTATAGCTCCCATCTATATCATCTCCTCTAACATAGACAAATAGTTCCCTAAGCCCCTTTATTGTAGGGTAGTAGTTTCCCTCTCTTATCTCAGCTCTGGTGTTTAACTGTTCATTGGAACCTACGTAGTCATTATCCAGAAGACCAGCTAAACATAGATGTTGGAAAAAGTTTAAGCTTTCAGCATTAGTTACCTCTCCGGATTCATTTATTAGGTAATCATTGGATTTGTTTTTATCTATTTTGGATTTGGCTTTGGGACCTAATTTGCTCTGGGGATCCTCCAGTATACCCGGAAGATTACCATATTTAGCCTGAAAGGTTTCGGTGGCTACCACATAGTTGTTTAGTTCTCGGGTGATGTTAACTATCTTGGAGGCGCTTATCATGTTAGAGGCTTTAACCACTCCTAATATTAGTAAACCCAATATGACTAATACTATGGACAACTCTATGAGAGAAAAGGCTGAAAGTGAGGTGGTAACTATATTGTTGGTTGCGACATCATTAACGTCAGTGTTAATGTTAGTATTAGTTTTATCGATATTTTGTAACATCATTATTCTCCATTTTTATTGTGATGGTATATAAAAACTATAATATGGGGCAATATGTTTAAACATTATTATTACAATTCACATATAAACTCAATACCCACAGTAAACACAACTCACTCACCACCACGTCCATAAATTGTGTTCACTTAAAAAAACAACTACAGTGTAGTTTTATTATCTTTTACCAGCTTCAGAATCAACAAACATCAAAGCAGATTGTGAATCTCCGGCCATTTTTATTTTTGCCAACATGGCACTGGCGTTTGACTCTTCCTCAACCTGTTCATCAATGTACCACTTCAGTAAACTCATTGTGGCACGATCATTTTCCTTTTCGGCAATATTATACAGGTCGTATATATTTCTTGTGGTTTGTTCTTCTCTTTTCAAAATATCCTCGTACACAGCTGCTATATTTTCCCAGTCCTGTCTTGGCTTCTCAATCTCTTTAACTTCAACCCTACCTTGTCTTTCAAAAACATATCTATAAAATTTCATTCCATGTTCCTGTTCTTCTTCGAATTGTTTTAGGTTCCACTTTGCAAAACCGCACAGGTTATGCTCTTCACACCAGCTAGCTATTGATAAATAGAGAAAAGCATTATCAAATTCATTTTTTATCTGAACATTAATTGCTTCTAAAACTTTTTCAGATATTTTCATGTTGTCCCCCTTAGTTGATAACGTGTACACCGCGATTATATAATCGTATTTTTAATATTTCAATAAAAATTATAGATATTTATAACTGCCATCATCATATTTTACAAAACAATGATTTTGATTAAATTTTAAATTCATTCTATTGTTCATTATTTCCTCTTTTGTTTTTCCGGACAGAATTTCAGCAATAACAGAACAGACACCCTGATGCCCAACAAATACCATATCCTTCACATCCTTGTATTTATCCAAAAATTTCATAATCCTTTCATACTCACTGGCGAAACTTTCTCCACCGCCGGGGTAACACCAATTCCATGGATCTTTTTCTCTTTCCTCCAATTCCTTTTTGTACTTTATTTTAGCTTCTTCTTTTGTCATGTTTTCAAGATACCCTTTATATTTAGTCTTTATAAGAGGTTCTATTTCTATAATGTTTGTATATTCCACACCCAAAATTTCCATTATTATCTGCAGCGTGTGTTGAGTTCTCATTTTTGGACTGGATATAAACCTATATTTTGTAAAGTCCTGCTTTTCATCAAGTAATCTATAGCCAAGAGATTTAGCCTGATCTATTCCTTTTATTGTTAACAGAACCTCACTGTCACCACCAAATTTATTATGTTTATTACCGTAGGTTTCACAGTGTCTTATGTTATATATAGCCATATTATGTTATGTTGTTTGTTTTTTTTGAAATGATATACAATTTTTTTAATTTGTCAATTTACGCCAACAATCATTTAATACATTTTTGTTGGACATAGGTCTTTGAATTTTTTATTTTATTTTTTATTGAAAATAATATTTTTTATAATACCATTGTGGAGATTTATTAACAACAACTTAGTTTTTTGGTATGAGTGAGAAAAAAAAATGTAAAATAGGAGAATGTTTTAAAAATATGACTTGTGAATTGAAACTTGCTTATGTTTTAATAATCGTTCTTCTAATCAGTAACATCTTTATATTTTTAAAATTGGCATCCTGTTGTAAAGATGGTCAGGGTGGACAATTCAAAAAATATATAGATGAAAACCCAAAAGTTATTCTTGATTCAGTTCAAAGATATGTTGAAAAGGAGCAAGCTAAAGCTCAAAAACAACAGCAGGAACAGATGGATGTTAATGTTAAGAAAAACATTGCCAGAATAATAGATGAAAAGAATACAGGTGTAGCAAATCCAGATGGTAAAAAGATTATAGTTGAATTTTACGACTATAACTGCGGTTACTGTAAAATGGCTTCAAAAGCAGTTGATGCTATAGCTAAAAGTGACAAAAATGTAAAAGTTATATTTAGAGACTTTCCAATATTTGGTGGAACATCCACAGATGCCGCTAAATATTCAATAGCTGTTGCTATGACAACACCAAATAAGTTCCTAGACTTCCACACCGCTTTAATGTCCGGAGAAGCAAAATCAATAGACAATATTGAAGAAGCATTAAAGAAAGCTAAAATTTCTGTTGAAAGAATCAGAAGAACTCTAAAAACAAGAGAAAAAGATATTGAAAAGAGACTTGAAGACAACAGAAGACTTGGAGAAGATATTGGTATAAGAGGAACACCAGCATTTTTAGTTGGTGAAGAATTTGTACCTGGATATGTTGATGAAAATACTTTAAGAGGAATGTTAAAATAATTTTCATGAACGAAAATATAAAATGAAAAAAATATCATTAATTTTGTTGTGTCTGTTAGCGACGGTTTCCTGTACACGTTTCAGTAGACTGAAAAAACTCGAAAGTACATTGGAACAGAGCAATGATTTTAATGATATTTTAGCATTGAAATACTTAAGATATTCCGATATTCTAAAAAGGAATTATGACTATACAAGCTCAAGTTACTTTGCTAAACTTGGGCTTGAATCCTATAACAGAAAGAATAAATTTTCTTTGGTTTTGGACGACACGATGAAGGACACAAAACCAGAAACGCTAGCTGATTTATATTTTTTGTTTAACTGTTGGTTATATTTTGAAACAAATAATAAAAACATCGGTGAAGCTACAATTTGCAAGGATTCGTTCACAAAACTAACTAATTTATTGGAAAAGAATAAAAACATAGCTCTACAAAATAAAGTCGTTGATGAAGATGATGATGAGACAAAATTTCTAACAAAAGAAGAAGAGTTATATTTTATTGAATTTTCCAAACAAAAAACAATAAACATATTTTTTGACTACGATAATTTTAAACTAAATCCGGAAGCTCTTGTTAAAATAAGTTCGGTTTTGAAGTATATAAATGGATTAAAAGAAGATTACAAAGTATTAGTGGTTGGACATGCTGATAGAGCTGGTAAAGTCATATACAATAATACATTAGCCAGAAAAAGAGCAAACACCGTTTACAATGTTTTGATTAAAAACGGAGTTCCAAGAGAACTTGTTACAGTAGAAAGTTTAAGCTCTAAATCTCCAAAGGTTTTAACCAGACAAAATGAAAAAAATCAACTTAATAGAAGGGTTGAAATTACCATAATCACAGATCAAAAATCACTTGACCTTAATCCTCAAACTCTGAAATTTAACACAAATATTAATAAATAATTAATATTCTTGAAAATAAAAAAACACAACAATATAATACAATTGAATCCAGTGCGAGTATAATTTAGTGGTAAAATGTAAGCTTCCCAAGCTTGATTCGCGGGTCCGATTCCCGCTACTCGCACCAGTTTTAGAATTCCTCGTCTGTTGCAGATTCTTCTTTTTAAGTAAGCATTTCACGGCACAAAATCCTAGTTTGATAAAAAACTTTTTAACAATTTTTTAATGAATTTTTTAACTAGTTTGTTTAGAAAATAGCTGTTTTTATGCTCAATAGGTTTGATAAATTTACATTTAGGATAGTTACTACACCCAAAGAAATCACCATATTTTCCATTTTTGAGAATTAAACTATGTCCACATCTTGGACAAATACCTTGTCGCATCAACCGTTGTTTGGTCACAATCGTATTTTGAACTTCTAATACATGTCGCTTTCTAACTTTAGGTGATACAATGTTAAGTAAAGAGATTTTATCGCAGAGCTTTTGAATATCATCTTCTGAAAATTTTATATCTGAGTATGTTTTTATTACTCTATTGATTTGAGTGGTATAAATAACATTATGTACTGTATTAACCTTCAAATCAGCTCTATTTGAGAAAACGATAATTGATATAAATTTATTAATACTCAAACCTAATTGCCTACAAAGAGCTGAAATATGAGCTTTATTTTGCCTAATTGGATTATAAAATTTATATTTATTGCCAAACATATTCTTAGTCCAGTATTCAGAATTGTCTGAACCGGTAATCCAACCTTTATAATTTTTAGTTTCAATTACAAATATTCCATAAATAGAGATAACAAGGTGGTCTATTTGGATTGTTTTGTTATCGGACTTAAACAATACGTCATTAATTATTTTATATTTATCGGAAGGAAGAAAAGATAAAATTACTGCAACACATTTCTCCCCTAAATATCCTTTAAGTTTAGGCCGTAAAATTCTGAACGTAATATATGCAACAATAAAAAGTATAAATAAAACTATTTCCATAACTAATTTTTCATAAAATCAGGAATTTTACCACATTCTTTTTTTATTATTTTATTTAATGTATCGTCAGAATATTCTGTATTTTCTTGAGAGCTAATCTCAATAAAATATTTCATAAATTGTTCAGCACAACAACTACAAAATTTAGGATCTTCTTTTCCACTAGCTTTAGAATCGTATAAACAAGCTGCATATATTCTGTTATGTTTGTCTTCTAACCTATCTAAAATATCTTTTTCTGATTTAGGAGCATCCTTATATTCAAATTTAATAACAGGAACTGTTTTGAGAGTATCTTGTTTGTTCGTATATTTATAAACACCATCTCTTACGGCACATTTATTTGATGGAACCTTTACAATCATATCATCATAATAGTCTATATTAGGTTGCCAATCTAAATACACCAGCTGATTTCGATATGAACAACCATCTAAAAAAGTACATTCATGAGCTAAAGCTCCGCCATTATTTAATGTCTGAAGCACTTTAAATTCTCTTATACTAATGCAGTTTTCATTATCGCTGAATACGGTTACTGATGTACATCCAAATAATAAAACAGATAAAAACAAACAAATTTTTTTCATAATAACTTTGGCATTCGGATTGTTTTTTATAATTTTAAGCTAAATATTCATAAAAATCAATAAATAACCTTTGATTGTCGGTTATGGTCGCCAAGGTCATTAAGTAAAAGAATTTTGTGTGAAATTTCTTTAAATTCCTCATATTAACTAGTCCAATAATTGCACAGTACCACGCATCACATTAGATTATTTTGTAAAAACCTATGGAGAAACTCCTGTTGCTTTTATGGTAAATACCGACAAAGATACTGAAACAAAACACCTCAATAAAGATCAACATGATAAAATAATTCACCTATTGATATACTTATAACCTACAAACTAAATCACAAAAAAGAAATTATCACAACCTTACCATCGACAGATGTTACGCTGTCAAACAATTCAAAATCAAAACTATAACACCTCTTAGCCTCTTCTATTTCCTCTTTTACTCTTCTTCCCTTTAAAAAAATACATCTCGTACCACTCTTCACAAAAGGTTTTACCATCGTTAATAAATCATTCAAATTGGCCAAAGCCCTAGAAAAAATCACATCATATTTTTGATTTTTCACCTCAAAAATATTTTTGTTTATTATATCTATTTTATTATCAGAAAATTTTATAGCTTCCCTGAGAAAATTACATTTTTGTATCGACTTTTCAATGAGAGTCATGTGTTTTAAACCTAACATTGAAAGAATAATCCCCGGAAATCCTGCACCACTACCAAAATCAGCACAAACAGCATTTTTTATTTCCTCGTCAGTTAAAAAATTTATAAGTTGTGCAGAATCCACAATATGTCTATTCCACAGATCATCAATGGTGGATTTACCTATTAAATTAATCCTATTATTCCATTTAAGCAGCAGTTGTATATAATTGTCAATTTTATTTCTGTTAATTGCTAGTAAATCATTGTAATTCTTCTGACCCATCAAATAAATCCTCAAACTTATTGTATTCCACGTATTCTTTACCGGTACTTTCCATATAAATCTTCTTAACTTCATCGTGGTTTATGTTTTCACTTTCTTTCTTGTTTTCTTTAACCACCTTTGCCAACTCTCTCAGTACGTCCTTTATACCAATTCTTGAAACACTTGATATTACAAACACCTTGCCACCAATAACTTTTTCCAATTGTTTTTTCTTTTCCTCTAACTCTTCCTCCAGCAATGTATCAATCTTGGTTAAAGCCACAACCTCTTTCTTATTTGCAATATTATACTTGCCGGAATTTAATTCCTTTCGTATAGTTTTGTAGTCTTTAACAACATCTTCGGAATTAGCATCCACCAGATGTAGTAGTGCTGTACATCTTTCTGTATGCTTTAGAAATCTATCACCTAAACCTTTACCTTCACTGGCGTTTTCTATCAACCCCGGCAGATCGGCAATAACGAATTCAAAATCATCCACTTCGGCAACACCAAGTTTTGGTTCAAGCGTAGTAAAAGGATAGTCTGCAATTTTGGGTTTAGCATTAGTTGCCACAGACAAAAATGTTGATTTACCTGCATTTGGTAGCCACACAAGTCCCACATCAGACAACAATTTTAACCTTAATATTAGGTCAAATTCTTCTCCGTTTTGACCAGAATAGGCTATTCTTGGAGCTTGGTTTGTAGACGATTTAAACCTAACATTTCCAAAACCACCATTTCCACCTTTTGCAATCACTATTTTTTCATTTGGCTTATTAAAATCACAAAACAATGTATTATCAGGAAAAAATACCTGCGTTCCCACTGGTATTTTTAATATTAAATCTTCACCGCTTTTACCAGTTTTACAGTATTTTTTACCATTTTCACCATTTTCCGCTTTAAAGTCTCTCGTATATCTAAAATCAATTAGTGTATTTAAATCCGGATCTGATTCAAATATTATACTTCCACCTCTTCCACCATCTCCACCATCAGGACCAGCCTTAGGTCTAAATTTTAACCTTAAAAATCCAATTCTACCATTTCCGCCGTTTCCGGCTTTTACATGTATATTAGCTTCGTCTATAAACTGCATATTTTCACCTGTATTCGTTGATATTATAATAATAATGTATTTTTTAAAAACAATATTTAATTATCAATTGATGGTGATCGAACAATATCCGCCAACCGTTCGTCGGCGGATATTAACAAACTATTTTTTAGCTTTTTTGTCTTTTTTTGGTTGTCTTTCCTTTGGTGTAAAAACAGGTTTATATTTTTCAGCACCCTTTACACCTAATTTATTTAAAAATATAGCAACCCTTTCTGTTGGTTCTGCTCCAACACTGAGCCAGTATTCTATTCTATCGAGTTTTAAATTTAAACGATTTTTAGCATCACTAGCCAATACTGGATCATAATATCCAACTTTTTCTATAAATTTTCCATCTCTTGGCGATCTGGAATCTGCTACAACTACATGGTAGAAAGGCAAATTTCTTCTTCCTACTCTAGCTAATCTAATTTTAGTAGACATAACAATAACTTTTATTTATAAATTCCTAGAAGAGGGTTTCTTTGGGAACGTAATAATTGTAAACCGTATAAATTAATATTCAAGAGATTATATAAAAATTCTTGACAATAAACAAATGAGTAAGTATAATACCGACGTAATCTTTACAGTGATAATGATTTAGATTACTTTTGAAATTAATAACAAAGAAAAGGATTTATTATGAAAAATAGAGTTTTAGAAGTTGGAAATTTTAAAATCTCAAACAAGGACAGGTTTGTTCTAATGGCTGGACCATGTCAGTTGGAAAACATGGAACACGCCCTTATGATGGCAAGAGAAATTAAAAAAATATGCGATAAATTAAAGATAAATTACATATTTAAAACATCATTTGATAAAGCCAACAGAACCAGCGTAAAGAGCGCCAGAGGTGCTGGTATAGATGAGGGTTTAAAGGTATTTAAAAGAATTAAAGAGGAAATTGGTTGCCCTATAGTTACAGACTTTCATTCACCGGAACAAATGAAACATCCAATAATCGACTATGTGGATGTCGTACAGGTTCCGGCTTTTCTGTGTAGACAAACGGATCTACTAAAGGCAGCAGCAGAAACTGGCAAAGTTATAAATGTTAAAAAAGGTCAGTTTTTATCCCCAAGAGAAACACATAACATAGTTGATAAACTTGACTTTTTTGGAAATCCAAAAGTGATATTGTGCGATAGAGGTACAAGTTTTGGGTACAATACACTAATAAACGATATGACCTGTTATCCAATAATGGCAGAAACTGGCTGTCCCGTATGCTGTGATGCTACTCATTCAGTTCAAAGACCAGGAGCCGGAAATGGATGTACCATTGGAAACAGAGATATGGCGGAAGTTATAGCAAGAGCAGCTGTTGCTGTGGGTGTTGCTGCCGTGTTTATGGAGGTTCATCAGGATCCAGACAATGCACCGAGTGATGGTCCAAATATGATTAGGCTCGATCACCTAGAAGAAGTTTTAAAAACATTAGTTAAGATTGATACGGTCATAAAAGGCAAATAACAATCATAGTGTGAATATCTAGTAACCGCACTACACTTAAAGATGTAGTGCGGTTTTGTGTTGTTTACATATCACTTTTTTGCAAAAGAAAATATAAAGATATAATGATGAAATGTTTTATAATATTTATCATATATCCCAAACATTTTGACAACGTTTATATCAGCCAATAGAATCACACCAGTTAGAATTGGTGTAACTATAGAGTTTTTGAGTATATTTCTATGCTAAACAATAAAGTTGCTGTAAAAACTACAACAAATGAACGTGTTACTTTAATGGAAATTTTTTCGATTGTAGTAACCATTGGTTTTGTTGTCATTAGCACCACGGTTTCAGTTTCACTAATTGAAAATGCAAAAATAAATAAAACCATTAACGAATTAACTAGATATACAACATCTTTCGATTTATACTCCATGAATAGAGATAATCAGCTACCGGGAGATAGTACAGTCGGAGATAATAACGGTAGAATAGAACATGTAAATATAAACGGTGTTTATGAAGGTATTATTGCATGGAAAGACATGAGAGAATTCGATTACACCGAATATGACAGTAACGAAAGCAATAATAAAAAATTCTATGAAACCAGTCTAATTGCCAATGGCAATGCACCATTTATAAAAGCCATAAAGGCAACCGTAGGCATTGATTACAACAGTAACATCAACAGCAATATTATATTTTTATCAAAAAATTTAGATACTCAAGATGTTATAGTCCACACAGAAAATAATAAAATATACAAAAATGCAAACATTATACCACCAGTAAACATTAACATTGCCTTTGGTATAGATGAAAAAATAGATGACGGTAAACCGGGAAGTGGAAAAATAGTAGCAACCAACAGTAGACACTATAAGTGTTATAAAGATGGTAATTATATTATTAGCCCAATCGGAATATTTGTGGATAAAATACACAGATGTGGTATTTTAGCGAAAATAGGAACAGACCAGTAGATACCGATTTGGAAATTCTAATTCATAGTACTTCTTAGCAGATAAAATTTATTTAAAAAAGAATCCTTTTTTTCACTAAACAATTCGTTGACACTTTCGCAGACGCATGAAAAGACTTTATCAAGTTCTTTCAATTCAACACCATTAAATCTTTTTAAGACATAATTTATTGTATCCTCTTTATTTTCCGGTCGCCCTATTCCGATTCTTATTCTATGATAATTTTTACCGATCATTTCATCAATACTCTTTAAACCGTTATGCCCACCGGTGCCACCACCAACTTTATACTTTAATTTACAAAATTCTAAATCCAAATCATCATGAAAAACAAAAATATTTTCAATTGGTATTTTATAAAATTTTTTTACCTCCGAAACAGCCACACCAGACCTATTCATGTAGGTTTGTGGTTTTACTATAATTACATCCTCATTAAACATTTTACCGAAAAACAGATCCGCCTTAAATTTCGTTTGATGACTAGAAATGTTGTATTTTTCAATTATTTTATCCACACACATGAAACCACAATTGTGTCTTGTTTCTTCATACTCTCTACCAATATTTCCAAGTCCCACCAGCAAAAACATAACTACACTTCCATAGCCGATGTCATATCAACGACTCTAGTTAGTTCATTAAGTGTTGTGTAACCCATTATAACCTTCTGCATACCATCAATCTGCATTGGTATAAAGCCGTTTTTACTCAAATACTGTGTGAATTCCTTTTTAGTGGCTCTTCTAGTAATCATTTCATCAAGTTCCTTATCTATATCTATTATTTCAGCCACAGCCATTCGCCCAGCAAAACCGGTATTTCTACATTTTTCACAACCGACGGAATCATACAATTCTGGCACTTTAGAGGCAATTTTTTCCCCCAACACTCTAGTAATCATACCTTTTTCCTGATCCGTCACCGGTCTTTTCTTTTTGCAATGTGGACATAGTTTTCTCGCCAATCTCTGTGCTATAACACAGATTAAAGAACCGGACAATAGGTATGGTTCAACACCTATCTGCATTAATCTAGGAATAGCAGAAAATGCATCGTTTGTATGTAATGATGAAAACACCTGGTGTCCGGTCATAGCTGCCTGAACCGCAGCCAAAGCCGTTTCTCTATCCCTGATTTCACCCACCAATATAACATCTGGGTCTTGACGCATTAACGTTCTTATACCATCAGCAAAGTCCAAACCAATATCCGGATTAATGTTTGTCTGTCTCAACAGCGGTATTCTATACTCCACTGGGTTTTCCAAAGTCATTATATTCTTTTCAATGCTGTTTATCATACTCAGCACAGTATACAAAGTTGTGGTTTTACCACTACCAGTAGGACCTGTTATGATAACTATTCCCTCTGGTCTTTTTATACATTTTTTTATTATATTTTGTGTTTTAGGAAAATAGCCTAATTTATCTAGATTTAATATTGCCTTCTTTTCATCAAGAATTCTCATTACGATGTTTTCACCATCCACCGTAGGTTGACTGGACACCCTGAAGTCGATATTTCGTCCTAAAATTTGTGCATTAATTCTTCCATCCTGCGCCTTTCTGGTTTCGGCAATATTCATTCCGGACATAATCTTAATTCTGACAGCAATGGAACTCCAATAATCCTTATGAAAAGCTTTAATTTGCTCCATCTTACCGTCAATTCTATATCTTAATCGTAGGAAAAAATTTTCAGGTTCAAAGTGTAAGTCAGATGCTCCAACTCTAACAGCATCAGTCAAAATAGCATCCACAAGTCGCACCATAGGGCTTTTATAGTCTCCACTGGCCGCCTGCTCATCGGATGATGCAACTCCGGTCTCAATTTCTCTTAGAATTCCGTCAATAGACATATCATAGTCATAGTATCTATCTATGGCATTTGTTATGTCAGATTCAGAAGCATAAACCAACTGTATTTTGTAGTTTTGCGGAAAAAATCTTTTTAGTTGGTCGGATACTATAATGTTAAAAATATCGGTTGTGGCAACCGTCACCGTTTGCTTTACCAGACCAACCGCTATAACCTTATTTTGTGTGGCAAAACCCTTTGGAATTTTTCTAACCAATTTTTGGTCTATAATTAGGGATTTCAAATCAAAATTTTTTACATCACTGTTGGCGTTTAATATTTCAGAAAGTGTTTTATCACTAATAAAACCCATTCTAACCAATATGGATGTAATATCTTCATTATTGTCATTACGCTTTCTTTCCCTAACAGCAACTTCAATTTGGTCCTTTGAAATTATCTGTTTTTTTACTAATTCATCAAGAATATTTATATTTTTGCTTCCGGTGGAGTTAGAATCTCCATTGGTGTTCGTTTCGGTCCCAGAATTACCATTAGTGTTTTCGTTTTTAACAGTAGTTTTTGTAGTACCAGCATCCGTTGCTTTCGCTGTAACGGCTTGAGCAGCTGCCTGCTTACCGGTGTCTGAATCTGTAGCTACAGTTCCAGCTGTACCGGCACCCTCAACGGCCTTTGATTCTGTTTTTTTCTCTTCAACTACTTTATTTTCCGTCATACAATAAAACTAACTATAAAAATATCCTTTTAAATACTATTAAGAACGTTAAAAGCAAAATACATCTAACGATTTTATAATAATCTACTTTATCTCCAGTTCTAATGGTTAGAAATCTGTAGAAAATTTTTTTTACTCCTTCTCTCGACTCTTTTGCCTTTTCTTCCTTTATTTGTTCATCAGTAAGAGTTTCATATAACTTTTGCTTTTCCACTTCTCTCATCAGATCACTGTTGTATTCCGGATGAATTTTTAATGTCTTTGCTATAAAATACAAATCAAAAATTATTAAAACAAACATCACCAAATCAGCCATATTCAACGTAAATTTACACTTTACCGTCTTTAACATTATAAAATAAACAACACATGGTATAGTACTCCAGTAGAGCAAAATATTTTTTAAATCCTCTTCTCCGTTTCTACACTTATTAAATGATTTTTTTACAACACCCGCAGCCAAAATAGTTTTTGATTTTACAAAATTATAGAATTTTAAAGTAATACTTTTAATAAAATTTTTGATTTTTTCTTTCATAATACTTCTATATATTTCAATTGCCTAGATTAAATAAAATTCTTATTAAAAAGTCAATAAATTTGTTAAATATTCCGTTTATTTTGCTGGTATAAAATTAAAACACAGATCATCAACTTGGTATAAAATGGTTCAAACTAAATAATCTATTGACTTATTTAAACAAACATATATTATGAAATACAGTCATATATAAACACAAAATATGAAAAAAATTATTCTGTCGCTAGCAGTTCTATTCACATCATGCATGAAGGTGACAGTTACCAGTAGTGATGTGGCAAGCAAAATAACAAGACTTAATCGAGAAATGCCACAGGTAAAAGCTGATTTAGCTCTAGCAAAACAAATAAAACATAGCATAAACAGCGATAAAAATTCACTTTTATACAAAAATAACTTCAAGGACTTTGGAAGTTACGACATAAAAATCATTGAAGGCAGAGTTTTGTTAACCGGAGCCGTTTGTAACGAGGAAATAAAAAGATATATAGTTAACAAAATAACAGAAAATTTGAAGGTTAGAGAATTGTTGGACGAACTAATGATAAGTAGAGAAAGTCCGTCAAAGTTTTCAGACTTTATGATAAAAAGATCCATAAACACAAAAATATTTGTGACAACAAAAATAAAGTCATTGAACTACGAAATAACAGTATTTAATGGATATGTATACATAATAGGAATAGCCAGTGACGAAGACGAATTAGAATTAGTAACAAAATCCATCAGTACCGTTAAAGGTGTTAAAAAAGTCATCAGTTACATTATAACGGTTGATAGTGATAAAAAAATAAAATTAGAATTTTTGTAGTATTTGTAATAAACAATGGGTAAAATATGAAAGACAAAGAAAGTTTGATTAGAAGCATTTCTGGAATACTCATAATGCTTGTAATGTTATCCTTTATATATTCCTATAGCATTATATATAGTCTAATATTCATTATTGTTTTAGGTTCCATCATGGGTATGGAATGGAGTAACATAGTTTCTGACAAAAATGATATGAAAAAGACAAACAGGTGGTTTTTAATTGGTGCCGTTTATATAGTGGCAACACTGGTTCCAATGTTTGCATTGAAAATGTCACCATTTGGAAATGATTTTTTAATGTGGTTATTCATACTAACATGGAGTACCGATACATTTGCCTACATAGTTGGAGCAAAACTAAAGCTCGCAAAACATAAAATAAGTTCCATAAGTCCAAAAAAATCTTACGAAGGTTTAATCGGTGGAACACTTGCCTCCATATATTTTTGTAATCTATTTGCCGCTAAATTTTTACCAGAATACAAAAATATACTTTTATATTTGACACCAATATTGTGTTGTCTGGAACAGGCTGGAGATTTCACCGAATCTTATGTAAAAAGAAAATTTAACGTAAAGGATAGTGGTAGCATAATACCAGGGCACGGTGGATTTTTGGACAGATTTGATGGCTTTTTATATATAACAACAACTCTGTTAATTGTTCTCTATATTGTTGGTTAGTTGGCTTGTTTCTTCAGTCTTATCAAAAATATAATACCGCATACAAGTATTGGAAGCGATAGAATTTGTCCCATTGTTATGTGTTTCAGTATAAAGCCAATTTGCATATCCGGCTCCCTAAAAAATTCAACAAATATCCTAAAAGTCGAATAAAGTACTAAAAATAAGGAAGAATTTAACCCAATTTTCTTAAATTTTTTAATATAAACAACAATATTCATAATTAAAAACAAAAGCACTCCCTCCAGCAGAGCCTCATAAAGTTGGCTTGGATGTCTAGCTACACCGTCAGCCGTTGGAAACACCATTCCCCACGGCATATTTGTTGGTCGCCCATAAAGTTCCAAATTTATAAAATTAGCCAATCTACCTAAAAATAAACCTATTGGAACAACTGACGATAAAACATCAAAAAACAACATTTTATTTATGTTGTATTTTTTACAAAATAAAATTGAAGCAACCACAGCACCAATAAATCCACCATGAAATGACATTCCGCCCTTCCACACTGCAAATACATCAACAAAATTATGTAGATAATAGTTAAAATCATAAAACAAAATGTAAGCGAGTCTACCACCCACCACTATACCTATAATTCCATAGAAAAAGAAATCGTCGCAAAAGCTATTTTTATCCTCTTCGGCGAATAGTTTTAAATCGTACTTTTTGTTATAGTATTTCAATAATAACCAGGCAAAAACTATTCCTAATATGTAGGCCAATGAGTACCATTTTATATGTATAAATCCAAATGATATTATGTTTGTGTTAAATACCGGTAAAATCATGTTAATACTAATTATAGTTATATTTTGTTAGTATGTTACGTATAGAGCGAAAAAAGTCAACGATAATTTTATTATTAGCTCAATGGTATAACTACAATTCCTTAAAAAATAAATCCAATCCTTTATCGTAGTAGTCACTGCTGATACCAAATAATCCCATAAAGGAGTGAAAAATATTATCATGAGAATATTCACCTGAACCTATTTTATTTAGATTATCCACATCAATACCGTAATCTTCAACAAAACCGCTTGAAAACCAAAACATAAAGGGTATGTGCTTTTGATAATCATTGGCGATTCTATACGGATATCCATGCATTATTTGCTTATTTTCGCCCAGTGAATCACCATGATCTGATACAAAAATAAACATAATATTAAAATCATTTTCCTTTGTTTTCAAAAATTCTATGATTTTCTTTATAAAATAGCTTGTGTAGTATATCGTGTTATCGTACGCATTCACAACATCTTTATATTCACAGTTTTGTATCTCGTCATTACATACCGGTGTAAAAATTTCAAATTCCTTTGGATACCTGTTTGAATATTGTGGTCCATGACTACCCCTCTGGTGCAAAACAATAAATAAATCTTCATCGTAATTTTTAGTGTCCCTTTCTAAATATTTTAACATATCCATATCATAATCAGCCTCAGCCATTTCAAAATTAATTCTATCACATACTCCCTTACAGCTACCGTTATTACTATACCAATTTACTCTATAGCCAATTTTTTTAAACACATCAATCAAATTTTCATATCTGTTTGTTTTTTTTACAGAAAAGTTTTTTCTATCCAGATGCGAAAACATACAGGGAACACTTATAAAAGTTGATGTACCACAGGAGTAGAAATTACTAAAATTGATTATATTATAATCTTTTAACATGTCACTTGTATTTCTGCTGTATCCATTTAGGGAAAAATTATCAGCTCTAGCAGATTCACCCAAAAGAAATACTATTAAATTTTTTTTGCGATGTTCCACTAAATTATTTTGATTTTTGTTTGCCACTTCAATAATATCTCTAGATTTAATAAACGTGGTTTTGCTGATAAAATCAACATTAGCTTTTATATAATTTATTGTCATAAGGTAGTCAATGCTATGCTTATTTTTTTTCAGGAAAAGCAAATAATTGCCACTAAACAAAGTTAGTAACAAATTAAACAACACATAAAACAAAATCCCAATTGAAATCTTAACTCTTGTCTGCACCGTCTCAAATTTCCAGCTACTTTTGAAAAATTTAAAATATAACAGTGTTGGTACAATTCCAAAAAATATTAAATATAAAATTAGTTTTATGTTAATAAATTCGATTGCCTCGTTGAAATTTGTTCCAAATAGATTCGAAATTGCTTCATAGTTTACTGACAATAAAAAACTATTCATAAAATATAAAGCTAAAGAATTACACAAAAATAATATTGGTATATAGTACTTTTTAGTCTTCATGTTTAAAATTAATATATTCAATAGATACACCAACAAAAAACCAATAAAAACCAAATTTACTTTGTATATAAAACTATAACTTTTGCTAAAAATATTCACCACAAACGGCAAAGAGTATATTATAAAATAAACTATACTAAAAACCAGTATTTGTTGTGTTTTTAGTATTTTTTGTATCCTTTTAAACATTTAAATTTCCAATTCATTTATAAACCTTCAGCAGACTATCTGCCATATTCAATGCCTCATCCGTCAACACATCTCCGGCTATCATTTTTGCTATTTCCTGTTTTCTCTGCTCTTCGTCAAGTTTTTCTATAATTGTATATGTTTTACCACCTTCGACTTTTTTAGATATTTTAAAATGATTGTTTCCCTTTGAGGCAACCTGTGGGAGATGTGTTATAACGAAAACTTGTAGGTTTTGTCCTAATTTTCTCAGTCTTTCACCTATAGCATCAGCCACAGAACCACTAACTCCAGTATCTATTTCATCAAATATCAATGTTGGTACGGACTTGACCTTTGATAAAACCACCTTAAGTGCCAACATAAATCTCGACAATTCACCACCAGAAGCAACCTTTGATAAATCATCGGGATTAGTACCGGCATTCATCGACACTAAAAACCTAACGCCATCTATGCCATTTCTACCCCAAGCGTTTTCATTTAGATCGGTAAATTCCGTTTCAAATCTAGTGTTTTCCATCTTCAGAGGTCTTAACTCCTCCAATATTTCGCCCTTTAATCTTTCAGCAATGGCTTTTCTTTGGGTTCTTAATTTTTCCGCTTCAGTCAGATACTGTTTTTTTAATTCATTAAAGTTTTTATCCAAATCTCCAATTTCAACGTTTTTACTTTTTAAATCTTCCAATTTCTTTTCACACTCCACTAAAAAATCAGGAATTGAATCGCTTGGTATATTAAACTTTCTGGCCATACCTCTAATGGCAAAAAGTCGTTCCTCCACATCATTCAGTGAATACTCATCAAAATTTAAAGAATCATAAATCAAATCAATTTTATTCAACCCTTCGTTAAACTCTATGATACTTTTTTCTAAATAATCTATTACATCCTCAAATGCATTTTTTCCTTCATCCAGCAGATTTTCACCTAAATTTATTCCTCTACTTAAAATACTTTGGGCAGAACTTATCATTTTCACAACAGAATCCTGACCATCAACCGTGTTTTTTACATTTTCCAGCACCGATAGTACTTTTTCCTTATTCATCAAAATATTTCTTCTTTCATTCAATTCTTCTTCTTCGCCAGCACTAATATTCATCTTTCTAATTTCGTCAGTTATGTGTTCCAAATAGTCAATTTCTTTCTCTATACTATCTTTATTGTTTAATAGATTTAAATAGTCGCTTTCAGTCGCTTTCATTTTTTCGTATAGGTCAGCAACTGTATTTTTTTGCTGTGTTAGATGTCCATATTCGTCCAGTATATCTCTATGAAAACTTGGATTTAATAATCCCCTTTGGTCATGCTGTCCGTGTATTTCCACCAGTGTTTCACCAATTTGGTTCAGAAAATTTTGGCTAACCACAATGTCATTTATAAATGCTTTACTTTTACCATCATCAGTTATAACTCTTCTTAAAATTATTTCATCATCATACGCTATACCCATTTCGTCCAGCAATTGTTTACAGGAAGAGTTACCATCAACGTTGAATGTGGCCACGACACTACCCTGTTTTTCACCATTTCTCAATAACCTACTGCTGGATCTAACACCTATAGCGAGAGATAGAGCATCCAACAGTATAGATTTACCGGAACCAGTTTCACCTGTCAAAATACATAAATTATTATTAAAATCTATATTTGCTTCGTCTATTAAAACAATGTTTTTTATTATTAAATTCTTTAGCAAAGTCACAAATTATTTACACTTGACCCTATTATATTTTTAAAATTGTTTAAATCAACAAAAAAACCCACCAAAAAAGTGGTGGGTTTAATTTGTCCAATATACAAACGTACAGGTTATTTTATTTCTACAACAACTGCTCTTCTGTTTTTTGACCAAACAGCTTCACCGGTTCCAACCATGTCTGGCTTTTCTTTACCGTAACTAATGGTTTTAATTCTACCTGCAGCCACATTCTTAGAAACTAGGTAATTTTTAACTGCTTCTGCTCTTTTTTTACCTAAAGCCAAGTTGTATTCTCTTGTTCCTCTCTCGTCGCAGTGTCCCTCTACGATGATTTTAATGTCTTTTTTATCATTCAACCAGTCAGCAACTGTGTTTAATGTCTTTTTTGTTGAAGTACTCAGTGCTGCACTATCAAATGAAAAATAAACCTTATCCGGAACAACTACAGTTTCATTCTTTACCTTTGTCTGTGTTTGTGTGTTAACTCTTTCTGCCTCCGTTTCAGAGTCTATTGTATCATATTTTTTGCCACAAGCACTTATTATTGAAAGTGTTAGCAGCAATATTAAATACTTCTTTATCTTCATTATTAACTCCAAAGTTAGTTATATCTACGACGTAATAATAAATTTTGTTTTTTAAAAAATCAACAGTTAATATCATTGTTTTTCTCTTTTTATCAACATATTAATATCAACTATTTTTAACCACAGGGACATACCCAAATATATGATTCCAGATATTGTTGACGTAACAATAAAACCAACAAACTGATGCGTCATAAAACATCTTTTCAGAAGAATTATCGACAATACCATAAACAATAGCGGGTATATCAATTTTGTAATTTTTAAATAAAACATTTGTGACAAAATTATCTGTTTTCTAACTTTAAGTACAGTGGACAAAATCAAAAAATTAAAATAGGATGAGATAACTGTTGATAAAACTATACCTCTATAGCTCAACAATCTTACAAATACTAAATTTAAAATTACATTCGAAATCAAATTAACCAATGAAGATAGCATTGGGATTTTTGTATCTTTATTAGCATAAAATATCGTCTGAAGTATTTTAATAACTATAAAAACAGGCAATGAAAAGGCATATATTCTTAAACAACCGACCACCGCCATAGAGTCGGCGGAGGTAAATTCACCTCTCTGGAAAAGTATAGGTATAAAAACATCCGATAGCAAAAACAAGCCAATGGCACAGGGTAAACCTAAAAACAGAGCAAAAAATATAGAATTTTCCTGTATTTCAAATGTGTTTTTGTCCTGCAATGTTATCTTTTTTGATAAAGTTGGCAAAATTATTGTACTTATAGCGATTCCTATCAAAGCCAGCGGCAACTGCGATATTCTATCGGCAAAATAAATAAAAGATACAGCTCCAACTATACCGGATGCCATTATGGTATCAACCACAGAATTTATCTGCACTATACCATACCCTAAAAAGCCATTAAGGAAATTTTTAAAAAATTTTTTCGTTATTTCGTCAAATTTTGGAAAAACCGGATATAATACAATTTTGTTTTTAAGCGTAAAAAATAAAATCCACAAAAACTGTAATATTCCACCCACCACAACACCGTAGGATAAAAGATAAGCTACGTTTACATTGATAAACGAGGAAAGTACTGAAAAAAATATCAATGTTATATTTAAAATTACAGATCTTACGGAAACGGCAGCAAACTTATTGTAGGAGTTTAGTACCGCCGACATAAAACTAGTTAGTGATATAAAAATTAGATATAATATTGTTATTTTGGATAGTAAAACAGTTAACCTAAATTTATCCACATCATTTAAAAAACCGGGGGCAAGTATGCTGACAATTTTAGGCATAAATATCTCTGCTAAAATAGTTATTATCAACATCACATAAATCAATAGAGAAAAAATATTTCTAGAAAAATTCATAACCTCATCTTTTTTTTCACTTTTAGCCAATTCACTGGAAAAAAGTGGGATAAACGCCGAATTAAAAGCACCCTCGGCAAGAATGTTTCTGAAACAGTTTGGTAACTTAAATGCCGTTAAAAATACATCCGCAAAATAACCAGTTCCTAAATATTTTGCAAAAAATATGTCCCTTATAAACCCAAATACTCTTGACAGCAAAGTACAAAAACTCACCACTAGAGTTGTTTTTAAAAAATTCATTTTTAACTTTAAACTTGATTTTATATTAAGAAATAATATTATTTTGTAAAATTTCAACTTTTTTATTGATGAAGTCTCTAGGATTCTCAATACTGTTTCTGTTTTTGTGCACAAGTGCGAATGTTGTTTTGTGTATGGAATCGTCGCAATCTAAACAAAAAATTCTAGAGGAATTTCGAAAAAAACTTTTAGAAGAAGAGGAAATACAGAGAGAATTAAAGAAAAACGTTACCTTAACAAATGAAGACTTTAACGATTTAGTTAAAAATAATGACGAACAAACATTAAAGGATGTATTTGAATCCATAAAACCAACAGAAGAAGAAAAAAAACTAAAGGAAGAAGCAAAAAAGAAAGCGGAGGAAGAGAAAAAAAGAAAAGCTGAAGAGAAGAAAAAGATAGCTGAAGAAGAGAAAAAGTTAAAGGAGGAAGAAAAGAGAATAAAGGCTGAAGAAAAAAGACTGAAGGATGAAGAAAAAAAGCAAAAAAAAGCAAAAACTGAAGAGGAAAAGAAACAGAAAAAAGAGGAAGAGGAAAGACTAAAAAAAGAAAAAGATGAACTAAAACAAAAACAGGACGAATTGGAAAGGTCTAAGAAAGAACAAAACAGCGGTAAAACTTCAAAGACAACCAATGCACAAAAACAAGAGCAAGACCAAAGTGCTTTAAGCTATAGGGAAATTGATAGTGCAAAACCTGGTGTTTTGGAAAAAATATATAACATAACAGATACTGGAGTTTCCAATGAATTTTTGTACAGTAGAGAATATCAAGAACTTATAAGTAACAAAACCACAATAACAAAAGTTGACACAAACAAAGAAAGCGACATTCCGGTTGTATATTTAGCAGAAAAAAATATAATAAGTTTTGATAATACCGACATACCAAATGAGTTGCTAACCTATAAAAGATCTACTGAAAATAGGCACATACCAACGATAATGTCAACGGCCGACATGCAAGAAATTGCCATCAAAGCAATAGAAAACAATAATTTATCAGTTTTAAGAGGTGTTATAGAGCAAACAAAAGATCCGGATTTTTTAATAGACAGAAATAGAACGTTACTAAACTTTGCTATAGAAAGCAAAAAATATATTTTAGCTAGATACCTAATCTACAGTGGAGCAAGCATAAACAGGCTTGACAATAAACTAAATAATCCACTACATGTATCTGTTATTAATCACAGTAGTGATATAGCAGATTTACTAATGGAAAATGGTGTTGATATAAACGCACAAAACATTGATGGTGATACGCCATTACTATTGTCAATAGCTACAAGTCAGGATGATTTAACGATAAAACTATTGAAAAACGGAGCAAATTTACGAATAAAAAATAAACAGGGAGACGATGCTGTGAGTTTGGCGATAAAAAATAACAAAAGAAAAATACAACAATATCTACAGGATATAATAAGACAAGAGGAAATGAACAAATGATTGCCAGTTATTTTGACAAAAATGCTATATTTAACAAAATACTAAGACTAAATAAAAATTTGATTCTACTGGTGTGTATGATATTCTTCTGTGGTCTTATGCTGTTATATTCAGCAAACAATGGCAACATGAAACCGTGGGCAATTAGGCAGTTATTATACTTTGTATGTTTTTTCCCAGTTATGATAGCTATAGCTGTGATTGATCTAAAATTCTGGCTAAAAAGTTCGTACTTAATATATATAGGAGGATTATTTCTTTTAGTATTAGTAGCAATCATAGGGCATAAGTCCATGGGAGCCACAAGGTGGTTAAATCTAGGTTTTATAAGAATACAACCATCGGAAATAATGAAAATATGTATGACATTAGCGTTAGCAAGATATTTTTTTCAAAACGACATAAACGACATAAGAAAAAATAAAAAGTTGATAATACCAACAATTATGTATATAATTCCCTTTTGCTTTATACTGAAGCAACCAAATTTAGGTACAGTACTGATTTTAACCGCAATATTTGTAGCCACACTATTTTTTGTTGGCGTCCAATTTTGGAAATTCGTTTTGTGTTTTGTAATAGCACTACTTATGATACCAATAACATGGAAATATGGATTACACGACTATCAAAAACAGAGGGTTATAACATTTTTGAATCCAGAAAGTGACCCCTTGAATTCCGGCTATAACATCACACAGTCAAAAATAGCCATCGGCTCTGGCGGTATATGGGGCACAGGCTTTCTAAAGGGAGTTCAGGGGCAGCTGGAATTTTTGCCAGAAAAACACACTGATTTTATATTTGCTGTTTTGGCTGAAGAGTTTGGCTTTATCGGTAGTGTTTTTGTCATATCATTATTTTTAGTAATGTTTATATTTTTTGCTTACATAATAACAAAATGTAATCACTCCTATGGAAAAATAATAGTTATGGGAGTATTTGTTAACATATTTTGTCACTTTTTTATAAATATAGGAATGATAACCGGAATTTTACCGGTGGTGGGAATACCGCTACCCATGTTGTCATATGGTGGTAGTATAACGGTATCAACATTAATCTCAATCGGATTTGTGCTAAATGTTGATATTAACAGAAACACAGAATTAAGTTTATTGGATTAATTATTCTGTTTTCCTTTGTTTATTAGATATAAGTCCATCAGCACAAGCCAAGTCATAGCCTCCACCACCGGCACAGCTCTCGCCACAACACATGGATCATGTCTGCCATTGGCCGTAAAAATTGTATTTTTACCGTTTATATCAACAGTTTTTTGCGTTTTAAATATGGTGGCTGTTGGTTTAAAAGCAACTCTAAAACTTATTTCTTCACCATTAGATATACCTCCCTGAATACCTCCGGAGTGATTTGTTATCGTGTGAATGTCTCCATCTACATTTATAAACTCATCATTATTAGTGGAACCTTTAAAGTTGACACAGTCAAAACCTTCTCCATATTCAAAACCTTTACAGGCATTAATACTCAACATTGCCTTTGCCAGTTGTGCCGATAGCTTATCAAACACCGGTTCACCTAGACCAACAGGACAGTTTTTTACAAAGCATTTCACTATTCCACCCACAGAGTCGCCATCGTTTCTGGCTTTTTCAATCAATTCCACCATCAATTTTGCCTTTTCCTCATCCGGACACCTAATTATATTACTCTCTATTGCGTCTTCACTAACATCATCCATTGAGTTAAATCTAGCCTGTATGTTACCAACTTGTTCCACAAAAGCCAAAACTTTTATCCCAATACTCTCAAGAAACTTTTTTGCTATAGCACCAGCGGCAACTCTACAGGCTGTTTCTCTGGCCGATGCCCTACCCCCTCCTCTATAGTCTCTTATTCCATATTTTCTAAAATAGGTATAGTCTGCATGAGACGGTCTAAAAATATCCTTAATATTTGAATAATCGGTTGTTCTATGGTCTTTATTCATTATAAGCAAGGCAATTGGAGTACCTGTGGCTTTTCCCTCAAAAACCCCCGATAATATCTGGACCATATCCTCTTCTTTTCTTTGGGTTGTTATGGAACTTTGTCCAGGTTTTCTCCTGTCCAACTCCTTCTGGATATCGTTTTCATCTATCTCGATATTGGGAGGACAACCATCCACAACACAACCTATGGCTATCCCATGAGATTCTCCAAATGTCGTCACTCTGAATAAATTTCCAAAGGTATTTCCTGTCATATCACCTTACAAATTTTTAATATTTTTAATGGCATCAATAATTTTATTCACATTTTCCAACACATCACCATTTGTATCAAAAACCAAATCCGCCATCTCTCTATAATATTCTTCTCTTTTATTCATTATTTGTATATTGTTTTCAATATATTCATCAACGGAACGATCCTTTCCGTGTAAATCCGGCAACCTTTCCATTCCCACACTATACAATCTTTTTCTAATCACGTCCTCGTCCGCCACCAACAAAATTTTTAATGTATCCAATGATTTTTTTATTATTTCCCTTTGCACATCTCCAAAGGTTAAAACGCTATTGTAGGGAACATCATTGACACCAACACCCCCGCCGGCAGAAATAACCATATTGTCAAAATTCAACAATTCCTTTATTTTTAAAGTTTCAATCCTTCTAAAATCAACCCAATTTGTACCATTCTTTGTTATTTGATTTATGCTTCTGCCGTATTCTTTTTCTATCATAGTGTCGGTATCCACAAGTCCGAAGCCTAAAATATTTGCAACCTCTTTTGATATTGTCGTTTTACCAGTACACCTGAAACCAATAAATAATATTCTGTTATACATATGCTACCTTAATTTATTTAAACAATTCCAAAAATCAGGAAATGATTTACTAACTACTGCAGGATTTTTTATTTTGAGTCCACCAAGTTTTGCTCCGGCAATGGCGAACGACATAGCTATTCTGTGGTCATTGTAGGTTTCTATTTCACCAACAACTTTAGGTTTTCCACCATAAATAATTATAAAATCATCACCAATTTCAGTATCTATAGACAATTTCTTCAATTCATTATGTAACGCCATAAGCCTATCACTTTCCTTATTTTTTAGAGTTGATAAACCAGTTATTTTACTTTTACCATCAACAAATGATAGCAGTACAGCAAGTGACACGGCAGCATCAGGCATCAGCTTCATATCAACATCTATTGGCTTTAAATTTCGCCCTCTAACAAAAACTGAATCGGTGCAGTATTTTACCTCCGCTCCCATTTGCTTCAATAGTTCCACAAAATTTTTATCACCCTGAACCGAGTTATTGTTTACATTGGCTACTTCTATCCCTCCATCAAACAAAGCCCCCAAACAACAAAAATATGATGCGGAAGACCAATCTCCTTCTACACTATATTCCACCGCCCTATATTTTGCCGGTTCTATGACATACTGTTTATAATTTTTATTCACAACATCGACACCAAATGTTTTCATTATATCAATGGTCATGTCTATGTAGGAGCTAGAAACTTGTTTATCAATTACATTAATCGTCAATCCGTTCTTCAACAACGGAGCAACCATCATCAAAGCAGTAAAATACTGACTTGATACACCACCATTCATTGATATTTCATTATGATTACCAGCAAAACCAATACTTTTACCATTACCCCTTAACGGCAAAGAACCAGTTTTTCCTAAATAGTCAATTTTTACTCCAATTTGTCTTAAACCCTCCACCAGCTCGCCAATTGGTCTCTCCAGTATTTTACCTTCGCCATTTATTACCACATTAGTATCCATCAGAGCTAAAAGTCCAGTTAAAAACCTACTGGTGGTGCCAGCCATACCACAAAACAGTTCAACATTGTCGTTTTCTAAAGCAAAATTTCCACCATTACCATACACAACTAAATCTTTATTATTTTTTTCAAACACAACACCTATTTTTTCCAACGATTCCATCATATATTTAGTGTCATCACTATAAAGTGGATTATGTAAAATTGTTTTACCATCCACTAAACTCGCTATAATTAAGGCCCTATTTGTATAACTCTTTGAGCTGGGAATTTCAACGGCAGATCTTTTTTTTATTTCATCTATTTTATTAACCTCAATTACTTCATCCATTATTCTTTTTTACCTCTTCATGTTCCTTCACAACCTGCTTCATAACTATTGAAAAAATATTTTCAATCATATCTTCATCGATTCCGCTTTCTTTTGCCAACAGCCTAACATTTTCTATAACCTTCAACTCTCTGGATTTGTCTTTTGATTGTAGATTATTCTGTCTTTTAAGTTCCCCAACTTTTCTTGTAAGTTGAAATCTTTTGGCTATGGCAAAAACTATCTCTTTGTTACTTCTGTCTATCTCTGCCCTTAGTTGTTCTAAATTCATGTTTATAAATATGTTTTCAAAAAGATTGTAATACTTTTATTTTGATTTTGCAACCGAAAAACAAACCTTGATTCATGTGTGGATATGGTCCGCTGGACAACAAACCATATCCATTAATTATCAACACCAATAATACTTATAAGTTATGTATATTATTTATTAACACTCAAAAACTCCGTCTCCTTAAACATCAAAGCCTCTCTAACATGATTTTCAGTTATATTTTCACTCTGTTCCAAATCGGCAATTGTTCTAGCAACCTTTATTATCTTATTATAACCCCTCAGAGATAAATTAAAAACCTGATTTGCCAACATGATAACATTTTCACACTTATCATCAAGTTTCATATATTTACCAATTTCATCATTACTAGCATAGGCATTCAACATTCTGTGATTTGTTTTTGAATCTTTATATCTTTCAATTTGCATTTGTCTAGCAACATCAACTCTTTTCTTAACCACAGCCGACGTTTCATTGTTAACAGCCTTTGCTTTTTCTTTAAAAATATCTATCTTTGGTATATCAACGGTAATGTCAAACCTATCAAGAATTGGACCAGAAATTTTGTTTTGGTACTCCTGTGCGCAAAACGGCGCCCTCTTACATTGTTTTTCTACATCTCCATAGTGTCCACATCTGCACGGATTCATGGCTCCTATTAGTTGAAATTCTGCCGGATACGTGATGCTCTGTGCAGCTCTAGCCACCGTTATTTTACCAGTTTCCAGCGGTTGCCTTAATGAATCCAACACCTGTCTAGAAAATTCTGGCAATTCATCCAAAAACAATATACCATTGTGCGCCATTGAAATCTGTCCTGGTTTTGACTTACTGCCCCCACCAACCATAGCAGGCATAGAACAGGAGTGATGTGGATCTAAAAAAGGTCTTTTATTCACCAATTCGCCATTGTTTAAACCACTGGATATACTTTTCATTATATTAATCTCTAAAATCTCTTTAGCGGTTAATTCCGGTAGTATACCCAAAATTCTCTGTGCCAACATAGATTTACCGGTTCCGGGGGGACCAATCATCAATAGATTGTGTCCACCGGCGGCGGCAATTTCTAAAGCTCTTTTACCCTGTCGTTGTCCATAAACATCCTTCAGATCCGGATAATTTGTGTCATCCATTTTCCTGTTTATTGTCGGTTTCTCGATTTCACATCTTCCGTTTAAATAGTTTATTAAAGTCAATAAATCATCAACAGCAACAATATCAATGTTTTCATCAACCCACAGTGCCTCTTTAGCACAGCATTTAGGGCAAATTATACCAAGTCCTCTTTCCTTTGCTCCTAAAGCCACCGGTAATATTCCATTAACTTTATTTAGTGCTCCATCTAAAGATAATTCACCAACAACAACATATTTATTGATTTTTTCCTGTGGTATTATACCCATTTCTATTAGGATACCTATAGCCATAGGTAAATCTAAATAACTACCCTCTTTACTAACATCCGCCGGATTTAGATTTACAATTAATCTCTTTACCGGAAAACTTAAACCTATTGAATTTATACTTGCTCTTATCCTTTCTTTTGCTTCATTTACTATTTTATCCGGCAATCCAACTATGTTAAATGCAACTATACCGGAGGACAACTTCACCTCAACGTTTACGTCTATTATTTCGGTACCCAATAGGGCAAAAGTTTTTATTTTTGCTACCATTTATTTGCCACCACCATTGTTATAGAATATTAATTTAGGTCTATTTTGTAGTGTGATTTCATCGCTTTTACCGTCAAAAACTATGGTTTCTGCCGTACCATTAACAAAATAGCTTTTTATATCAACATTTTTTAATTTTATATCATTATAAGAATCCTTAATGATAGCAAAATTTGATGTTACAAATGTTAATCTATTGTCATCATCATTAATCTGCAGTATTGGTTTTTCAACTATTTCTGTATTTACAATTTCGTCATCTATTTTTGCATTTACACTAAAAGTAATATATAGTTCAAACGAAAACAAAATAAATACAGCTAGACATATCAAGGATAAAATTAGCTTTAGAAAAAGAAACAAATATCTGTAAATAACAAGTTTTCTATAAATTTTACTGTACATAATAATCACATCAAAAATTCATTATCCAATCGGGGTCGCTAGCTCCTTCATTTTCCGGAGTATTAAGTTTATATTCGGTTCTGGTTAAGACATCCATTATATACAATTTTGGGATACTTTTTTTGCCGTATGGACCGTCCTGTTTTGTATATATTATATATCTTGAGTTTGGTGACCATTTTACACCCTCAACTAAATATGCTCCGGTCAAAATCCTTTCCCATTCACCCTCCGTCGTCATGACACCAACGTAAAATTTACCACCTAAAATCTTAACGAAAGATATCATTCTGCCATCCGGTGACCAAGAGGGTTTATCGTATAGTCCAGCTCCGTTACTCACCATCTTTTCCTCTGATGTTTCTAAATCCATAACATATAATTTTCTTGATCCATTTTTACTGGAAACATAAACAATTTTTTTACCATCCGGACTAAAACTCGCGGACGTATTAATACTTTTGTTGTTTGTAAGTTTTCTGTTGGTTTTTTTGTTTAGGTCAAACAAAAATAAATTGGTTCCACCACTGTCCTGTGAACCGGATACTATCAATTGATTTTCACCATTGGGATTAAATGCTGCCGCGCTGGTCATTTCCTGACCGCTTAAAGATATTCTTGTGGTTGTCTTGTTTTTCAGATCGTACTTGAAAACAAATACTCCTTCATCGGTATAGTTTAAATAAAAGATTTCGTTTGGATTGTACCTTGAAAATATTGGCGTTAATTTTAGACTGCTACCGCTTGTTATCTTTGTGTTTTTTGAACCATCAAAATTCATAATGCTCACCTGCTTTGTTCTATTTTTCACACCACCGGTTTCAGATATATAAATTATTCTACTGTTAAACATTCCTCTGCTTTCACCCATGGTTTTTTGAAAAATAAAATCAGATACCGTGTTAGCTATCTTATCCACATCAACATTCAATAAATCTATTATGTAATATTTTCCATCCAAAAATTTTTCATCTAAAACATCCCACAAAAATAACTGTAACTTTAATTCATTTTCATTATTAACAATTATATCTCCACTTAAAATATAACCATTGCTGGAGGAATTACTAAATATATATTCATCAACGTTATTTGAATCATTCTCTTTAAAAAAATCCATCACTTCATTACAGAAATTGTAATCATAGTCTATTTCATATAACTCCGTAATGTATAAATTTTCTATTATCTTATTGTAGATATCAAAAAACAAATCGTTGTTTTTTGGACTGTTATAATTACTATATATTTTATTTGGTTTAAAACTTTTTTCTTCACTCTTATCTTCTTTTTTTTCGTCTTCTGTCTCCGAATCGTTTTTGATTATATCGTCTATTAGATTAGTAACTTCGTTTTCTTTATTATCTTCAACAATTGTTTCCTGTTTATCCTCTTCCAATTCTTTGATAATACATGGTCTTGTTAATTTTAACATCACTTTGTTGTTGGTAGTATTCCCAATTGACATTGTTGTACTTTCACTGGCGAAACCACTCCCATAGAATAGCAAAAAACATAAAAAAATAAAATATAAATGTTTTTTCATTATTTTCTTCCTCTATTCTGTTGCATCAAATACAAAATTAATGTTTTGCCAGCTTTGATATTTCATTGCTGGTAAATTTCTAATTGGGTTACAATAGGCAAGCGCTATTTTAGCATTATCTATAGCAACATCATAATCTTCCTTAGTAAATGCATTATTATCATCAATGATTTTAACTTTAATTTCTTTTGAATTAATTATTCCATTTGTAAACAAATTTATAGTAACAGATGTTTTAACAAGACTTTTTTTCCCAGTTTGAGCAAGTGCACTTTTATAGCAAGAAATTAACTGATTTTGAATGTTTAGTTTTTCCCTGACAGATAGAGCATTAGCATTACTTTCTTCCTCCAACACAGTCCTAATTTTTTTTAGATCATCCTTAGTAAAAATCTTATTAATGTCAACATCCATCAACATCCTGTATTTTGCGTCATCATTCTGAACATTACCTCTTTTTGCGTTACTATTTTCGGCTACAAATGCAACATTTTGTGTCCGCGACGCCTCCGCACCTCCGGCACTTCCTTTTTCTGTGACCAGTGTTTCATCTTCGGCAAGTTTAGATATAATGCTATCAATTTTACTATTATATTGTTGTTGTACACCTCCATTACCACTTCCGGCCACACCAGATATAACATCATTATGTCCTTCTTTAACTATAACTACATCCTTAACCTGTTTAGTTAATTCTTTGTTTTTAGCCAACTCTCTTTCTATGCTTTCTGTAGCTATTACTTTATCTATTGTTTTACCTAAAACATCTTCATTTTTTTTTCTATCCAACAAAGCCTGTTTTTCTTTTGATTCTCTTTCAAGTCTGGCAACGTATCTTTTATAGTCAGTCGGACCAAGGTATAAAACATATTCTTTTCCAATACCACCACCACCTCCAATACGCTTTCCACCAACTGAACCAACAGATGTAACGCCAACGACACCAGCACCCGTTGTATTTACATCGGTGGGCACGCCAACGCTTCCACCAACGCCATTATCTGTTTTGGGATATATGTTTTGCTGTTGCCTGTTGCTCGAATTAGAATTTGCTAATACAATACCCTTATCTTTTATTTCCTTTGATGCTTTATATAAATCTATTTTTTCCTGTAGCGATAACATGTGATATATATCTTTGTCGGTTGTTTTTATATTCTCATTAAAAAGCGTAGGATCAACATCAACTATGTTTAGGTTGCTTATCATCTCACTGTTTATCTTTTTGTTAATGCTATCACTGAAGAATATCACCAACAAAAATAAAATGTGTAGACACAAAGAATATAAAAAATTTCTAACCATTTCATTCTGTTTCTTTTTCATTACAATCTATTTTGTGCATCACTAATCAACACCACATCAACATAACCACTATCACTAAGTTTTTTCAACACACTCAAAATATCACCATAATTATTTTTTTTATCCGCCATAACATAAACTTTTATGTTTCGATTTTTTAAAGACGCCTCATCTACGGAAGCAATTAAACTACTGCCGTTTATATCTTTATCGTTAACATAAATATTCCCGTTTTGCTGTATGATAACCTTTACCGGATCCCTCTCCAGTACAGCTATCTTAGCATTTACCGGAGGCAACTCAATATTAACACGACCAAAAGGATTTTGATTTGGAACCATAAAGGCAACCAACACACAAAATATTATATCTATAAAAGGTGTAATATTTATGTTCAAATCGTCTTTATTTCTTTCTTTTTGTCTTATAATTCTTCTCATACTAATCCATTTCTCTTGATAATATGTTTAAAATTTCAAGTTTAAAATTATCCAATTCATCTTCATATTCATTAATTCTCGCCCTTATAAAATAAAAAGCTATAATGGCTGGAATTGCCGTTAACATACCAAATATTGTAGTGGTCAAGGAAGCGCTAACACCCGGTGCTATGGTGGTCAATGAGGCGTCTTTCATCATAGCCATAGCCTTAAAGGAAGAGGACAGACCCCAAGCCGTTCCCAACAAACCAAACAACGTGGCTGTTGCTCCCACAACCATTAAAAAATTAACACCAAATTTTATTTTTCTTAACGATCTATTAACGGCCACCGTCATAACATCATACAGTCTATCTTTAAGAGAGTTCTTCTTACTAACATCATTTGTTTTTACTATATTTTGAACATCTGAATTACCCCACTCCTGCATTGCCGAAATAAAAACAACAATGGCCGGACACTTGGCACTATTTTTTACTTTATTATAAATATCCTCCAGCATATCTCCGGACCAAAATATTTTTTCAAATCTAGATGTTTTAATTGACATCAATTTAAACTTAAAAAATTTATCAAACACTATAGACCAAGAACAAATTGACATTCCCAACAGTATGAATAATATTGTTTTTGTGATAAAATCTGAATGTAACAGTGCTGTAAATATTTGTAGAGTTAAATTATTACTATTCATTTTTGTTGTATAAATATTTTATGCATTTATAATTATATTATCTTTAACAATGTATTTTTCAATAAAAAAAATGAAAAAGTTTTTATTTAAATGCGAAGAAAAAGATAAGAATAAAAGAATCGACAAATTTTTATATGAAAATATCGTAACAGCTATAAAAAACATATCCAGAGGCAAAGTTCAAGAATTAATAAAAACAAACTTGTTAAAGAAAAATAATGTAATATTCAATGATTCATCCTATAGAATAAAAAATGGTGATGTATTGGAAATCGAGGTAGAAGATGAAGAAAAGAAGTTAACGAGTAAAAATATAGATTTAGATATTGTTTATGAAGATAACGATTTAATAGTTTTAAACAAACAAGCGGGAATTACCACGCATGCCGGAGCCGGTAACTTTGACGATACGCTGGTAAATGCTCTACTGTATCACTGTGGTGACAATCTATCAAATATAGATGACCCCACCAGACCGGGAATAGTTCATAGACTTGACAAAGATACAAGCGGACTTATGGTGGTGGCAAAAAATAATGATTCACATATTATTTTAAAGGAACAGATAGAAAAAAGAGTGTTAAAAAGAGTGTATAATGCTATAATTTGGGGTAATATTTTACCCAAAAATGGAATTATAGACGGTTACATAACTAGATGTAAAAATAACAGATTAAAGATGGAGTTAAGCAAATCAAACGATAACACTGAAGGTAAATACTCATTAACACATTATAAAACCCTAAAAGAATACGGAAATATAGCAAGTTTAATGGAATGTAAACTTGACACCGGCAGAACGCACCAGATAAGAGTCCACTTTAGCAGCAGAAAACATCCCATAATCGGAGATAGAGTCTACGGCGGTAACCTAAGAAAAATTGCCGGCAACACAGATAAACTTGATAATAAGACATTTATCGAAACGTTTCCAAGACAGGCATTATATTCAAAATCTATACAGTTTATACATCCAACCACAAAGGAAATATTATTTTTTGAAGTGGAAGCTCCGGAAGATTTCAGAAAACTAGTTAATAACATTGAGGCACTGACTGGTTGTTAATAAACCTGTTAATAACTTTTATAATAAGTATGTTTATATCATTGTTAATTAATATTGTTAACAATTTTTACCAAGCAATCAACCAAAAAATCACAAAATTATTAACATGTAAATAATTTATAAAAAGTTATTAACAGGTTGTTAATAACTATATTTTTTATCTTATTTTAGCATATTGTAATTGTTAATAATTTTTTTAATAATAAGTAATTAACAGAATTAACAGGTTATAAATATTGCTATAAAAATACAAAAAACATATCTATTATTTTTTTATATTCAAAATTTTCTTGCTTTTTTATGTAAAGTTAATATTGTTGTGGTAATTTGATAGCAGTTATTAATTTTTGAAGAATTTATATGAGCATAAGAAATATAGCCATAATAGCACACGTTGACCACGGAAAAACAACACTAGTAGATCAACTTTTAAAACAAAGTGGTACCTTTTCGGATCACGAACAGGTGGACGAGAGGGTAATGGACAGTAATGATCTCGAAAGGGAAAGAGGAATAACAATTTTGGCAAAATGTACATCCATTGAATACAACGGAACCAGAATAAACATAGTCGATACACCAGGACACGCCGATTTTGGTGGTGAAGTGGAACGTGTATTGTCAATGGTGGATGGTGTGGTTCTATTGGTGGACTCAGCAGAAGGACCAATGCCTCAGACGAAGTTTGTATTATCAAAAGCTTTAGCGCTTGGATTAAAGCCAATAGTTGTGATCAATAAGATTGATAGAGGTGATGCTAGACCGGATGAGGTTTTAAATGAAATATTTGATCTGTTTGTAAATCTAAATGCTAATGATGAACAACTGGACTTTCCCGTTTTATACGCGGTTGGTAGAGATGGTTGGTGTGTTAAAGATTTAAATGATGAGAAAAAAGATTTAAAACCGTTGTTTGATTTGATTTTGAGTTATGTAAAGGAACCAGATGTAGATAGAGATGCACCGTTTGCTATGCTTTCTACAATTCTTGACTACAATAGCTATGTTGGTAGAATGTTGACCGGTAAAGTTTATAGTGGTAAAGCAACTATAAACATGCCGATAAAGTCGATAAATTTAAATGGTGAATTGGTGGAAAGGGGTAGATTGACAAAAATGTTTGTATTTAGGGGTATTAAAAAAATAGCTGTGGATGAGGTGGAAGCTGGAGATATTATCTCCATTGCTGGACTGGAACACACAAATGTTTCTGATACAATATGTGATCCGGCAATGGATACTCCAATAAAGTCAACACCCGTTGATGCCCCAACTATGGCAATAAATATTAGTGTTAATGATTCACCTTTAGCTGGTAAAGAGGGAACAAAAGTTACATCGAGGTTACTGAGAGATAGACTATTGGCGGAACAGGAAAGTAATGTTGCCATAACAGTAAAAGAAGCGGACAATAAAGATAGTTTTGAGGTTGGAGGTAGAGGAGAACTACAGTTGGGTGTGTTAATTGAAACCATGAGAAGAGAAGGATATGAAATGTCTGTTGGTAGACCAAAAGTTTTGTATCATACGGATGAAAATGGTAATAAACTTGAGCCTATAGAGGAAGTTGTAATTGATGTGGATGATGAGTATAGTGGTGTTGTGGTGGAAAAATTAAGTAAAAGAAAGGGTGAGTTGAAGGAAATGAAACCTTGTGGAGTTGGTAAAACCAGAATAGTATTTTTAGTACCGTCAAGGGGACTTTTGGGTTATCAAAGTGAATTTATGACTGACACAAAGGGAACAGGAATTATAAATAAACTGTTTAACTCCTATCAACCATATAAGGGTGACATACAAAAATTAAGAAAAGGCGTGTTGATTTCCACAGATATAGGTGAGGCTGTACCGTATGCCCTATTTAATATACAGGACAGAGGAACTATGTTTGTTGGCCCACATGATAAGGTTTATGAAGGTATGATAGTGGGTGAACATTCTAGAGATAATGATATAGTCGTTAATGTGCTAAAGGCTAAAAAGTTGACGAACGTCAGGGCGGCCGGCAGTGATGAAAATGTGATATTGACACCTCCAAGAAGGATGAGTCTAGAACAGATGATAACCTACATAAATGATGACGAATTGCTTGAGGTTACGCCGAAAAGTTTAAGATTGAGAAAAAAATATTTAACCGCTTCCGAAAGAAAAAAATTCAATAAAAATGAGGAGAGCGACGAATAATTTTAATAGCTAAACGTTGTATTACGTTAGACGTTAAGGATTCATTGCCCGTCGTCTATTGATTTTTTTATTTTTTGGTCTAGTATTTAGACAGATAACTAAATAATTATTTAGAGACATGAAGTTTTTAAGGGTATTAATAGAAGTTACACTAGTGGTGTTGTGTTTTATATTGGGCCTAAAGTATAATGACTTTAAAAATAATATAAAAAGTAGAGTTGATGTAATCCAGGAAGTTCCAATAGATATGGATGTAGTTGATAAAAAGGATAGCGATGGTGGTGTTGATGGTAATGCTAATGATGGTACTAAAGTTGATGAGGTGGAAACTCCATCGGTTGAGCAGAATAATCAAAGTGAAATAAATTCTAGTGTAGAAAGCACAAGTGAGTCTGTTGCACAGGAACAAAATAGCGAGAATCAAGGTACGTCAACGGAGCCAAATGTTCATGACTTGACACCGGAAAACCTAAACCTGCCGGAACCGGTTAACGAAGAACCATCAACGACAACCGATGAACAACAATCTTCTGTTGAGTCGACCACAGGTCAAGTTAAGGCTGGAGAATAATTATTAATTAAATTATGGGTTCAAACGACACTATATTTGCTCCATTAACAATAAAGGGGAAGTGTAGTGTCTTTGTTGTAAGAATATCTGGCACGAAAACCACAGAGTGTATTAAAAGACTTGGAGTGAAAAAAACACTAAAACACAGATTAGCAACCCTTTGTAATTTAAAGGACGAAAACAACAATCTGCTTGATAGTGCTTTAGTTATATATTTTCATGCACCAAACAGCTTCACCGGTGAAGATATTTGTGAATTAAATCTCCACTGTTCCAGTTACATCATAGATAAAGTTTTTGAAATACTGTTGAGTATTGATGGTGTGAGGTTGGCGGAGCATGGAGAATTTTCCAAAAGAGCCTTTTTAAATGGAAAATTAGATTTAATACAGGCGGAATCCATAGTGGATTTAATTGATTCTAAAACCGAATTGCAACATAAACAGGCAATGGAGCAATTAAGGGGTAAAAACTCAAAGTTTTTTGATGAATTAAGAAATGAAACCGTTTTAATAGCCAGTAATATAGAGGCGATAATAGATTTTCCAGAAGATGATGTGGATGAGAATTTAATTGATGGATTGAAGGCTAAAATAAATAATTTAATAGATAAAATTGAAAGTACCCTCAAGGATAATAGAATAGGTGAAAAGATAAAAGACGGTTTAAGTATATCTATAATAGGAGAGCCAAATGTTGGTAAATCAAGTTTTTTAAATTTTTTAGCTGAAAACGACGTTGCTATAGTGTCGGACATAGCTGGCACCACCAGAGATATTGTAAAAATTTCAATGGATATAAATGGCTTGTTGGTGAATGTACATGACACTGCGGGCATTAGAACAACGGATAATGTATTAGAAAGAGAGGGTGTTAAAAGAGCAATAGAAGATGCAAAAAATGCTGATTTAAAAATACTAATTTTGAGTCCAGAAAATATTAATGTTAATAAAGATGTTGCTGATTTAATTGATGATGATACATTGGTTTTAATGAATAAAGTCGATATTGCTGATGATGATACAATTAAAGAGGTAAAAAACAAATACAAAAATGTTATCACGATGTCCGTAAAAAATAATATAAATCTTGATGTTGTGGTTGAGGAGATAAAAAACAGAATAACATCTATGGTAAATCCATACATCGGAACAAATATAACACAGGAGCGACATAGAAATGAACTGCTGAAGGCGGTAAATGCTCTAAAGGAAATCGATTTCAATCTACCAATAGAAATAGTTGCAGAAAAGATAAGAGTTGCTAGCTTTTGTATAGGGACAATTACCGGCAGAATTAACACAGAAGAGATTTTGGATAATATTTTCAGTAGATTTTGTATAGGTAAATAAACTACAAATTAAATGTTATATTTTAAAATATTTAAACACAGATGTGGCAACGGATTTTGAGATTGTGTTTCTGTAGTTTTGGTTCTTTAATAGTTTTTCATCCTGTGGGTTAGATAAGAAACTTAACTCTATAAGCACAGAAGGAAATTCTGGAGCAAGTAAAACGGCAAAATTACCATATTTATGTGGTTCTCCAAACATTTTTACATTTTTACTTTTGAGATTATTAATTAGAACATTTGTGAATTTTGTAGATTCGGCGAGAGTTTTATATCTTATGGAATCATACTTTATTTTATTTTTCCAGTAGTTCATATTATTAATTATTTTGTATTTACTGTCAGTCACCATCAGCTTTGTTGTTCTGGTGTCTGAGGCGCTTTTCATGAGTGTATATACCGATAATCCGCTTGCTCGCCTGTTTGTGCTGGAATCTGAGTGTATGGATATAAAAAGATCGGCGTTCAACATTCTGGCCTTATTTACTCTATCCTTTAGCTCTATAAAAATATCACTATTTCTGGTCATAATAACTTTAATTTTGCTATTTTTTCCCAATTCATTTTTTATTGCTCTGGCATACAGAAGGTTTATGTCCTTCTCTTTGGTTTTTTTAACTCCAATTGCCCCAGGATCTTTTCCGCCGTGTCCGGCGTCAAGTACAACCACGAACTGATTATATTTAGTTACGTTTCTGTTGGTTCTTTTTTCTTTTTTAATGAGCTTATCGCTAAAATCGACGGATATACTTTTAAGGAAACTATCAAGGTCCACCTGTTCATTGTTCTGTTCCTCAAAGCTTCTGGTTATTTCTTTTTCGTCAATGATGTTGTTTAATGCCAACAGTTCATTTATATCTTTCGCTTTAACGCTATTGTCTATTATATCATCGATGGTTTCATTATCCCATTTTACATTATCTATGACATCATCAATGGATTTAGTTTTGTCATCATACATGCCAACTATTATGTCGTCTATCGTTTTATCGTCTTTATATATGTCAACTATCACTCTATAGTAGGTTGATACCTTTGATGGTTCCGTATATAAATATCTCATCAGACTAGCATTGTTTTTAACTGAAACAATAAAGGTTATTCCGCTAACTTCATTTATTAGTTCTATATCTTCTATGGTATTTAGCTTAAAGATGTTTTTGTGTAGATTGCTCTTTATTGTGGTATTTGGTAAATTAACATTAATTTTATTTTTGTATTGATTAACAAAATATTTTGGTTTTTCCGTTGTTTCAAACATTATTCTTATGTAATTTTCTCTGTCGTAGGTTTTAATAGCCACAACTTCATTGGAAAAACAGTTGTTTATGAAGATAAAGGAAATGGCAATAGAAACGAGAAGTGTAAAAATTAAAAGCAAAAACCTTTTCATTTAATCAAGAGTTTTTTGATTGTTTTCAATCACATTTTCCACTAATTTTACAACATCGTTTTTATTTAAATCTTTGTAATTCTCATATTTTATAAGTGGGGCAATTTTTATGGTTATTGTACCGGGTTTTTTTATAAAGTGGAATTTTGGCCAACACTTTGCTGAATTAAGAGATATCGGCAACATATCCAATTTATTTTCCTTTGCTATAACTGTAAAACCGCTCTTATATGGGTAATCATCTGTGTTTGAGTTTAACGGAACTCTTGTTCCCTGTGGAAATATCAATAAATTTCTTTTTTCCTTTTCAATAAATTCTTTTGCCTGTTTACTCATTTTTTTTATGGCATTTATTCCATCTTTTCTGTTGATGGAAATACAGCCTACAGATTCTAATGCTGAACCCAATCCCGGTATCATTAGTAATTCTCTTTTTAATATGAATACCAAATACTTTTCAAAATACTGAAATAGAAAGTATGTTTCCCAAGTGGACTGGTGTTTTGCCACTATTAAACAAACATCATGCGGTATATTTTCAACCCCAATTACCCTATATTTAATTCCACATATGTATTTCAACATCAAAATATTTAATCTGGCCCAATTCTTGGAAAATTTTCTTACCGCGTTTTCCAAATGAAATATTTTTCCCACCACCGCAAATAGCATTAGTGAAAGTGTGTTTATCCAAAACAACAGGGTAAAAACTACCGATCTTATAAAATTTATAACCATCATAGCCTTAACTCCTCCAATTCCCATCTTGCTTTTGGTATAGTAAACAAATCATTTATTAAATTCAATTTAAATCTTTCGAGTCCAACATTCACCACCATTACACCATTATCCGTACATAACTTAATCGGTGGAGTTATTAAATTATACTTGTATTTTTTACACATATTCGACATGTTATTTTTTATGTATTGATTTGCTGCAACTCCGCCCGCCACAACTATGTCATTTATGCTTTTATTTTTGTTGTTTTTTATCAGATTTTTTAATCTATCAATTAAAATATCGCAAACTGTTTTTTGAAATGATGCACATATATCCATTTTGTCCTGCTGAGTTATTCTACAGCTGTCACTGTAATGATATTCATCGCCAAGTAATTTTTCTATTTCCCGTCTAACAGCTGTCTTTAATCCAGAAAAGGAAAAATCAAATAAACTTTTGTTGTTTTTACCTTTACTATCTATTAATGGTTTTGTGAATTTAAATCTTTTTTCGTTACCGTATTTAGCCATTTCTTCAATTTTAGGTCCTCCCGGATATTCAAGCCCAACCAATTGTGCCACCTTATCAAAAGTTTCACCTATGGAGTCATCTATTGTTTCACCAAGTTTTACATAGTCGCCAACACCGTTTACTTGCAATATTTGACAGTGTCCTCCCGATAGTAGAAACAAAAAATATGGAAATTGTACATTGTCAGTAAATCTACAGGTTAATGCGTGTGCCTCAAGGTGATTTACCGAAATAAATGGTTTTTTTAACGCGGATGCTAGTGTTTTAGCAAAAATTGTTCCGACTATGACACCACCTATTAGCCCAGGGCCGGTGGTGGCAGCAACCACATCTATATCTTTAGCCTGTAAACCTGCTTCCTCAAGTGTTCTCAAAAAAACACCATCTATCACATCTAGGTGGTTTCTGGAGGCAACCTCCGGAACTACTCCGCCAAATGCTTTATGTATATCTATCTGTGACAACACGACGTGCGATAATATGTTTTTATTTTCATCTACTATCGCCATCGCCGTTTCATCACAACTGGTTTCTATGCCTAAAATATTCATTTTGTTTATATAGTTGCTTGTCATAATATAACCCGTTGTTTGGATTAGTCAATAGATTGTTTATTGTTCTTTAATTATGTTTAGTGTTTATCATCGGGTTTTGATTGGTAAATTTAAGTGTAAAAACTATTGAAAAAAATATTTACTTTATTAAAATAACAAGCAAATTTACAATTTTGTTTTTGTTTTGAAAAAATATATATCAATCTTAACTATACTGCTATTGGTCTCGTCCTGTGAATTTTTTAGAGGAATAAAAGAGCCAAATCCGACGGTGGATAGTTGGAGGAATATTAAAAGAGACGATGTAAAAAATACACTGTTTGATGTAAGAGATGACTATCAAGGTATAACTTCAGATTTTGATGATAACAATCTTAATGTTTCAAAGTTGTTATCAACTCCACCACCACCGGAGATGGGAAATGGTGAATTGATATCCTTTTCCATAACTGAAGAGGTGCCACTGAAGGATATTTTTATCGAATTGGGTAGGTTGGCCGATGTTGATATACAGATAGACCCAACTATAAATGGTGGAATAATACTAAAAGTAACAGATAAACCATTAAATGTTGTGGTTGAAAAAATATGCGATATTGCTAACCTAAAATATGAATACAGTAACAATATACTAAAAATAGAAAGGGATTTACCATACATACAAGATTACGATGCAGATGTGTTGGTGGGACACGATATGTGGGATGAGATTGAAAAAACAATAGATTATCTGTTAAAAATATATCCGGTTAAAAAACAAACTGGCGTACAAGTTGGTGTTGGTGGTTTAGAAGATTCAATACAGCAAAGTATTTCAAATATATCAGAATCTGATTCTGAAATTGAACAACAGGTCAGCATTAATAAACCTGCTGGAATAATTAGTGTGTACGCCAATAGTAAAGCTCAAAAAGCCATAGATGAATACATTAGAAAAATTAAGGCTAGGTATGCTTCACAGGTTTTGATAGAAGCGAAGGTTGTGGAAGTTAAATTAAATGATAGCTACAAAGCTGGTATAAACTGGACGGTAACAAAAGATACTGGTGAAACCGATGAAGAAGGAAATGTTGTAAAAGATACATTACTATCAATAGTTGGTGCCGGTGGTTCCAGTAAGGGTTTAACAAAACTATCTTTCAACAAAAAAATAAAATCAAGGGATTTAATTGTTGTTATTGATGCTATGCAGGAATTTGGTGATACAAAGACATTGTCAAGTCCAAGAATAAGTACATTAAACAACCAAAAAGCAACACTAGATTTTATAAATACACTAGTATACTTTAGTGTTGAAAAGGAAGAAGATGGTGAAGACAGTGATGGTAATACAAAATATACGTATACATCCACAAAGCAAGAGGAGGAGGTGGGTGTAAAATTGGAAATAACTCCAACAATTGATATGAAAAACAGAGATATCACTCTATCGGTTAAGCCAGAATTATCGTCTTTGGCCGGTTATGTTAGCGATCCGGTTAATGAGGGTAATCAGGTTCCGCAGATACAAAAAAGAAGTTTAGAAACCTCATTAAAAATAAAGTCCGGTGAAGTTATGGTGATAGGTGGTTTGATGTCAGAAACCATATCTAACAGCAGTTCTGGAATTCCGTTTTTGATGAATATTCCAATTTTAGGAAATCTGTTTAAATCAAGAGGAGATTCAAAGGAATTGATCGAAACTGTAATATTTATAAAGGCAACAATAGTTGACAAGGACAATCCACTGTCAAACAGCAAAGATAAAAAGCTATTTAATGACTTTGGAAAAAGTAATAACTACTACAGAGATTAAAATATGAAAACAGTACTAAAATATGTTATACTGTCAGCACTGAGGGACAAATTGTTTTTGGGTTTGTCGTTGGCTATATTGGCGATATTTGGTATTTCAAATCTTATGGGATTTACCGCAACCTCCGAAGAAACACTTATGCAAACTGCATTATTTGCAGGTTCCTTCAGAACAATGCTGGTTTGTGGTATGGTGGTTTTTATATGTTTTCACATAAATAAGTCTTTTGAAAATAGAGAAATATCGTTTATGTTATCAAAGAACATATCAAGAGAAAAGTTTATTTTATCGTATTGGATAGCATTTAGTATAATAAGTTTTCTTTTGATACTTATGTTTTCTGTAATGCTACTGTTGTTTTGTAGGTATAACCTTTTGGGATCAATACAGTGGATGGCGAGTGTTATGTTTGAAACCATGATGATCATAATGTTTTCAATATTAGCAAGTTTTATTTTAGAAAGTGCTATATTTTCTGTATTTTCAACTATAGGATTTTATATAATTGCTAGACTTATGGGATTTTTTATAAACATGCATTTAGTAAGAAGCGGTAGTGTGATATATAATATAATTTCAACGTCGTCTCACTTCTTATCGCAGATTGTTTCTTCCATTATACCAAGACTAGATCTGTTTAGCCAAACAAAATGGATAATATATGGAGCCGACTTTTCCATTTTTAAAGTTGTGTTTGCGCAATCAATTATATATATAGCAATAATGTTTATGATGGCCTTTTATGATTTTAAAAATAAACAATTCTAATTTTGGTAATTTTTCGACAAAGAGGTACCTGTATCTGTTTTTATTGCTATTGTTGTGTCAGGTAATTTTTTGGTTTAAGTTTAGAACTTTAGAGCAGGAATTGGAGGTGGTATCTACACCACCAAGCGAAAACACCATGAAGGCTTTTACTTTTGGCGATGATGAGTTTTATTTTAGATTTAAATCATTTGAAGTGCAAAACATGGGTGATACATTTGGGAGATTCACATCTCTAAAAAAATATGACTACAACAAACTCTATGGATGGTTTAAGGAGTTGGAAAAGTTGAACTATGTTTCAAATTATCTACCATCATTGGCAGCTTACTATTTTTCACAAACACCAAAAATAGAAGATAGGCGATATATAGTTAAATTTCTGCAGGAACATGCCCTGAAGGATCTGGAGAAGAAGTGGTGGTGGTTATATCAGGCCAGTTTTATAGCAAACTACGACCTGAAGGATAAGGATTTGGCGGTGAGTATAGCAAGTAAACTAAAGGATGTAAAAAATGCTCCCGTATGGGCTAAACAAACGGCTGGTATTTATTTGGCACAAAGCGGTAACAGTTGTGAGGCAATAAGGGTCATGAGTGAAGTTGTGAATGATTTAGAGAATAGTGATGAAAAGGACAAAAAAAAGAAAGAAGAAGAATTGGATTATATGGAGTATTTTATAAATAGAGAATTAGAAAAACTAAAAGAAAAAGGAAGTTTTGATCTAGATCAATGTTTTAATAATAAAACAACAAAGGAGTAATTATGAGTGAAGCGGATTTAAATGTATTAAAAAGTGCTATAAAACTAGTTGAAAGTAAAGTTTCAAGGGATTTTAACGAGATTAGAAATCTACAAAATTCCAGTTCCGTGAATGGTTTTGTGAATAAAGCTGTAAATTATGTTCAAAATACTTTGTTTGAATATTTAAAAGGAAAAAGACCAACGTATTCAATATATGTGAAGAATGGTGATGATAAAATTGAAAAAAATAGCAAATTTTCGATTTATGTGAATGCTATAATGGGAATGAAAAATTTATCACACGGTATACCATACTTTTGTACCACATTGTCAGTGGCTGAAAATGGTAAAATTTTTACCGGATTAGTAAACAATTATGTTGAAAACGAAATGTTTTTTGTATCCAGAGGTTCAGGAGCTTTTGTTAATAATCAAAAAATGAGAGTTTCCAGCAGAACGGATATTGGTGATCTATTAATTGCTGTAAAAAGCGATACGGAAAGAACAATGCTTAAACGTATTTTACCAAAATTGCCAATGTTTAAGATGAATAATTGTTCTGTACTGGACGCATGTTACACATCTTGCGGTAGATATGATGCCAATATAGTGCTTGATGGAAATATTAAAGACGTAGAGCTTTCAAAATTATTTATCGAAGAATCTGGTGGTTTAGCCTACAATATAACAGACACTTCCCTAATATTTTCAAATGGAAATGTTGTAGATAAATTAAAGCTAATGTTTGAGCAAAAATAATTAAAATTGTAGTTTTAGTTTTTGTCTATTATACGACTTAACTACGCAATTTTCTATTGTTATGTCTGCCTCACTGCTATTATCGACAACAGTAAGTTCCTTGTTCAGAGATATTTGAAATGGCAATATATCGTTAAACATAAAATCTGAACTGCTAACACGTATATTTATTTTATTGTCCGGAAACTTGTATTCATATTCATGTGTTCCTGAGGTTGCTAATATTTTCCCATGTTCTCTATTTAAAAATAAAAATGTATTAGCCAAATCGCCATTTGCCTCATCGTCTCCAAATATGCCCACTAAATATATTTTACTTTTTTCACTCCCGACAGCCTTTTTATACTCTAGATTAAATTTAGCTATTTCACAATAATCATTCTCAGCTATTTTACCTTCATTCTTTAAAAAATCGCCTGTGTTACTCAGTAACTTAAAGCTTTGAACATTATTGTTTTTTATAGTTACATTTACTGTAGAACCTCTTCCGCTGGTTAATGTGTAATTCCCATCATCAATTTTTTCCACCGTTTCTGTTCCGGCATTTTTATAGAGAAAAATCTTATTATCGTACATATAAAAATGTTCTTCTTCACAATATTCTTCCTCATCCGTTTTTACACATTCGCCTTTTTTAAACAGACCGTAAATAAAGTATTTGCTAAAGTCAACTTTTTCATTAGCAAATGCACAATTTGTAGCCAACAGTGTTACTATTGTGAATATTGTGTATTTTTTCATACTTCTAATCTCTATTTTTTTCCAAAAATAATCCCACATCAAATATTGTTTGTTCATCAAAGTGTCTACCTATTAAATGCATTCCAATTGGTAAATTTTTCCCATCAACACCCATCGGCACACTTAATCCTGGTAAACCCGCCATATTTACGGGACAAACAAACAAGTCATTCAGATAGTTGGATTCAATATTTTTCTGTTTTTCCTCCTCCGTTAATTCAATGGGAAATGCTGTTTGTGGTGTTGTTGGTGTTATGATAAAGTCAACAGAATTTAGAGCTGTCAAAAATTCATTGGTGAGTTTTCTTCTGACTTTTTGGGCCTTTAGGAAATATTTTTCGTAGTTTTCGGAGGATGAAAAAAAGTAACCCAAAAGTATTCTTTTTTTAATATTATCACCAAAACCTTCGTTTTTAGATTTATAATATAGATCATCTAGACTTTTCACTTCGGCTTTTGTTCTGTGTCCATATCTAACACCATCAAATCTAGCTAAATTTGATGCCAATTCTGTGTAGGACAATATCAAATATAATTCCGGTACAAAACTGATGGTTGGTATTGATATTTCTTTAACTTCACAACCGTTTTTTTTGAATAAATCCAGTGTATCATAGAACTTTTTATAAATATCCTCATGAATTTTTCCATCAAGATTCAAAAATTCTTTAATAATACCAACTTTTTTACCTTTTACGTTCGCATTTAGATTGTTATAAAAATTGGTTTGTTCCATTTCTACACTTGTGGAATCTTTATCATCATATCCACAGATAATATCTGTTAAATAGGCACTATCTTCAACATTTTTTGCCAACCAACCGGCCTGATCAAGGGAACTACCATAGGCTACAATTCCGTATCTGGAAACACGACCATAGGTTGGTTTTATTCCCACCAATCCACATAAACTGGCCGGTTGTCTTATGGAACCACCGGTGTCTGTTCCGGTTGCCGCTAAACACATATTTCCAGCAACAGCACAGGCGGAACCGCCGGAGCTACCACCGGGTATTAAATCTCTATCACTGCCTTTAGCTTTAATTGGACTTATTGTGGGACCAAAACAGCTGGTCATTGTTGTGGAACCACAGGCAAATTCATCCATGTTTGTTTTACCCAATAGTATATAATTTTCATCCAGAAGCTTTTGTGTAACCGTAGATTCGTAGGGTGGAATAAAATTTTCCAATATTTTAGAACAGGCGCTACTTCTGATTCCTTTAGTACAAAAGTTTTCCTTTATGGCAATTGGTAACCCCTCAAGTTTTTTTGCATTACCATTTGCTATATTTTTATCGCAACTTTCGGCTTTTTTTAAAGCATCTTCAAAATTATTGGAGGTAAAAGCATTTAATTTTTTATTTTTTTCTATATTATTTATAAATGCCCTTGTTAACTCAACGCTGGAGAATTTTTTGTTTTCCAATCCCTTCTTTGCTTCCAACAGTGTTAATTTTGTTAAGTCAGTCATGTCAACCCCCCCTATTCTACAACCTTTGGAACTATAAAATAATTATACATTGACTGCGGAGCACACTTCATCAGTTCCTCCTGCTTGTCGCCATCTGATACGATATCTTCATTTGTTTTTAAAATAATATCAATGGGATTTATCAAAGGTTCAAGCCCTTCTGTGTCAACACTATCAATATTCTTTACGTCGTCTATATCTTTATCTAATAAATTCTTAATCTTTTCCTTTTCGTTATCTTTTATTTCTATTCTAGATAGTCTTGATAACCTTCCAAGCACCGCATCTGTAATCATATGGCTTCACTTTAATTTTAACTACCTAGATAATATTAAAAATTATTTAAAAATCAACTACTCTGTACGACTCACCGAAGTGAGTCGTACGTTATCTCTACCATCCCAACCCAACTCCCAAATCAATTCCAAATATTCCATTATTAGAAATGATAGAAGCAAGGTTAAGAGATAAATTCTTATTTAGACTATAACCTACACCTAAACCATAGTTAAGGGCATCAGATATCTTAAATTTA